>JBIKVI010000168.1:0-9556 GCA_044356935.1 Silvanigrellaceae bacterium | reverse complement strand
ACATACCCGCATGTATGCTGCGTCAGGTCGCCCCCTCAGCCGCCTCGACCTGTCGGTCCTACGAACGACGCCCATCTCCTTTAGAGTAATGCAAAGTGCGCCGCACGCCTCGTGTCGGAAAGCCAACGCCCCCGGAGTTCTCCATGTCCGCCCAATCCCGGCTCCTCGAACCGTTCCGTGTCGTCCTGGTCGGAACCATGTACGCGGGCAATGTCGGCTCGGTAGCTCGCCTCACCACGAACTACGGCCTCACCGACGTCCGACTCGCGCAGCCCGCCTGCGCTTGGCGCGAGGGAGAAGCCCTTCTGTACGCCCGCGAGAAGTCACACGGCGTCCTCTTAGGATTCCAGGAAACTCCCACCGTCGCCGAAGCCCTCGAAGGGACGCATTTCTCCGTAGGCTTTTCCACGCAGCCCGGGGACTTGCGCAACCCCAACGTAACTCTCGACGACGTGTTTCGGCTCTCTCGGCTCGGGCGCACGGGCCTGGTGTTCGGATGCGAACAGTCGGGTCTCTCTACCGAGCAAATCCTCCAGTGCACGCACATCTGCTCATTGCCCACTGCCGACATCATGCCGAGCCTCAACCTTAGCCACGCGGTGGCGGTGGTCGTCTCACGCATGTTCCAACTGTCGTACGAGGAGGCGAAAGCCGCCGCCCACGAGGATGCGGGTGAGGCCGGAGGAACGCCAAGAGCGCACTTCGAACCCGGCGTCCAGGCCGACCGGAAGAAGCTGTCTCCCACCATGGAGCATCTGCTTGCCCCAGTAACCCACGACAACTTCGAGCATTTGGTTGCGCACTGGCGCGCGGTCATGGTGGAAGCGGGTCTGACGCAACATGGCAATCCCGACCGCATGCTCGCAGACATCCGGCGCTTGCTGCAGCGCGCCTCGCTCACCGAGCGCGACGCCAACATCCTCCACGGTGTGCTCCAGGCCGTGGAGCGGCGGTTTAACCGGGGAGGAGATTGACGGGCATCCTCGGTAGGCACTTGGGCGCTTGCATTGTTCTTGGTGGACCGGCCAGTCTAAACTGGAATCCGACGTCCGAATGGCCCGCCATTGGACCCTCCCGGCGTCTCACGCGAGGTCTCCCATGCCGAAGCGCCGCCTCTCTTTCCTTCTCCTGGCCGCCACTCTCGCTCCGTCGGCAGCGTGGGCCTTTGGGCACGGGAGAGCCCCCGAGCTCTCCGACTTCGTGCGCGCACCGACGCGAGTCGAAATTGCACTGCTCCCCAACGCCCAACTGCCAAACCGCGACCTGGCGCGATACGCGGCCGGCGAGGGCCGCAGCGTTGTGGTGACTCTGGCAGGCCAGGGCCTCGGTCGCATGGCCGCGCGGACGCATGTGGTGGAACGTGTTCCAGGCAAGCTCCTGGCGATATTCGAAGGCCACCCTTCGCTCGACGTAAGCACCTTGCTCGCCCGCGCTGAGGCGAGAACCGTGTTCGCCGAAGATGGCGCGCGGGTGGTGTCGGTGGATGCTCGAGGCTTCGCTCTCCTCGCGGCCGAGCCACGGGTTTTCGTCGAACCCATTCCAACGCGCGAAAGCATGCGCCCGAAGGTGGAAGCTCCCTCCATAAACTCAACCCGTGCGCGCAGCGAGCCAGGAGGCCCCGCCTTCGAGCCCGACGCGCGCCGACTCGAAGCCACCGTGCGCGAGCTCTCGGGCGAGGACGACGTCGTGATCGACGGGGGACGCACGCGCATTCCCGATCGCGGCAACGCCGGCCCGCGGGAGTTGGCGCAAAAGCTCATGGTCGACCGCTTCCTCCAACTCGGCCTCGAGGCGCGCACGGTGTGTTACGATAAACCCCGGTATAAAGGGTGCAACGTCGAAGCGACCCTTTGGGGGGCCGATCGCGACGCGGTCGTCGTCTTCAGCGCTCACCTCGACTCCGTACGTAACAAAGGCGCCGACGACGACGGCTCCGGCTCCGCGGCGCTCCTCGAGATCGCTCGCTTGTTCGCTGAGCACGCACCCCGCAAGTCCATCCGGTTCCTGGCCTTCGACCAAGAGGAGCTTGGGCTCATTGGATCCAAGGCGTATGCCGAGGCCTTCGCGCGCACTTCTCCGCGCATCGAAGGCGTCTTCCAAATGGACATGATCGGCTACGACGCCGATCGCGACTCTGCCATGCACGCTATGGACTGCGGCCGCGCCGACTCCATTCCCTTGACCCGCGCCGTGTCGGAGGCCAACGAACGTCTCGGCACCGGCCTCAAGGTCATTCCCGCTTGCACGAACCGATCCGATCACGCGAGTTTTTGGGCTAAGGGCGTTCCGGCCACCATCGTTTCGGAGAACTTCTTCGGCGACAGAGCAACGCGCCCCGACGACAACCGCTGTTACCACAAAGCGTGCGATACCGTAGAACTCATCGACTTCGACTACATGACGCGCATCGTCAAGGTCGTGGCCAACGCAGGTTGGGCGTTCCAAGACACGCTTCCCTAGGAAGGGCCGCAACGAGACTTCACGCCTTCAAGGCACCACCTCGTTGACCTTGACCTCGTGAGCCCCCGCGTTGTTCACCCACTCGTAGGAATCCATGTTCCCGAACGCGATGCGGGCGGCCCCCTGGGGAACTACGAAACGCTGGACATCGCCCGACGACGTTTTGCCGTCGCCGATGAAAAACACCTGACCGAGCTTAGGCCGCAGCTCGGAAAAATCGCGTTTGGCGGCATCGGAGAAGTCGAGTTTTGCGGGTGCAGCCGACGACGCGTCTTGCGTCGCGGGAAGGAAGACGGCCACCAAGGAATCGAACGGAGCGGCAACGTCGGAGAACCCATGCTGCGCACCGAGTTCGAACGAGGCGATTCCCTCTTTGCCTTCACCCTTGTGCCCCTCCTCCGAGCCCGTGTGGCTCGCGGTGGAGTCGGTGTCGAACGTGAGGCTCTTGCCAGGCGTCACACACGTGCTTTCGTGCAGCACGGGGGACTGCACCGGCGCCACATCGTCTCCACCTCGCGCGTATCGGAAACGGGTGCCATCGGGAGCACCGGCGAGCCAAGGATTGGACTTTGCCGGCACCTGGAGGAAGGCCGAGCAAGCGCGCACGACCGGTGGCGGGGGCATCGCTGTCTCGGGAAGTGGCGAAGGCGAAACAGATGCAATGGCCGTAGGCGAGGGAGATGCGGAGGGCAGGGGAGTAGACGATGGCGTTCCCGAGAGGACCGACGCGGTGGCGTCCCGGTCGGCGGGCGGCGCGGCCTCAATGGGCTCCGCCGAAGGAGAAGGCTGCTGCGTGGGAAGCGGTGTGGGGGTCACGGTGGAATCCGCGTTACGTCCTCCGGCGTCGCGCTCATCGGGTCGCACTCCGGCCGAGGTCTTCGCGGCGCCAGCGTCGGCCGCAGGGCGTTTTGAGAGGGCCGACTTCTTGTTGGAGGAATTGGCGAACTGCGCATTGCCACAGGCCGCGACGACGAATGTCAAGGCGGCGGTCGAGACCAGTGACGAAGCGATGCGTCGCATGTACCCCCCTATGGCGGATGATGGGAAGCCAGACAGAACCATCCTCTCTTCGGCGCGAGAACGCTGGAAGCTGAACCGCATCCGCAAAACCCTGACATCCATCTGTTTCTTTGGACGATACGAAACAGAGGTGATCGTGCCTAGACGACCAAGATGGTTTACACTTTCTGCACTCCACCATACCGGGAGGTCGCGATGTCATTGCGTTCGCGCATCGCCCTAGTCATCCTGCTCCTCCCTGCGCCCTTGGGCTGTGCGAAGCCATGGTTGAATGCCGTCAAGCCCCAGCCCACTGCAAACGCGCTCAAACAGGACGAATCGACGTCACCCCAAACGACGGAGGGCGAGCGCATCCTTGCCCTGTTTGCGGCCTCGGGAGAACCTGTGGCCTTCCGCAATCCGCCGCTTCCACCGGGGGCCGTCGATCCACTTGCCAACGCTACACACCTCTACTCGCGAGCCCGCAGCAAGAACCCTCGCTCGTCCGCAATGGACATCGAGGTTTGGTTGCTCGACTCCGCAGGCCGGCCACTTCACGCGAATCATCCCACCGCCATCAATGCCGCCTTTGCCGAGGTCTACGGATGGAACCCCGAGACCTGGGAAAGCGAACTCAAGGCCAAAAAAGTGCCCGACGTCCAGCGCGAAAAAACCCTGCGCGATCGATCGGACTTTTTCTGGGAGCCTCTCGCGCAGAATCTCGCATCGGAACTCTTCGGATCCCCAGAATATAAAGGAACAAGCCAACCCGTACCCGACGCCAAAGTCATCCTCGTTCGAACGACAATTCCTGGAGAGCGAGACCTCCTCTACTCGGTCTCACGCAGAATCTCGATGGCGTTCCATCGCGACGACATGACCAGGCCGGAACTTGCGCTCGAGGTATTCGTGCCCCGCGCCATGCGCCTCCCGACACTACCCCCCGTCGGATAGTGAGAAACGGCCTCGCTTCCGAAGTGTCCGATGTCACCATTTTCGCCGACGGAGAAGTTCTCCTGCGACACGTCGTTTCACCTGCAATCGCTGAATGAATGGACGGACGGCCTCAAACAAATGATGAGCCGGACTCACCACTCACACACCACGGGCACGAAATCGAAGGCCTCCACGTCGACCAAGCCCTTGTCGGTTATCTTGAGCGACGGGATAACCGGCAGCGCCATAAAGCTCATGAGGAGGAAGGGCTCCTCTAGCCCGCAACCGAGAGCCCTCGCGGCCGCCTTGAGCGACACGAGCGCGTCGGCGACATTGCCTGGATCGTCGTGTGTCATGAGGCCGCCCACCGGCAGCATCAAGCGCGCCGTCACCCGGCCCTGGCCATCAACGACGACAATACCGCCGTCCATTTCCGCAATCGCGATGACGGCCGCGCGCAAGGCAGCGTCGGAGGCTCCCACACACGTAACGTTATGACAGTCGTGGCCTATGGAGGCCGCGAGCGCGCCTTCGACCAAGCCGAATCCCTTCACGAAACCCACGCCCACGTTTCCCGTCGCGTGGTGGCGTTCGACCACGGCTATCTTGAGGACGTCCTCGGAGGGGAGCGCCTGCACCCGGCCACCACGCACCGGCAACGCCAAGCGCCTCTCCGTGGAGAGGAGGCGTCCTTCCTCGACCTCAATGACTCGGCAAATGGCTGTGGTCCGCACGGCCATGCCTTCCCCACGGACGTCGAACGCATCCGCAGGCAGTGGCGCCATGTTGATGTTGCGGCGCGGAGCAGAAGGAACAAGGGCGCGCGAGCCTTCATCGGCGAGCTGGGCGAGGCGCACCGCGTCTACGACGCGTCCCGCCTTTACGACGGCTTCGATGCTGAAGCCTAGGCGCCAGTCGGACGCGTCGCGCGGCCGCACCACGACCAGATCGGCAAGGTAACCGGGCGCGAGCACGCCGCGGTCGGCGAGGCCATAGGATCTCGCGGCTCCGAAGCTCGCCACACGGAACACGAGCTCCGGAGCGATGCCCATGGCCAGACCCATCTCAATGATGTGATCGATGTGCCCCTCGGCCCGGATGTCCGCTGGATTGCGATCGTCGCTGCAAAGGCCCAAGACGCTGGACGTGAACGCATCGATCAGGGGCAAAAGTTCACGCGCATCTTTTGCACATGATCCTTCGCGCACGAGAACGTGCATGCCCTTCGAGAGCTTTTCCCTGGCCTCGTCGAGCGACGTCGACTCGTGGCAACCGTGGATGCCACCGCAGAGGTAGGCGTTGAGGGCCTTTCCGCGCACCTGAGGGGCATGTCCATCGCGCACGCCACCCGAGAACGCGGTGAGCTTCGCCACAACGTCATCGTCGCCATGGAGGACTCCAGGCACGTTCATGAATTCGGCAAGACCAAGGACGCGGGGATGGCCGCGGAACGCCTCCAGCGCCGCAGCAGGCAAAGTGGCCCCGCTTGTTTCGAGGTGCGTGGCAGGCACGCAACTCGGTACGAGCACGAAGAGGTCGAGGCCTCCATCGATAGCGCAGGCTTCAGCGCAGCGCAGCGCCCACGAAACTCCCTCCTCGCCGAGCACGTTCGCAATCTCGTGGGGGTCCCAGAGCGCTGTGGTGGTTCCGCGCGGCAGGACGGCCTGTTGGAAACGCAAGGGAGTCGTCAGTGAGCTCTCGACGTGGACATGCGCGTCAACGAAGCCGGGCACGATGTAACACCCGGCGACGTCGAGCACCCGCGTTCCCTCATAGTCCTCGCGCACGCCCACCAGGACGTCCCCCTTGACGGCCACCGTGCCGGCTTCGAACACGCCGCGAAACACATCGAGGACGCGCCCTCCGCGCAGGACGAGGTCGCAAGGGGCTTCGCCCAATGCCGCGCGCACGCGCTCACGGAACGTGTCGGGAGAGGCGCCCGAGGCCTTGAATCTCATTCCGTTTCCTTTCCCCGTGATCGCGGGCCGATGGAGATGTTTCCTTGGTCCATTGGCGGTGTTCCCTTATCATTGATTGCCCGGCCAGGATCCTCGAACAGCCGGCGGAGGGACGACGCGATGGCATCTGCCAAGTCAATACGACCCAATGCAACAACGGAATGCGGGGCTTTGGGACGTGCGCTCCCAGGACGTTCCCAACATCCCTACAACAGACACAACCCTGGCAAGGGACCCCGCGCCTCCGTGGCCACCCTCGTGGTGTTGGCACTGCTTGGGACCCTCGCGGGCCTTGCCCCCGAAGCGAGCGCGCGCGGGGAGCGACGCCTCGTCCACGTCCGCCTCTCGCCTTCGTCGTCCACCCGGACCGCACAGTTGGCGAGACTCGGCTCCCTCGACGTCGTGGGCGTGGACACCGCGCACGGTGTGGCCGATGTCCGAGCCGATGCGGGCGAGATTGCCTTTTTGAACGCGCAAGGGCTCGAGGTTTCGTTCGCTCCCCCTTCCGATGTCGGAGCTTTGGCTTTCGACATCGAAGACTACCTCACCCCCGAGCGCCTCGCAGAGGCCGCCGAACAACTCGCGAGCACCCATCCCGATCTCGTGCGCGTGTTCTCCATCGGCAAGACCCATGAGGGCCGCGACATCCTGGCCCTCGAGGTCACCGCGCGCGACCGGGGCCCCAAGCTCAAGCCGGCCGCATTGTTCAACGGCATGCATCATGCGCGTGAACTCATGACCACCGAGGTCGTCTTCGACATCGCACGCACCCTGGCCACCGCGTACGGATCCGACCCTTGGACGACGCGTTTGCTCGACGCGCACAGGGTCATCGTGGTGCCGCAGGTCAATCCCGACGGCAACGCCATCGTCCACTCCTCGCAACGCTTCTGGAGGAAAAACGCGTGGAAGGACCGCGGCAGGCTGCGAGGCGTCGACATCAACCGGAATTATCCCGCCCTGTGGAACGCATGCAGGGGATCGAGCGGCGACAAAGGCAGCGACACTTATCGTGGCGCCGAAGCCGGCAGCGAGCCCGAGGTGAAGGCCATGATGGCCCTAGTGCTGGAAGCTCGCCCCTTGGTGAACATCAGCTATCACGCCTATAGTGAGATGATAATTCATCCCTACGGCTGCCGTGGTGAGCGCAACCCCGCGGAGGCCTTGTTCCGGCAAGTGGGGGAACGCATGCGCGCGGGCATTGTCGACGACGCGGGCCGCAATGGAACCTACGCGCTCGGCGCGGCTCCCGACGTCATCTACCCGGCCGATGGGACCGACGTCGATTGGCAGTGGCGCGAGGCCGGCGTCCTCTCCTACGCCATCGAGGTGGGCTCTTCGCGTCAGGGATTCCAGCCATCCTATTCGCAGTGGAGAGATGTTACGGTAGAGCGCCAGCGTGGGGGCTGGAAGGCGCTGCTCGATGCGATGATGGAAGGCATGGTAACGGTTGTCACCGATCACGCGCGGGGCCCCGCCACCGCGCAGATTCCAACCTTCGATGCCGACCAGCCCGGGCGCGTTTATCCCGCCCGCGAAGTCGACGACGGTTACGCGTTTCTCCTGCCTCCGGGCGAACACCGGATCACCATCACCGACAGCGAGGGACGCACGGAGACGCGTGCAATCACCGCGAGCACTCCCCATTGAGGAACGGACACACGTGAGGCCCGTGGTCAAGATTCAACGGAAGCGGCTCAAAGTCGCTTGCGCAGATTCAGGGGTCGCTTTCCCGGGTGGGTTGTTCCTCAGGTGCTTTTGGATGGCTATTCCAACATCCTTGAGAACATCGCTGACGTCGCTCTCACGGAATCGGAGGCGAGCCAGCGGCCGACCAAAACCGGACTCGAGCGTGGCGTTGGCCCATTCCTCCTCAACGCGCTCGAAGATGGCGGGAATGCTCCAGCAGGCCCGCGGGCAGGGAACGAGACCCGCTTCCGATGGGAACTCCAAGCGGAGCTCATGGAACATATAGAAGTCGAACGCATCTACCCGCTCGCGCGAGGTGAGCGGCGCGCCCTCTCCGGGCGCGGGTCCGCCGAAAATCTCAAGCCCGTTACGCACAAGCTTTCCCACGAAATTCCTCGGTCCTGAGCCCGAGCGCAGAGGTTCAATAGCCTTCAGGAAAGCCTCCCGCTCCGCGAGGCGCTGAGCGAGGCGCGAACGGAACTCATCCTTGCTCAGGCCCTGGGCAGGAAACAAACTGGTGCTCGCATCGCTCCAACGCTCACCATGGAGGAGGTCATGATCGAAGTAGTTGCTGGGTCCGAGCTTCTTTCCGTCGACTAATTTCTCGGCTTCGGTCATCACACCCGCGAAAACCACGGGCAGCCCCGAGATCTCTTCGTAGTCGCTGATGTCGAGGATCCTCACAGTCGGAACAACCAACACCTGCGGATGCCGCTCGACCAACGCGGAGTAGCGCTTGAACGCCTTGGCGGTTTCAGCGGTCGCAGTCGGTGCCTCCGAGCAATGTTCCGTGTCGACCCCCGAGGCACTCCGCGTCGCGCGCTCGAGCGAGCACACGGCGTGGGCGATGGTGTTGTGAAACTCCTGGGCCGTGAAGTCCTTGCCTCCCTTTAGCTTGAAAATCTTGGAGTGGACGAGTCGAATGGCTCCTTCGGCAGAACTCGACGCCTGGCCCGCGTCGCCGAGGGCTTTGCCTAATTCCGTGAGCGTCGGAATCCACAGCACTTCGCGCAGGAGTTTCTCATCTCCTTCCAGAGCCCTCAAGTACGCCTGCCGCACCAGGCCCGGGGCATACGCGCGCGGCATGGAGGCGCCCGGCGCTGCGTTGGGGTTTTCGTCCGAACTGAGCGCGGACGAATCACTGTTCTTGGCAGGACTTTTTTTCGAGGGCACGCAGCCCAGTGAAACAAGGGCGAAGAAGCAAACCGCAGCGACGGAGAAAACTACTGGACTCATCGGATCCTCGTGTCGCCTTCGGAAGGGGGCCATCGGCCATGCGACGGACCCTTCGAGCTTAGCCTTTCGAGCCAGAGTCCATTCTGGGCAAGAACTTCGTCCCCACGCCTTTGACACCGAAGGACAGCAGGGGCGCCCGCACCCGGCGTTTGGGCAATCCACGCACCCGTGGCATAAAGGCCAAGCAAAGGAGCCATTCGAGAAGTGGCCCTAAGGATGGCGTCGTTCTTGGAACCGCCAGGTCGAGGCGGTCTAGGGGGCGACCCGACGCAGCATAC
>JBIKVI010000138.1:0-11150 GCA_044356935.1 Silvanigrellaceae bacterium | reverse complement strand
CAACGCGCGAACGCGACCGAGCCCCGAGAAGGCCTGGCGGGCTGCGCCGTTGATTCCCGTCCCCTGCGCGTTCACGTCAAGGACGATGGCGCGCTCGCCGGCGAGGAACCCGACGACGAGCGAACCTTCCCAGGATTTCCAGGAGGCCCCACGCAGGAACGTGCACGTCGACATGCCGTCGGAATCCGTATGCCGGTACAGTGGACGGATGGCATCGGGAAACTGGGTCGTGTTCGTCATCTCTGCGCCGGAGTAACCATTGTAGTTCCCGGCCCCGTCGTTGGGGTTCCAACCGGCATTCCCGCCGCCAACAAGTCGCGTCACTTCGTCGTCCTGGTTAGGACCATGCTCGCAGGTGAACATGCCTCCGCCATACTCATCGGGCCGTCGGGCCAGTCCTTGGGGGTTTCGATACCCGTAAGCGAAAATCTCGCCACGGGCATTGACGCCGAGCGAGGGGTTGCCCGGCGAGGGCGCTCCGGCCGGCGTCACGCGAAGCACTTTTCCCCCGAGGGCCTGCGTCGTGCGACCCGGCCTATCCTGCTATCGGCGGGAGGCCATGAGCCCTTGAGCACAAGAGTTTTCCTCTGATAAGGGCCCTTTCGAGCAGCTCGGCAATCCAGCTTGGACCATCCACGCCGTCGTGCTCCCAGAGTTTTGGAAACATGCTGATGGAGGTGAGACCCGGTAGGGTGTTGACTTCGTTGAACACGAATGTTCCGGCGTGCGGCCCCCCAGTGGCGTTCCAAAAGTCGATGCGGCACAAGCCATCGAGGCCCAGCGTGGTGGCCACGCGCGCGGCCAGGGCGCGGAGTTCCTGCATGCGAGCCTCTTCGAGCCGGGCTGGCAGGTACTGAGCCGCGCCGTCTTCACTGAGGTACTTTGCCTCGTAGCTGTAAAAATCCGCTGGGGCTATTTCGCCAGCAATGGTGATTCGGGGGTTGACCGCGGTTCCCAGAAAGGCGCACTCGACCTCAGTGCCGGTCATGGGTTCCTCAACGAGAGCTTTGTCGTCGTAAGTCAGGGCCGCATCGAGCAGCTGGCCGAGTTCGGCCTCGTCTTTCGCACGACCGCACCCAACGGCACTCCCTAAAGCGTTGGGTTTCACAAAGCAGGGGAAACCGATCCGGCTTTTGACACGTTCCACGACGCGGGCGCGAGATTCCCCCCACTCTTCGTGGGCCACGGCCTCGTAGCGTGCCACGTTGATGCCCGCCTCGGAAGCAAGCCTTTTCTGAATGTGCTTGTCGATGCCCAACACGCTGGCACGCACGTCGCAGCCCACGTAGGCCACTTCAGCGAGTTCGAAGAGCCCCTGCAAACGTCCGTCCTCACCGTTGGGACCATGCAAGACCGGGAAAAAAACCCCGGCCTCGAGGTTGAGGATGCGAAGGGGATACTCGGGCATGTTTTCGATGACTTCCCGGCGTGCGGGAAGGACGAGACTCTCCACCACAGCCCCCGCGCGCAGGCCGCGCGGGATCTCGCGACGCACGAGCATGGCGAGATCTTCGGGCGTAACCGTTGAGAAGTCCTCGGCGGTGAATGTGCCTTCGAGCGAAAGACAAAGGCCGTCGCGATCGATGGCCACCGGAATGATGCGCCAAGGACGGGGCACATTGCGAAGCACGAAACAGGCGGAACGCAGTGAGATTTCGTGTTCGCTGGAGCGGCCACCGAAAAGGACGGCGACTGTCTTCTCACGATCGTGGGCAAGCAGCATGGTCAGGGTTCTCCGTTTGTCGCGCGCGAGAGTGTGGTTCCCTCGTGCTGTTTCCGATTCTAGCGTAGAGTCCGCAGCCTATGAAAGGAGGGCGCAATGAGAGAGCCCCAAGAATCAGGACGAAGCAAGATCACGTTCTTCGGCGTGGACATCCGTGTCACCAAGGAAACACGCCCAGGCACCTTCGACACGAGCGGGACGATGGCCACGACGTCAACGTTGAGCGCTTTGGAGGCGGGTTCGGCCGTCAGCGTGATACTCACGGACAGGGCCTTGGCTTGTGAATGGAAGGACGTCGCCCACGCGGCCTTTGGTGCCGACGAGTCGCGCTGCCGAGGTCGCGCGACCTGGCGTGGAGCCAGTGTCGATGTGTTGCAGGCGAAGGAGAAGAAGGGGGTGGGCGCGTCAGAGGCCTGGCGCAAGGCGGTGGGAACTGCGGCCACCGATTGGAAGTCCCTAGGCGCCTCCCGCGCAACGCTCGTGCTCTGCGCGGCAACACCCGACGAAGCGCGTGCACTGGTGAGCGCGGCAATTGAGGCCTTGTCGTTCGCTCTCTATCGTTTTGAGCACACCTTCGGAACCGAGCCAATGAAGGTGCATGAGCGAGCCCTCACACACGTCGACATTGTGGTCGCCGGAGAAGCAGGCGCGGCTCTCGAGCATCTCGACGATGTGGTCGGCGAAGCCGTCGCTCTGGGCGCAGCCTGGCAGTTCGCGCGCGCTTTGGGCGACAGGCCCGCCAACACCCTAGCTCCCGCCGCCCTCGTCGATGAAGTGGCGGCACGCCTCGCCCCCTTCGGCGTTCGTGCGCGCATCCTCGACGAAGACGAACTCGCCAAAGATGGTTTTGGCGGCATCCTGGCCGTGGGCAAGGGCAGCGCAAACCCGCCGCGTCTGGGCATCTACGAATACGCGCCTGCGGGCCACGAGAACGATCCTCCCCTGGTGCTCGTGGGTAAGGGCGTTACCTTCGACACGGGCGGGTATAGCATCAAGCCCAAGCAGCACCACAACGACATGAAGTACGACATGCTTGGCGCGGCAGGCGTGGCGGCGGCCCTCGAGGCTATCGCCGTCGCGAAGCTTCCGGTGCGCGTCATGGCCCTGCTCGCCTGCGCTGAGAATATGGTGAGTCAAGAGGCGCAAAGGCCTGGCGATGTTTACCGCGCATGGAACGGCAAGACGGTGGACGTCTACAACACCGACGCGGAAGGCCGCCTGCTGCTTGCAGACGCATTGGCATTCGCAGGCACCTTCAAGCCCGAGGTGGTGGTCGACATGGCCACTCTTACGGGAGGCACCCTTTCCATTGCCGGCAACATGGCCGCCGTGGCGTGCGCCAACGATGACGCGCTCGTGGCCGAAATCCGCGCGGCGGGCGCGCAAGTCGGTGAGAAGTACCTTGCCCTTGAAATCCTTCCCGAGGCCATTGCCGACATGAAGGGTCTCGTGAGCGACTACACGAACATGAACGCGAAGTGGTCGTCCAATGCCATGACGATGTACGCTGCGGCGTTTCTGCAAGAGTTCGTTCCCGAGGGTGTGCCCTGGTTGCACCTCGACATTGCAGCAGTGGCCTATGCGGGGCGCGAGAACGGCTATGCGTTCGGCCCGGGCGCAAATGCGTATGGTGCCCGTTCCCTGTTCCACTTCGTGTCCATGCGCACTAAGGCTTTGAAATAATGGGAGTGAGATCTTTACGTCGTTCCCCTCTTGCACAGTATCCGTTCCGTCGGTAGAAATAAGTGAACATGCAAATGTATGGTTTCCCCGGCTCCGGGATTCCGGCATAAAAGCACCGTCCCCCCATCCCCCACCGGGCCTGCCCGTGCGAGAGCCGGGCCCGGTTTCCACCGGAGAATGAGAATGTCGGAGAACGCAAACAAGACTAAGGCCATCGAAGCCGCCTTCCTCGCCATCGAGAAGCAGTTCGGCAAGGGCAGCATCATGCGCATGTCCGAGTCCGAGCGGCAGGCCCGCGAGGTGGAAACCGTTCCCACCGGCGCCTTGAGCCTCGACCTCGCTCTGGGGGCGGGCGGCCTCCCCCGAGGACGCATCGTCGAAATTTACGGAACGGAGTCGTCGGGCAAAACGACTCTCACCCTCCATGCCATCGCGGAGTGCCAGCGCCTCGGCGGCGTCACCGCCTTTATCGATGCCGAGCACGCCCTCGACGTGAGCTACGCACGACGCATCGGTGTGAACACCGCCGACCTCCTCGTGTCCCAGCCCGACTACGGTGAGCAGGCCCTGGAAATCGTCGACATGCTCGTGCGCTCAGGTGGCGTCGACATGATCGTGGTCGACTCCGTGGCGGCCCTCGTGCCCAAGGCGGAAATCGAAGGCGAAATGGGCGACAGCCACGTCGGCCTCCATGCCCGTCTCATGAGCCAGGCGTTGCGCAAGCTCACGGGCTCCGTGGCCAAGAGCAATTGCATCGTCGTGTTCATCAACCAGATCCGCATGAAAATTGGCGTCATGTTCGGCAACCCGGAAACCACCACCGGCGGGCAGGCGCTGAAGTTCTACTCGTCGGTACGCTTGGAAGTCCGCCGCGCGGCCGCCATCAAAACCGGCACCGACACCGTGGGGAACCGCTGCCGCGTGAAGGTCGTGAAGAACAAAATCGCCGCACCGTTCAAGGAAGCCGAGTTCGACGTCATGTTCGGCACGGGTATCAGCAAGGAAGGCGACGTCCTCGACCTCGCCGCCGAAGCTGAGATCATCCAGAAGTCGGGCACGTGGTTTACCTACGGAACCGAGCGCCTCGGCCAGGGCCGCGAAAATGCCAAGGAGTACCTGAGGCAGCATCCCGAAACACTCAAGAAGGTCGAGTCCGAAGTTCGCAAGGCGGCTGCCATCCTCAAGAACGCCGACGCATTCGGCACCAAGGGTGCTTTTGGCGACGACGACAAAGTCTTGCCAGCGGCTGGCGCCTCGGAAACCGCTAAGGCGGGTGCCTCTGCAGGTGCCAAACCCGCGGCCGCTGCCGACGCCAAGACCCTCTCAGCGACCGTTGCTGCTCCTAAGGCCGGCGACAAAGACAAGTCGCCAGCCCGTAAGGGCGGAGCCTCTGCAGAGGCCTAAGAGGCCCTCAATTTCTCCCCGCACAACGCACATTCGGAGGCCTCTTCGCGAGGCCTCCTTTTCGTTTCACCGATCCACGGCCAGCGTCCGGAAGGTGCGCTTCGCCTCGCCACCCAAGCCGCACATGCTTTGATCGTACACGCGCAGTTGGTTCGCGAAGGCGAAGTCCGGCAGACGGAGCTGCGTGCCTGCAAAGGTGAGAACATCGTCTTTGAGAGTCCAGTTGACGAGTTCCTCGGCCTTGTAGGTTTCCTGCAGATGGTTCACCACGGACCGCACGAGAGCCGAGTTGAGCGTGGGTGCCACCGTGACTTGGAACCACTGGCGTGCTTGAGAAAGCCAATCTCGCAACTCCTCGGGGAGTGCAGCGTCGAGCTGGGCATCGAGCACCATTTCCGCCACGAGATCAAGCGCTGGCTGGACGTTCACATTTTGCACGGACTGGCGTTCGTACTTGCCGTGCACAAGCTTGAGTCGTCCCTTTGCAGGCGTGGAAACATCGAAGTTCTTGTCTACCGAAAACTTTAGAACCTTGCCGTTACTTTGCACGAGCAGGGTCGTTTCACGCACCGCTACGGTCTGCTTGATGATCCACTTGTGATTGCGTCGCAGGGTGACAAAGTCGTTTTCGGAAGAGTTCAGGCCGGGCAGAAAGGCTTTCACCTTGAGACCATCTTTGGAGTTGAGCTGATTCTCTAGGCGCGCCAAGGCGGTGAGTTTGCCCTTCGTACAGGTCACATCGGTGAAGGCGTACTCAGCACCGAGGGGGCTCGTGCGAACCGGAGGCGTGACGGCCGGCTCGGCAGGCTTAACGGGAGTGCCCTTGTTTTCAACGGAGGTTTCCACTTTGCCGACCTTTTCCGCAGGAGGAGGAAGGGCGGCCTCTTCGGTGGGACTCGGCTTCGACGGCTTGGGCTTAAGGGGCTCGCCTTGCTTTGTGTCCTTGGGAGCTTCGGGTTTGACGACTGGAATCGGTTTGCCCCCTCTCTCGGTACCGCACCCAGCCAAAGCCAGGGCAGCCAACACCAGTGATGCGGTTACGGCTGCCGATGAAGAGGCATGCCGGATTTTCGAGAGTTTCATGTTCACTCCTCTAAATGTGAACGGAAGGAGAAGGCGCGCCGCCCCGCAAAGAGCTCGCGCACAGAGCCTCCCTCGCAAGCCTTGCGCCAATTTTGCCCAGGCGAAACTCCAGGAAGGATTCCCACACCCTGGGTTGAACTGTGCAATCCTTGGTCGGTTGCCACCACGGTGTGGTCGCTGCCCCGTCTCTGAGAAAGGAATTCCAGATGAACGCACGAGCCAAGCGGCGTGGTGTCAAGGTTATGTTCCTTATGCTCTCGCTTGCTGCGCTTTCCTGCCGGGAAAGTAACACCAAAGAGTCTGAGGACCCACGACCAGGGCCAGAGTCCACGAACTCGACTCCAGTACGGGATCGTCTCGATGCGGACCCTTCAGATGAAGGCGCGGACTTAAACGTGTCTGGAACCTTATACTCAAAGCCGTTCACGGCCTCCGACATGTTCGCCGAGGTGGTTTCTAATCTCGGGGGTCCCAAGATTTGGATTGGGTTCTATGCGGCCGGAGGAAGAATGCACTCCTCGCTTTGCAATCACTCCTCTCCAAAAATCACTGCAACCAAAGGTCTTCCGACTAAGGAAATGGTGAGTGTTTCGTTACCGGCTTCCGCCAAAAAAGGGCAGACTATTGCCTATTCCATGGCGTGGTCACCCGACTCCCTGGGCGCGACATACACGACCCTGAATCATCCTGGGAGCGAAGGAGATCCTGTCGATTCCATGTTTCGCGAAGGAAAGGTCACCATTTTAGACATATCCGAAACAAGCGTCTCTGGACGTTTAGAGCTTGCCAACCCGAGCAAAGGCTCCCGGGTCTCGGGAACGTTCAAGGTCCCCATTCAGCCGTGCCCAAAGAAATGAGCGGACAAGGAAACACAAACTACCCACGCGTCGAAGTGGAGACTCGATGCGCATTGCGCGCGTGGTTTATGGAGCACCACGCTCAAGTGCAGGGCGCTTGGATTGTCACCTTCAAGAAAGGATGCAGTCCGGAGTTTGTGGGCGCCGACGCTATCGCCGAAGAGGCCCTTTGTTTCGGCTGGATCGACAGCCGCCCTGCGAAACTCGACGCCACGCGCACTATGCTCCTCGTGACGCCGCGCAAACCGGGAAGTGGATGGTCCCGCTTGAACAAGGCGCGCGTGGAAAAACTCCAGGCTTCAGGACAAATGACGCCTCGAGGACTTGAAGTTGTGGACGCAAGCAAAGCCAGTGGCACGTGGACCATGCTCGACGACGTGGAGGATTTGCGCGTACCAGAGGATCTTCTTTCGGCTCTCAAATCTCAGCCTGGCGCAATTGGTTACTTCGAGGCCTTTCCGCGTTCCGCCAAGCGCGGGATCCTCGAGTGGATCCTGCAGGCAAAGCGTCCCGAAACACGCCAGGCACGCATCCTAGAAACCGCACGACTCGCCTCACTCAACAAACGCGCCAACTCTTGGCCTCGTGAATGAGAGCGCTCCTCGACGAAGGCCGAGGAAGCTCACTGGCCCGAGGAGTTACGTACCAGCGAGCTCCCACCCAAAGGGAACATTCGTGTCGCCTTCGTTGAAGAGCCAACCACCTTCGGTAACTGCGGCGGGGAAGTCGATAAGGGTGACGCCCCACTTCTTCCACTTCCACCCGAAGAACTTCGGCACGCGGACCTGCGCGAACGCGTTAAGTTTGCCCGAAAGGGCGGACACGCCGTCCTGAGCGCTGATCTGCGAGGAATAGATGAAGCCGCGCTGGGTAGGGACGTTCACGTAGAGCGCCCCGGAGAAAGCGTAATTGTCGAGGAAGAGGGTCACGAAGTTGATATTCGCCTCGACGCCGGCCTTGGCTATCCAAAGATCGACCGCCGCGTTGGCATATCCGTCGAGCTTGGCCGTTGGCACTCCGCGGCCGTTTGACCACATGTTCACGTTACGAAGGTTGACGGTGGCTCCGACGCTTCCGCGCGTCCCAAACGAGATGGACATGGGAATGGGGCCAACGGTGAAGGGGATAGTTTTGTCCCAGCTGTAGGCGTTGTCGAGGCGCGTCTCGTTGATGTTGGCCTCGTCGGCCAGAGCCGCGGCGGCAGGGACCACGTACCTATCGGCATTGTTGATGCGGATGAAGGCTTGTGTGGACACCTTTCCTTGCGCGGGCGAGTCGAGCTCAGTCTTCACTTGGAATGGAATGAACTCGAGGCCGAGCATTGCGGATTTCAGTCCCGCGTCCGTGCGGCTCTTGGTGCGCGAACCCGCCGGCATGCCTGTGTAGACTTGTCCGGGTGTCGCCGGAACGAACAGCTCTTTGCAGCTCTCCACGCCAAGACCAACGTAGAGTGTCTCCATCTTGCCGATGTCCCACCCCTTCTTGGCGCAGGGCTTGATGATAGGACTGCGGAAATTGAACTTCTTCGACTTCAACGCCTCCTTGTTCTGGGGCGACTTGGCGGCCTGGAAAAAGCTGTCCATGACCGCCACGGTGGCGGGAGGCGTCAATCCAGCCGGCGGTATATGGGCGCCCTTCACAGAGCCTAGGCTTTGGCGATACACGAGCGAGCTGTCGCAAGGTTCGAACAAGACGTAGGTGTCGACGGAATCGTTGGAGAGGCTCGTTCCGCATTGGGAGTTGACCCACTCTTCAGCCGAGCCGATTTGGCCGAGGAACGCCCCAGCAGAAATGGTTTCCGAACCTGCACCCGAGGGGTCCTTGGGAGCCGTGGCAGAACCCGACGGTTCGCCCGGATTGAATCCGCCACGGGTTTTGGCTGTGGCGGCGAAGTCGAACTTCGTTCCGGAGGGTTTTGAGCCATCGCACTGCTTGGCGCAGTATCCCGGAGGTATTTTGCCGGGGTTCGCCACCGCGGTGGACCATCCAGGCAAAGACGTGATGACGACAACGGCGAAGCCCACGATGCCCATCGAAATCGAAACGCTCAAAATGGATGCATTCTTCTTCATTTTATCCTCGCGAGGATTGTGCGATTAAGGCGGTCCCTCGATTTATCAACCGGGAGTCGTGAACACAACATGCGGCGTCACTTTCTAAAGGCCACAGCGTGCCTCGCTATACTAACCGTGGGTTATGTCTACTTCGCACACGGACGCAGCGATACGACACCCTCGCTCTCTCCCAAGGGGAGTCCCTTCTTGTCGAGCGGGCCGCCTGAGAGCGTGCACGAAGACGTCGAGCTCGGTCAGCTCATCCCTGAGTACCGCGTCGAGCTCTCCACCGAAGTCGATGGAGGCGACGTCCCCCTGCGCTCCGCGCTGACATCGACTCTGATAATGGCGAATGCCAGCAATGCCTGCGCCGGATGCTTGCTCCTCTGGCCCCGGCAAGCCCAAGTGGAGATGGCTGCGGGCGGACAGGCACTGGAAGGTCCAATGCTCGCTGCGGCGCGCGCCCAGGCGGAGAGGCCCTTTCTCCTTGTTCCTCCCCACTCGGACGCTGCCCTTGGAAGCGTCAAATCGCGATGGCGTCTTCGGATGCACCGCTCCCTCGTGGGAGAAGGAGAAGGGTCTGGAGTCATCGGACTGCTCCGGCAGGCTGCGGCCTTTTGGGTGCCTCCCTTTGTGGAACCAACGGAACATCGCAGCGCAACCTCCACCGACGCTCCCTCAGCTCCTCCACTCGAGAACGCCAAGGCGCGAATTCGCGACGAGGGTACCGGTGGCGTGAGGACGTTTACACTCTCCACCGACTCCAGCTCCTCGGCCGGCTTAAAGTCGCAGTGCGAGGTTCCCATGGGTCATGGCATGGCTCGCGCCAAACTCGTGGCCGATGGAAAGCGCGAACCAACCAACGCCGTGTGGATCCGCGGCACCCGCGAAGCCCAGGCGGACCAGAGCCGTTACGCGGTGGAGGCGCTCGCGCCCAGCGTGTTTCCTTTCGCAGTCGTGTCACTCGCCGGCGAAGAAAATTACATCGTGAAACTCGCTGAGGGCATTACGTTCGCGGCGCGAGGGCGCGTGTGCATCACATTGGCAAGGCTCGGCGGGGCTGGCGATCACACGAGCGCAGCCGAAATCGCAAACGCAATCACCTTGATTTCTTCGTCCGACGACTATCTGGAAGTGCCCTTGTTTTCTCCTCGCGTTGAACGGGCGAGCGCGAAACCCTTGCTTTCCCCCCTGGATAAGGAGCAGATCCGGCGCGATGTTACGCCGAGCTCCCTGCGGGCATCCTGGAGCGAGTCGACCCTGGCGGCTGACGAGGAACTCGCAAAATTTACCGGCCTTCTCGTGCGCAGGCTCCAAGCGAATCCCGACTTCGCGTCTGAGTTGGAGGCTTGGGCTCTCACACTCGATCCACGAGGACGTCGCTTCCTGGCCGCACTGAGGGCCCTTGTGTCCATGGGAGAGACGCATGCGCAGGCGGCATTAAGGAACCTCGCTGACTCCTTGAGTGGAGACGTCGAGAAACAGGTTTGGATGTCGCTCTCGAACATGCCAGGTGCCGACGTTTCCACAGGCCGTTGGATGCGTGCTGTCATCGAAGCCCCACCCAAAGACGAGTACATGGCCGGGTTCGTTCCTTTGGCAGCCGGGTCGGTTGCGCAACGCGTCGCGAGCGAAGATCCCGAACTCGCCCAGGCCCTCACACGTCGCGCACGCGCGACCTTCCTCTCGCAAAGCTCCAGTCTTCCGGAGAAGATCGAGGCCCTGCGGGCCCTCGGGAACGCCGCCCTCTCCACCGACGCTCCACTTCTGCTCGAGGCCCTGTCGCGCACTCGAGACCAAAAATTCCGGGAGGCTCTTTACGACGCCATGCGCATGTTCACCGACGCGGAGACGTTCGCTGCGCTGCGCGATGCCGCAGTCGATGTGGGCTCTCCCACGGCGGCACTCGCCATATCCACTTTGGCCATTCGGCTGGAGGCGAGGAGCGCCGTGGAAGAAGTTTCTTTTGTCGAGGATCTCGTTTCGCGGATCGACTCCGCCTTCGAAACGCTCAAGGCGAAGGGTTCCGATGTTCCCCTCGAGAGCGTCCAGCTCGTAGCCACACTCCGGCGCCGGGGAATTCTCGACGCGCAGGATGTCACTCGCCTTGCCGCCTCGGTACGCTCGGACGAGTATCGCCGGATGCTCGAGAACTGAGAATGCGGCCACTTTTTTGCGAAAATGCGGCCTTTATCGCAGGAGGCGCCTCGCCTCTCGAAGCCTCTGGACGAGCGTCACGATCATCATCGCAGTGAACGTCCAGGCCAGCGCCACGAGCCAGCCTTGGAAGAGGACCATGGCCGTGAGGAGCAAGAATCCTTCGGTGCGTTCGCCTAGGCCCGCTTG
>JBIKVI010000137.1:0-11161 GCA_044356935.1 Silvanigrellaceae bacterium | reverse complement strand
GCGCCATGGCCTCCTTCTCGGAGGTCTCCACGAAGAGGACCGTGTTGGTGTGCGGCACTTCTTCAAATCCAGACAGCCAGGATTCGCCATTTTCCCGTTTGACGGTCATGAGGCCTTGCCGCAGCCCTGATGACAGGTAGCGTTTTACCTCCTCTCTTCCTAGGAGACTCTCCATGCTCTCGCCGTTGAGCCGTGGCGAGCGGGCGAGAACCTTTTTGTCGGTGAGCGTCCACCATACCCGGCTTGTTGTTTCGTCGCGGAGGAGGCCCGGCGGTAGGGGAAACAGGAGCCACTTGCCGTCCCGCGCTGTGAGGACGAGGGTTTTTCCCGCGAAGCGGCCTTCTTTAGTGCGGCTCGCGTCCATAAAGTATTCGCCTCGCCGCGGCAGTCGAGGCAGACGCGCCTTGCGGACAAACGCGTCGGCTTCTGCCCGCGAGAGAAGCGGTCCTGTCGATGCGAGCGAAGCCGACTCGACGCGCCCGAGCATCTCCCGGGTGAGCCTCTCTGACTTCAACAAAATCACGTCGTAGACATAGGCAGACTTGTCTGCCTTGAATGCCCACGCCGTGAGTGCCATGAGGCCACCCAAGAGCATCACGCACACCAACGCCTGTGCCAGCAACAGGCGGGTGGAGAGGCGCAAGCCGTACCATCCTGAGAGACGCACAACGGCGCTCATCGAGGCGCTCTTCCGTGGTTTTGGCGCGGCTTGCGGCTCCTCAGGGCTTTGAAGCCTCATGGCAGCACGACCATGACACCAGGCCCAACAACGTCGGGCAGGAGGGAATGTGCATCTCCTAGCTGCGAAAGCTGACTTTCCTGCCTTCTTCCCGATGCCCTTTTCCGATGGGATGCCGATGCGATGGTCTGCCGTACATCGACGACCTCAACCATGACCGGCGCTGTGCGGTCGCGGGTCTCCTCGCTGAAAACCTGGAAAACGAAACGGCCTGCTCGTGTTATGGGAACGAGCCAAGTGCGGCCTTCTTGCGAAGCGCTCCACGCTGTTTCGGCAGCGGTTCCCGAACGCCAGAGCACACCACGCGATGGAGCTCCCCGAGTGCCTTTCAAAAAGTCGTCGGTGAGTTGAAAAACGACGGTGGTCGGGAAGGCCAATGCCACGACGCGCATCGCTTTGCGAGGAAAAGCGAACCCGTGTTCTCTCATGAGGACGTCGAGTCTCAATCCTGAAAGTGGCGCCGAAAGGCTCTCGGCCGAATCTCCCCCGCCCGAGCTTTTGCCCTGTGCCTCCGCCGCCTCTCCGACCCAGACGTTGCCAGTCGTGTGTCCTGCCTTCCCCAAACGAGACGACAGTGGCGGCTCGCGTCCGACCTTGAAGACACTTCCGGCACCCACCCACACATCGCTCTCGTCTTTGCCCCCAAACAGGATATGGGCTTCCCCGTCGGCGCCTGCGAACACGCGATCGTCGACGCAAAGGCGCATAGCTCCTTTCACGTGTTTCCAGGTCGTGGATGGGGCGCGACGCACACGAACGTCTCCTCGTGACTGCAAGAGGGTCGCGGGGCAATCCGCTGCCCTGCGACGGACCGCCGTCGATGTGAGCTCTGGCGAGCATCCCACCAATGCAAAGAATCCTCCGAGCAAGGACGTCAGCGTGGACAACGGCAAGGAATGAAGCAGAGCGGAGTGATGAATCATCCTGCCCTCCGCGCCTGTCCGTCGCCCGTGTTTCCTCCCTGGCCCCACTCTTCGGGAGGCGGCAACGCGCCTTCGGAGATCATAGCGCGCGCTTCGGCCACGACGTCGGCCTGTACCCGTAAACCCGCCTGTTGCGCTTTGCGGAGCGAAAGGGGGCGGCTTGTCGCCCTCTTCATTTCCTCGCGCACAGAGTAGCTTTGCTTGGGCGGCAAGAGTCCCAGAAGGCCTTGGGCCACGTTGGTGTCTTGTGTTACGAAGAGGGCAGCGAGGTCTTCCACCTCGAGGCCCGCCAACAACTCGACAATCACCTCCCTATCGAGTCGCAAGAGATCCTCGAACACCAAGACCCGTGACTTCACTTCGGCGCGCAGGGAGGCGTCGGCCTCGAGGACTCGTTGCACGGCTCCGCGCAAAGATGCATCCGCCCTTTCCAGAACCGAAGCGAGAAGCCCTGTGACGTCGTAACTGCCGGCCCTTGAGTTTCCGGACTTTGCGAGCGCCGCATCCAAGCTTGCAGCGAGTGCTCGGGCCGTGGCCTCTGGAGCGCGGGCCTGGCCCGGCACGCCTGAAAGCATGGCCTCCTTGTCGGCACGGGTGAGTTTTTGCACGACACGTAGCGCGCGTTCCGACGTCACGAAGAGCAGAGAGAGCGCCGCCTCTTGGGGGCGCAGTGCGTCTATGGCTGCGGCGAGTTCGGCATCGGTGGCGCGCAGGGCAGCGTCCAAAGGCAATTGTGCGAAGTAAGCGGGACGAAGCGAGCGTTCCGTTTGGGCTCGCCTCGACAGCTCTGTGACGACTCGGAAGCCGACTTCTGCGGGCAACGCCTGCGGATCGCGTTTGCGCAGTTCATCGAGTTCGGCACGCGGAAGGGTTTCGAGGATGATCCGGGCTTTCGCGACGCCCACGGCGTCGAGCACGCTCACAAAGCGCGTGGGGCCGTCGCCGGCATCGAAGAGGTCGTCCTTCATTATGGAAAGCGCGAGGTACCTGTCTTCCATGAGCAGGGCCCACGCTTCGTCGGCGGCATCGCGCGCGTGCACGAAGCCCTCCGCGGAGCTCGAAGTCTGAGCCATGGCGGCGTCCGAGCCGCGGTGTTCGTTCGATTTCTGGGAGTGAGCCAGGATTTTCGCGAGTTCCTTGCCGCCTCCTCCGCCCGCTTGCGCACTGGCTTCCCCGGCGGCCTGAAGTGCCTTGGCGATGACGCCCACACCTTCCATGATGCGGCGTGTGCGTTTGTTCTGTGCAGAGAGAAGCAGCACAGCTGCAATAAGTATGACGAGCGAAAAGACAATCCCAACGGGAAGGATGGTGAAAGGGATCTCCGCTCCGTGAACGAGCTGCTTGAACTTCCCAAGGAACGAGTTGTCGGGTTTGCCGTTAAACGGAGAGGCGGCTTTCACAACCTCGGCGAGTTTTCGCGCCTGCGATCGCTCCGTTTCGGCCAATCGCTCTTCGAGCTTCTTCTTCTCGTCACGCGCGGACGCGAGTTCGTCGCCGATGCGCTTGAGCTGTGAGTCGTACGTAACCTTGATGTTGTCGCTGACCTTCGACTGTGTTTCGAGCTGGATCTTCTGAGCTTCCATGGCGGCCTTAGCCGACTCCGATTGGCGAAGTTGAATGGCCAGGTTCTCAGCCTTAGACTCGGCAACCTCCTTTTCAGATCGCGCGCGGGAGAGTTCTTCGCCGAGGGAGTCGAGCCTCGCCTTCAGCTTTCCGCTGTTGGCGAGCCCGTCGAGGGACTTCTCCACGGTGAGGCGGTCTCCTCTCTCCTTGCGAAGGCCCGCCTGCCGTTCGACGAGGTTGGAAATGACCTTCACAAGGCTCTCGGGCAGAGCCTTGTCGAGGAACAGACGGATATTCACCCTTCGGAGATAGGTTTGGAAAGCGTCCTTGGGCATGCTGTCGAAGAAGGTTTCAGCTCTGAGTCGCCCATCGACGCTCGGGGAAAGGCCACCTCGCTGCCCGGGGTTCGTCTTCTCGAAGGCGGCGCGAAGCCGCTTGACGTCGATATCCGATGTCAACGAAACAAGGAACTGCCCGGGTTCGAGTTGGCTTCCAAGCACCGAGCGGATGACGCCTAGGAGCTCGCGCTCGGTCTGAACCCTGCGTTCCTGGCTCATTTGCATGAGTAACGCCAGGCCATCGTCTTTCGAGGCCTTGTTTTTTGTGCCGTTGGGCGTGGTTCCCTTGCCCCTCCTTGCGGGTGCGCTCTGTGCCTGTGCCTCTTGGGTGCCAAGCACCCTGCTTTGCGTTTCGACCAGGAAAGCGAAGCAGAGCATGAGAAAGATCGAAAGGAGTCGGAACGTGAATGAACGGCATCTCGACGCGACGGCCGCCAAAAAGGCTTGGTGTGTCATTTCACCCCGTCCTTTCCGCGATGCACGTATGGCTTCTCTCGCAGCAAAGAAACGTGGATGAGGATGCTTCCGGGCCACTGCGGCACGGTTTCCGAGTCGCTCAAGAAACCAAGGCCGCCCGCGCTCAAGAGATGGGATGTGGGTAGCCCCGCCACGCGCAGCCCCGTGGCCACCGCGGCCGCGGCTTGCGCAGATTCCCTCCAGGCGATGGCCTCGCGCTCAGGGCTCAGAGCGCTATCCGCGCCCCCCTGGTTGTGAAGAATGGAAAGGCGCAGGGGATTCTCGAATCTTTCAAGTTCACGCACCAACTTTTCAAGCACGAGTGCGCCAGCTGGGGTGACTTGGCCCGTAGAGTCGAGAACTCGTCCAGGGGCCAGGACGATTTGAAACGACGAATCGTCTTGGTCGGGAGCCACTTGGGCGCCTACGAGCTTCTCGAGGTCGACGATGCGGTTCTTGAGGGCCTCAAAGTCATCCGTTAAGGCCGCCCTCGACTTGAGCTTCGAGACATCGATACTCTCCAGGAGTTCCTTGATCCTCTTCATGGCGTCTTCGGGCGAGGTGGCCGACAGCCTCTCGATTGACGCTGCCGCGGCGGAAGGAGCTGGTTTCGCCTCGAGTTCTTTCTTCTCGTCCGGCTTCGTGGAGTACGAGACCAGGGCATGCTGGATTTGGGCGAGTTTCCCCTGGTCGACGCTTGAGATGGCGAACATCATGACAAAGAACATGAGGAGGTTCATGATGAGGTCGCAAAAAGAGAAGATCCAAAGACCTTCGCCTTCCCCATGCCCGCCTTTGGCCGCATGGCTGCCCGATTCGTCGGGAACGTCGAGCCTGATACCAGCGATGATCTTCTCGCGCGTTTTCATGCGCCGCGTTGGGGACTGCGCGCCGCGCGTCCCGTACACGTTTCGCATTTCGCCCAAGAGACCCTTCATGCAACGCCTCGCGCTGACTCATTGGCGCGCGCGTCCGAACCAGACCCGCCACCGATTCCCAGGACATCCACCCGCTCGGCTACGGGCAAGAGCGAGTTCACAGCCTCTTGGACCACAACGGCCTTCTCACCCTGTGCGAGGAGAACGATCCCTAGAAGGACCATTTGCCGGCGCCGGATTTCGCGGTAACTGCGAAGGGCGATGTTGTCGCCGATGGGCTGCAAGAAGAAGTTCGTCAGAACGAGGCCATACAGGGTCGCCACGAGTCCGATAGCCATGGCAGGCCCCATCTTCTCGGCGCCATTCGCGCTCCCGAGTTGAAGCATGAGAGCGATGAGGCCGAGCACGGTGCCGATGATTCCCAACGAAGGCGGGTACTTTGCAAGCGTTCGCCACATGTTCGCGGAGGTCTCGTCGGATTCCTGCTTGATCTTGATCCTGTCCTTGAGGATCGATTCGATGCGCGAAGGTTCAAGGCGGTCCACAAGCAACGAAACACCGTCCATCAGGAACGGATTCCTGACCCGAGCCATTGCCCCCTGGAGTTCGGCGGGTTCCCCTCGCGTGTCGCGCGCAAGGGAAATGATTTCAACGGCGAGCTCGCGGCCGTGGTCCACGGGCATGCGCATGATGGCGGCGGACGACTTCAAAAGACCCATCACCTCTTTGGCCGGAAAGGTGACGAAAGCGACCACAATGGTTCCACCGAGCACGAGCGCAATGCCCACCGGATCCCAAAAGATGCCATATTGGTCGTTGACGTGCGCCGCTGATCCCACCACGAGCACGATGGAGAAGAGCAGTGCGACGAGAGTTGTACGCATGGAGGTCTCCTTTTGCGTCCACGTCCCATCGGTTCGGATTGAAGCGAAAATGAATGCGCTGGGTGCATTCTTTGCCGAGTCGGTGGCTCGGGTGAGGTGCACTCTTTGCCTCAGCCTTGAAAAAAGGCCTTTAGGCCGGGGCCAAACTTACGTTGGAGCTTCGAGACCTTCGCTCACTCTTTTGCGTCGGAGCTTCGAGATCTTCGCAGACTCCGAGCGAGTCCCCTCAAGAAAATCTGGAAACGGAAGCGAAAGTACACAGCACCCGCGAAAAGGAGGGCTCCCCCTGCAACGTTGCCCGCTCGGCCCGCTACGCGGGCGCACTGGAGGCCCGACTCCGAAGGACGTACCCAGAGTTCGCGGCCAGCCCACGCGTCGGCCTCCATGCACGTGCCCGCCACGAACCGGGCAACGCCCCGCTCCACGAAGACGGCCCAAGCGATGGGCAGTCCAAACATGACAATGAAAAAAGCGGCATAGAATTGGAGCGCGGGTCTGCGTGCCGGATCTGCCCACGCACCCCGCAGCGTGGTCCAAGGCTTAGGCATGTTCCGTTGCTCGAGGTCCATGTCCGCTGCGAAGCGGCGGGCTGCACCCACGTGCGCCCGTTTGCCTAGGCGGCCTATCACGACGGCGAGGAGGGCGGGGCGTAATGATACTCCTAGCACGGTGAGGTTGAGAGCGTAGATTGCCACTAGCACCGTGGTCGCTAGTCCCTCGTCGCCAAGCGCCCATGAGAACCCGAGCCCCGTGAGGACCTCCTCGGGGAACAACAAAAGGGCTATTCCCGGCGCTGCGAGCAGCACTCCCCTGCGAATAATCGAAGCGGCTTCCCGACGCGCCATCATTCCTCCCGCACTTTCCATTGTAAGGAAACGAACGGGTGATTGCGTCAGGCCGTTGGCACCCCCCCACACATTGAGTTAGGAAGGCTGCGCACGAAGGTGCGGGGTCAGAGCGCCCCTAGGCGCGCCGCTAGCTCCGACATCCGCACGGCGTCGTCGCGAGGCAGCGCCCGAAACATGGCGTTGGGAGGATGGGTGAGGTAACGCGCCAGGAGTTTTCCCGCATCCGAGCGCTCAGGGAGGCCCAGCGCTTCCACCACCAGAACAATTCGCTCGGCTAAAGTCCAAGCGATGGCGTCCTCATGGGCTAGGGCGTCGAGGATGCGGGTCGCTTCTCCCCTCCAACCGAGTTGTACAAGGGCATCACAGGCGATGAGTCCGTCGCCAAGAGTGGACGCATCTGGGCGCCTGGAAGCTTCCCAAACGCGCTCGACAAGAACGTCGTAGGCACGGGAGCGGTTTTCGTCGATGCGCGAGACACGTCCGAGGGATCCGAGCGCCTGCAGGACAGCACCCCGCAGATGAGGCTCTCCGCGCGCTCCCTGTTGTGCCAAAATGGGGAGAGCGCGGGTTTCGCTCGCGGCGACCCAGGCCTCTACCAAGGCAATGCGTGAGAAGGCGTCGCTGCTCGCCCAGAAAGCCGACTCTTCGCGAGCGAAGTCGTCGGCACGTTCGAGATTGCCTGCAGACGTGTTCGATGCCGATCCGTCTCCCATCGGTCCATCGGTGCGTGATCCGCCGGACGTTGCCGTGCTGCCATGTGGGGCTTCGTTCGCCTCGGACTCTTCAGGGGGTGCGGTGTCTTCGCGAGTCGACCAATTCGACCCGAACCGCCATGTTACCAGCGCTACCAAAGCCACGAGAGTCAATAGCGTCGCGCGGGCGATGCGGCCGCCCACTCCGGCAGATGTCCCGCGCGTCATCGTGTTTCCTTTCGTTTACTTGAGATACTTTTGATACTCGCGCCAGAGTTCGTCCATGGTCTTGACTGGTTGCCCGTATGGGCTACCAGGAAGGCTCGCCCACTCCTTGCCGAGCTTGCGGATGGCGTTCGAGAAATCCGTCCGGCTCCAGGCTTGATTGTAGTTGGTCACTCCCCTGTTCCGCGCAAGGTAGAGTCCGCCCTTATCCTGGTTCGCCTTGCCGAAGTCGCGCGCGCCAATGGCCTTGCGAACGCCGTCCCACGTAAAGTCCAGGAACTGGTACCTTCCCGCCGCGGTCGAGCAGATTCCCGCGCAAATGGTCTGCCTGGGATGATCGGCATAGCCGCGGAAGAGTTTGTGGGTGAACATGACGTTGTAACCGTCGTCGCCTCGCCCTTTCGTTCCTTCCGCGTATGCAATGACGTCGAGGAACGCTTTGGGGGGCTTGGGACCCGGCGGCTTTGCGGTTATCGCGGGGAGAGGCGGGCTAGCGGGCGGGGGCGCTGAGGGCATGGGCGCTGCCTGAGCAATGGGCTGTGAACCTTCGACGACAACGACCCCTTGGATTGGAACGTAACCCGCTTGAAGCGCGCACCCGGCGAGTGGCTCGTTGAGCTCCAGCCGAAGGAAAGCTCCGAGGGACACCACGTTGCGGGCAACGAAACGCGTACTGGGAGTCAGGGGGCAACGCGGCGATGATGGGTTGGCTGGTGTGGTGGTGTCGGGGACAAGGTCCACGGGCGCGCGCACTTCTACGCGTGTAAGACCCGGCGCGAGAGGTGCCGGACCTTGACTCGATTCGATCTTTGGGTTTTTGCAGCCCGCGACCTGCATCGCGACGAAGGCCGCTGCGAAGAGGGTCCGCGGACTCCACTGAGCTTTGCGTGCCATGCCTCGAGCATTTCACATCGAACGCGCCGAGCGGTGCGGGGGCGTCAAATGCACGAACGCCTAGGTGGCGCTGCCCGCAGTTGGAGGCACTCACCCCACGAGTCGCCTAAGCCTATTGGTTTCCCTGCGCGCCGGACGCATCGACGCACACCACCGAACCGGCTTCGGCCGCGGAAATCGAACGGATGCCCGCGGCGCACAACATCTTCAGCAGCGCCTCATTCGCTTCGCAGCCGTTGTTTCCTTGAGCTTCGAAGCGCTTTCCTGCGAGGTCCACAGAGCACGACCGGGGGCGGAATTCCATGGTACAGAAACGCATTTCCTCGGTGCACGTTTTTTGCGCGGGCGCCAGCACAGCCTCCTTGGGAGAGGTGGCCACGGGCGTGGGCTTCGTTTCCTGGTGCATAGTCACACTTTTAGCAGCGGCAATTGCCACCACGGCCAAAATTGCGAAAACGACCCAGCTCAACGCGCGTTCTCCCGAGTTGTTTCGGATGCGCTGATACGGTGGAGTTTGACGACGTTGGTGGGCTTCATTGCGGTCAGCGGCAAACCGCCCGTAATCACGATGAGGTCGCCAGGCTTCACGAGGCCCTCCGCGGCGAGCATCCGACCGACGTCGGCAATGCACTCGTCTGTGTCGAAGAACATGTTGTTCTGTATGCCCCTCACACCGCGCACGAGCGCAAGACGGCGGATCACGTCGGGGCGCGGCGAGAGGGCGATGACCGGGACCTGGGGTCGGTGTTTGGAAACCAGGCGCGCCACGTTGCCTGAGAGGGTGAGGCACACTATGGCTGCGGCCTTGCATCGCGTGGCCAAATCCGCCGCAGTGCGCGCGAAGATTTCAGGTGAGTCCGGTTCATTGACGTGCATTGTCAAGGGCGTCTCGCTGGCGGTGGCTCCTCCCACGCGCGCGGCCCTGGCTGCCGAAACGGCAGCTGCTGGTGACAAGGGGGCGAAGGGACTGGACATCGCCTGCAACGACGCGCCTTCGGGTATGAGCAACCCGCTACCATCCACGCCGTCGAGGAGCTCCCGCATAGTGCGCACGACGAGCTCGGGATGACGTCCAGATGCGGTTTCCCCTGAAAGCATCGTGGCGTCGGCGAGGTCGAACACGGCATTGGCCACGTCGCAAACTTCAGCTTTGGTGGGGCGACGGTTCTCGATCATGGAGTCGAGCATCTGTGTAGCCACGATGACCGGTTTGCCTTTGCGCCGCGCCGCGGTCACGATGATTTTTTGGTAGGCAGCTACATTGGCGAAACCGCATTCGACCCCGAGATCGCCCCGCGCCACCATGATGGCGTCGCTCACGTCGCAAATGGCGTCGATGTTGTCGACGGCTTCAAGCATCTCGATTTTCGACACCACAGGCGTATCTGCGCCCAGTGCACGGAGCATGGATTTAAGCTTGAGCACGTCGTCAGGGCGGCGCACGAAGGAGAGCGCCACGTAGTCGACCCCCTGTGAAACGCCGAATAAAAGATCGCGGGTATCCTTCTCAGTGGTTGAAGGAATCGAGAGGCTCGAGTCGGGGAAATTGACGCCTTTTCGAGGTTTGAGGAAACCACCGTGGACGACCTCGCATTCGACGTCCTGCCCTCGTATGTCCGTGACCTTCATGGCCATCAACCCATCGTCGAGGAGGATCTTCGCGCCGACGTGTGTGTCTTTGGCGAGCTCCCTATAGTCGATGGGAATTGCGTCATCGATCTGCTCGACTCCGTAGCGCAGGATGAGCCGCTGTCCCCGGGTGATGGTCACCCCTCCTCCACGAAGCTTTCCCGTTCGGATTTTGGGCCCCTGCAAGTCCTGCAGGATTGCCACGGGCTTTCCTTTTTCTCGCGAGATATCCCTTATCCATCGGATATTCTGGGCGTGGGTTTCGTGCTCCCCATGCGAGAAGTTGAGACGCGCGACGTCGAGACCTAGGTCGACGAGGCGTTCGAGCATTTCGCGGCTGGAAGTCGCGGGCCCCAACGTGCAGACGATTTTCGTGAAGGGCAGGGGCTTGGTTTCCATCGCGTTCCTCTCGAGGCCAGTGGATTCAATCGCCGGCCCGCACGCGCAGGACTTCCTCGATGCGCGCCTCGGTGTCGGTGAGCTTAGCCTTTAATCTTTCGAGCAACGCGAAGCCCTCGTCAAGTTTGGTGGCGAGTCCGTCGAGATCGGTTCCTTCCCGTTCGAGGGCCGAGAGCCGTTCTTCGAAGGCGCGCAGGAGCTCCGTGTAGGTGGGATTGGAGTCGGTCATCGGGGATCCTCCTCGGAGTGGGCTGGGGCGCTAAATGTGCTTCCTGGTGCATCCTCGTCGGGCAAAGGGCGCGATTCAACGGCCACGATGCGTGCACGGACGTCGATCTCCGTAGATGTTGTCGTGTCATGAAAAACGAAGGTCACGTCGGTGCCTACGGCGGCCTCGCGCAGGTCCCTTCCCACGAGGATCCGTCCTGTTGCGTTGCGTGCGAGCGCGAATCCGCGCGCGAGGGGGCGTTCGGCTTGGGCCCTGACAATCCGCAAAGTGCGTGCGTGGGATTCCAGCCTCGTGCGCTCCACATGAATGCGTCGGCGAGCGGCTTGTGAAAGGGCGGCGCCTTGTCTCGTCAGTGCATCGCGCAGCACACGGACCTTTCGAGACACGCCACCCGCAGCACGCGCGAGCCCTTCTTGGCAGCGCTCGAGTCCGCGCGCATTCCACTCAACGAGATGACCGGCCGC
>JBIKVI010000422.1:0-3104 GCA_044356935.1 Silvanigrellaceae bacterium | reverse complement strand
TATTCACCCAGAACTACGTCCGACGCTCCTACAAAATGCCACTGAAGAACGTACCGGAACCCGCCGCCCTCGCGGCTTCGGATGGCTTCATCGAGAAGGCCGTCCTCGACGACAAGCAGGCGATCGCTCCGCTCATCCCCTCGAACAAGATCCAAGGCGAAGTCACCATGGACCGGTTCATCAAGATGGTGCCTGTCCACAACGGCTTCGAGCTCGAAAAACAATGGCTCGAGAAATTCAACAACCGCTATTCGCCCGACGAGCTCGTGTGCGTCATGACGAAGCTCCCGCCCTCCCACGCGAGCCTGAAGTACTCGCGTTTCGGCACGCCGTTCGGCGAATCTCTAGAGAGCGCGTTCAAGAAAGCCGCTCCCCTCGCGCCCCTGGTCGAAGTCATACATGGCGCGCGGAATTGGTTCTACAACGAGTACACGTCGAGCAACGCGCCGAATTTCGTGTTCACCTCAAAACCGCGCTTGTACCCTCTGACGTTCAAGGACAAGCGGGCGATCTACGATGGCATGTCAGCGTACTTCAAGCACGCGTCCTTCTCCGCGGCGGAAGGCGGGTTCGACTTCCTGGAGTCCCTCTCGCGTGAAATGACCAACCCCATTTTCAAGAACGTCGTCCGGTTCCTGGGAAACCGCGCCAAGGAAATGGTCCTCGGCGGCGATACCGAACTCCAGAACATCACCACGGGCAAGTCTGGAGTGAACGCTCAAGTCCAACAAGGTCGAGCGTTGGAACCCCAGCTCGCGGCCCTCGTCAACGTCATGGTGCACGGCGCGTACTATGCGACGCAGACCAACGATCCCGATCTCCTCGCGTCGACCCAGCGCTACGACCCGCTCTTGGTTCGGGACCTCATCGCCGTCGCGTTCGCCGCTCAGACTGAAGTCAACGCGGCCGATCCCGCACAGGTTCCGCTGATGGAGGAAGCTCGCAAGAACCTCCTCCAACGCGCGAAGTCGCAAGTCAGCACCTTCGCCCGGGAGAAGGCCCCGGCAGCTGGGATAGGGGCCGCCACCGAGATCATCCAAGCCGCGGGTCGTAAGGTCGCCGTGAAGAAACCCGAGGTGTTCCTCAACTCCCCTCTCCTGTACTTCGTCAACCTGCGCAGCGCTTCGAAGGACCCCTCGCCCGTCACCACCGAAGGAGTCCTTACCCAAATCGGCGACGGCGTGATCGCACAACCCTCGAACGCTCCTTGATGGCGAAACGAGTTCCGATGGAGATCTCCCCAAAGGACCCGTTGGCGATAATGGCGTTCAGATGCGAGTGTCGTTCACATCATGCGCCCAAGTGACGTGTGCCGACTCCCCCGCTCTCACATATCCCACCGCTTGGTAGATCCGGTTCGAAAAAAGCGTCCCCATGACCGAGAGAGGCATGCCTGCGGCAATTTCGTCCTTTCGCAAAAACGCTTCCGCTGCGTCGGCGTAGGCGCGCGGCTCCCCGTGTTCGTTCACCGTCAACTCCTGGCTGCTCATTCCTCACCCCTCGTCGATTCGTCGTTTCGTCGTTTGCTCTCACTCTTTGCGATCCAAGGTGCCGGGCGAGCTGACGACGATCAAGAGAGCATGTCCTCACCGTGGCCAACCCGTGTTGCTACGAGTACATTTAGCCGATACAAACGGAGGCAGGCTTTGCCCCATCAAGGTCGCTTCAAAAAGTGCCGATATTCAAAGAGAAAGAGCGCCGGACACACGAAGTGCTTGAGCGCATAGCATCACCCGACGTGAGGACTCCCCACCATGACCGACCACACCGTCCTTCCGCTCACAGCGCTGCGCGACGACGAAAAAATGTTCCGCCAAGCCGCTCTCGACTTTGCGCGCCAGGAAATTGCCCCGCGCGTGAGCCGCATGGACGAAACCGAGACCATGGACAAGGAGCTCATCACCAAACTCTTCGAGATGGGCTTCATGGGCATCGAAGTTCCCGAGAAGTTCGGTGGGGCGGGTAGCACTTTCTTTAATGCCATCCTTGCCATCGAAGCGCTCGCGCAAGTCGACCCGTCGGTGAGCGTCCTCGTGGACGTGCAAAACACCCTCATCGAGAACGCGTTCTTGCGCTGGGGCACCCCAGACCTCCAGAACAAGTACCTGAAGATGCTCACCGGCGGGCATGTGGGCTCCTACTGCCTCACCGAGGCGAATAGCGGGTCCGACGCCTTCGCGCTGCGCACGCGCGCCACCGTGGGTGCCGATGGGAACTACCGCCTCACGGGCAAGAAGGTGTTCATCACCAACGCCAAAGAGGCCGACGTTTTCCTGGTGTTCGCCAACCTCAACCCCGAGCAGGGCTATAAGGGCATCACGGCGTTCGTGGTGGAGCGTTCGTTCCCGGGCTTCGCGGTGGGCAAGAAGGAGAGCAAGCTCGGCATTCGCGCCTCGAGCACCTGCGAAATTCTCCTCGACGACTGTGTGGTCCCCAAGGGCAACGTGATCGGTGAAATCGGCAAAGGATACAAAATAGCCATTGAAACGCTCAACGAAGGGCGCATCGGCATCGCCGCGCAAATGCTCGGGCTCGCGCAGGGCGCGCACGACGCCGCCCTCAAGTACGTCAAGGAGCGCGAGCAGTTCGGCAAGTCGCTCGCGTCGTTCCAGGGCGTGCAGTTCCAAATAGGGCAAATGGCCACCGACATCGAGGCCGCGCGCCTCATGGTTTACAACGCGGCGCGGCTCAAGGACGCGGGCCTCGAGTTTGTGAAGGAGGCCGCCATGGCCAAACACTTTGCGAGCAAGGTCGCCGAGGAGGTCGCTTCGCTCGCCGTGGAGCTCCATGGCGGCTACGGCTTCATCAAGGAATTCCCGGTGGAGAAGTTCTACCGCGACGCCAAAATCGGCAAGATCTACGAAGGGACCACCAATATGCAGCTCCAAACCATCGCCAAGATGGTTCTGGGCTGAGGGTTGGAGGTTCCAATCGCGCTCCCCTCGCCTTTGGGGGCCGTGCGCAAGAATTAGGGTTTGGGGCCGCTCAGGGCGGTGAGAATGGCATCGACGGTCGCGGCGTTTATTCCCTCGTCTCGTCCTTTTGCGAGGCGATACATCGTCTGATAAAGCTCGTACACAAGAGCAGCCTTACGGACAGCACCG
>JBIKVI010000421.1:0-3105 GCA_044356935.1 Silvanigrellaceae bacterium | reverse complement strand
GTCGATGCACATGACAGGCGGTGTGAGGCAGGTCGCAGCGGGAGGAGAATCCTTGAGCGAGCCTCTGATGCCCGACCAACACCTGTTCACCGATCCTCAAGCCCCCTCCCGAAATTTCCTGTCCATCAACGACAGCCGCTGTGACGAAAACTGAACGCATCGTCATCCTGCGAGCGGCGTTCTTTGGAACGGTTGCGCTCCTTCCAGGTCACTCGGAGGTCACAAGCGCGCCGGCACGCAGATGGAATCTGGAGCATGGGATCTGGGCTGTTTTTGAATGGCCTTCACGCCGGCACGAACTGAACCAACTGCGCCATGGCAAAAGCTCGATTTCGCTTAGGAATGATGGGCTATTTCGCTCGTGGCGAACACGCGGAAAACAACACTCAAGTTCTCTGTGCACCCAACCGAACTCACAGGGAATGCCTTTCCCGGATCGGAGCGGGCAAGAAACAAGTCGAAAGGCTGATGGCGTGCTCCGAGCGCTCGTGCTCATCGTTTGTGCTGTAGGGTTTCTCGGGGGAGTCGTCGGTGCGATCGCGTCGGTCTTCGTTCCCTTTTCACTCCTCTGAGGTTACGGGTCCTTTTCCCATCACTCCTCCTTTTCGGCACGTGGTTTTGGTTCAAACTTTATGCTGTTCCTTTCGCACAGAATCCCTTTGAAAACACTCGGCGACCCCCTGCTCTTTTCGCGCTGCAGGGAGTGCGCACCCCCCGCGCGGCGCGCCCTTGGTTTCGCCACTCTTGGCGTTGTTTTGGGCGTGGTGTTCTGCTCCACTTCCCTGGGCTGCAAACAGCGCGCGTTCAACGAGGGCAGAGTGCGTGAGTTCGCGGAGCACGGACAGAAAAGTGTTCGGCCGGCCGAAGAGATAAAGCTCGCGCGCGTTGAGAAGTGGAACGCGGCTGAGCCCGGCCGCGGCGTCAAGGTCGTTGCGCGTTGGATAGACACAGGGCTTGCCGATTCCGTGCGCTCCACCGAGGAACGCCCCGTGACGTTCGAGACGTTGGACATCTCTTTTGAAGGCGTGCCCACCGACGACGCCGAGCGTAAGTCCTTCGAGGCGCTCTACCGCATGCATCCCAAGGCGCCGCGCCCCCCGGCGGTAGGAAACCTTCTCGATTTATTGTCTCCGCCCATGCAGGCCCTTTCGGGGCATACGTTTCTTCCGCAAAACCAGTCCCTGCCCGAGCTCGGCGATCAGAATGCTGTTACGGCTGCCAACTGCTGGGGCACCGCCTACGAGGTCATTCGCCTCGCTTCCGGGGGGGAAACACCCCCTGCCGCCGCCGCCCCTGCCGCCGCCGCCGCCCCTCCGCTGCCGCCTCAAGCAGCGGGCCACTCCGTTCCCTCGGCGCGCCCCGACCTCGAATTCGTCGTCTTCTACACCGATAGGTTTCAAGCTGGCCGAGTCCTTAGGCACGAGGCTTTCAGCGAGCGCGTGGGAAATCCTCGCGAATTCCGCAAGGGAGATCTGCCAAATGAGGTCTCCCACGAACTCTTTCCGCGATCCCCGGGCGACGTGCTGCTCGTGATCACGGACTTCCCCCTCGAAAACGGAACAACCCTCGAAGTTCTCGAACACGCCGCCGTTTACATCGACGACAACGTTTACTTTGAAAAGGCCAACGCCGGCCCAAACGACCCTTACCGGATCGCCACGTTTGCCGATGTCGTGGGAACCTACGTAGCCTCGCGCCCTGCAACGAGGTTGGAGTACCGCCGCTATGGTGGCCCCGGGAAAACAACCCTGCCCCACCCTGTGGCTGCGTTCGGCGATCCCGTTCTTGTTTCGTTAGAAGAGAAGTACGCCAACGCCATTCCCGAAGAACTGGCTCAAACCGTCCGTGCGAACCAGGAGTTCCGAGGAGCAGACGGCAAACGATACCAAGCCTGGAGTGCCTTTTTTCCCATCAAGATCCGCTGGTCGGCCCAAAAGGGCCGTTGGGAGCTCACCGAGGAGGCGTACGACAAGTCCACGTTCAGATTCGGAAAAAACCCCTGAACGACGTATCGTCATGGACCCGGCCCACCTGCACTTCCTGCCCCATCAAGGAGGGCCTGCGCGCGGCCGATACCGCGCTCAGAACAGGAAATCTGGAGGAGAGGCCCTATGAAGACACTCATTCCTATCACGACCCTCGTTGCCCTGGCCGCCACCGTGGCGGCGACCTCCGGGTGCGGCAACGGATGGCTCACATCCGGTGATCGCGAAAAAACGCCAAGCGCCATGGCCGAGGAAGCGGAGTTCCTTTACGACCGCGGTCTCTTCGCGGAGGCCGCCGCGGCATACGAGCGTATCCTCGCACTGAGCCCTCAAAATGAACGGGCGCGCGTGCGCCTCGCATACGCGCTCAACGGCGCCGCCGGGCTCGGACCACTGGCGCTGCTGACGAATCTCTCCAAGATCCAATCAAAGGCGACGCCCACGCCCACGGCGGGGGCAGGGGCGGGGACGGCGAAATCCGGCACGGCGACATCGACCAACGCACTCCTGCGCCTGACCTCGGTAGCTGGCCTCAGCAAGGCCCAAGCGGCGGCCATCGTCAAAGCGAACCCGAAAACGTTCCTCGACCTCCTCGATGCCGAAGCGAAATTCGTTTCCTTGAAGACGTCGGATCCTAAAACCTATGCCGACCTGGTGTCGGCGGCTCGTCGCTTCCGCGGCATCCAGCAGAGCTGGGTGGCCATCTGCCAGCTCATCCCGAAGAACATCCTCGACGCGGTCATCGGAAGTAACAAGGTCCGACAGGAGGCTTTGGCTTCGAAGGAATGCCTCGGCGGCTATCCGAACCAATACCAGCGTCCCTCGGTCCTCTTCGCTGCGGCAATGAGCACGCTGGCCCAGGGAGCCGCGCTATTCCAAGTGAAGCTCGACATCAACGGCGACGGCGTGGTCGATGCCACGAAGACCGCCGACACCCTCACGAAAGACGTAACGGCCCTCAATCAGGCCTCCACGTCCATCAGCGATCCCGACGAAATCAAGAAGAACGTCGACTCGCTCAACGGGAAGTTGGAGTCACTCAACGCAATCGGCGACACGCTCAAGCACGAGTTGGTCGACATCGCGTTGGCCCAGTTCGAGATCATGAGCCTCCTCTTGA
>JBIKVI010000420.1:0-3112 GCA_044356935.1 Silvanigrellaceae bacterium | reverse complement strand
ATAATGGTGAATCCCGTTTTGCGCGCCACCTTCTCCACGGCTTTACCGATATCCGAGAGGCGCGCGCCGCAACGCGAGGCGGCCATGCCCGCATCGCGGGCTTGGCGTGACGCCTCAAGAAGGAGTTCGAGCTGGGGCCGGTTGGCGGCGAGCACGAACGAAGCTCCTGTGTCACCGAAGTAACCGTCCCTCTCGGCCGACACGTCGATGTTGACGAGGTCTCCGGCCCGCAGGACGCGCTCGCCGGGTATGCCATGCGCCACTTCGTTGTTCACGGATATGCAGGTGCATCCGGGAAAGTTGTAGGCGAGGCGCGGAGCCGATCGCGCGCCATGACGTGTCAGGAAGGCCTCCCCAAGGGCGTCGAGTTCGCGCGTGGTCATGCCGGGCAGCGCGGAGCGGCGCATGTGCTCGAGGGTGGAAGCGACGATGGCGCCAATACGTCGCAGTGCCTCGAGATCGTGTTCACCTGTGATGCTCATGAAAGGGAGGCTCCTGATGCGCCCTCGTAACTCCACCCCCGGAGTGGGGCGCACGGAACGCTCCTTGGACCCTAGCCGACAGGTGCGAAGGGAACAACTGGCCAGGGTTTCGACGTTGCCTCCCGGCGGAACGAACATCCCAAATAATCTCTCGCATCAAATCTGGACTTTCTGTAGGTTACCGTGGCGCGGGTCTTGCTCTTAGTCTACCCGATGCTCGTGGCGAAACTCGCCGCGGTCATTCGGTTCGGGGGGGGCTGCCCATGAAGACGGGAAAAATCGTGTTGCAGGCGGGCGTGGTGGCCCTGTGCGATGGCGAGGTCTGCTTGGTGACCAACACCTCCGGTCGCAATTGGACGGTTCCCAAGGGGCACGTGGAACCCAAAATGACATCACGGGAATCGGCTCTGTTGGAGTGCTTCGAGGAGGCGGGCCTCACGGGCGTCGCGGCGGAGGAACCCCTGGGAACTTACGCCTACGTGAAGAACGGGCAGTCGCACCTCGTGACCGTCTACGTGCTGCACGTGTCGGAAATCCTCACCGATTGGCCAGAAGCGCGCCGAAGGCACCGCACCTTCCTTGCTCCCGACCTGGCGTCCGCCAAGGTAGATAACGAGGGCTTGCGGCTTCTCATCGCGCGGGCCTCAAGCCATGCCGTTAAGGACTGGCCAAGTGAAGTCCGACGTCTGGCGCGCCTTCGCGTGGTGGGTCCACGCCCGTGAAGATGCAAAAGGCGACGCCATCGAGAGCGAGCGCCGCTCGCGCGCAAAGCCTCCTCCAGCTCGCCGCGTCGAAGTCGTCGAACGCCCCGTCGATCACAATCGAGCGTCTCTGCGCGTAGACGCACCGCGCGACGGCCAAGAGGACGCGTTCCTTTTCGGACAGGAACGCCGCCCCGCCCTTGAACGGGGCTTGAAGCCCCCCGCGCAGGCGCCCTTCGAGCAAGCCGCCAAGGTCGCAAGCACGCAGAGCCTGTGCTGCCCGGTCGGGATCGGGGATGGGGTCGCCCACGGCCACATTCTCCAATAACGATCCCGAAAAGAAAGGCACGTCGGAACTCACGAACGCGACGTCAAGGGCGGACGCGCCAGCGTAACGGAACGCGAGCGCGTAGGCGTGGCGCTCGCGGCTCGCCACCGACGGGCAATGGACCCATTGCAGAGGCGCCAGGCCGTCGAAAAATGGACGCGCCCATGGGGCGTCTTCGGGAACGCGCGAAGAAACTGAATCATCGTGCGCCTCGATCCTTGTGGCGCTTCCCAGAAACGACGCGAGCCGCGAAAGCGTCACGGGCATCTCAACGAGATAGCGCCAATCGCGCAACCACTGCACGGCCGGCTTGACCGCCTGCTCGCTGACGAACGCCACGGCGACGACCTGTCCAAGCGTGAGCTCGCCGCGCTGGTGCAGGGCTAGACCCGCGAACAAGAGAGCTCCCCCCGCGCCGCGTTGCGCCACCTGCCCCGACTGCTGCAAGAGGGCGTGGAGGAAAGAGACGCGGGCGGAAGCGCGCGTGGCGTCCTGGCTCGCGCTCTCCCATCGCGAGAAGGCGTGCGTCAGGCCGCGCGTCGCATGCAGCCAATCGGCCGCTTCGAATTGTTCGTGCATGAGTTGGAGGCGTCGTTCCTCCGAGAGCCGCTGCCGCGCCGACAAACGCGAAGCCGCTCCACTGGCCAGCGATACGACGAGGACGCCCACAGCGAGCAGCGACGCGACGATGCCCAGGAACCGCACGTCGATGTGCGCGACGATGGCAAGCTGCAGGGTGAACTGGATGCCGCCCAAAAGGAGCGTGACGACACGGCCCGCCATCTGCTCGAAGAGCGCCCTCGACTCTTCGTAGAGCTGGAGGATGCGGCCTTCGCCGCGCCCCCACAGGGCGTCGAGGGGGAGGGTGTGCACACGCCGCGCGAAGGCCATCAAAGTTACGAGTTGGAAGGAGGCGAGCAGCCAAGCGACCATCCGATCGCGCAGGAGCGCGCACGCGAGGCCCAAGCCCCCCACGGCTATCATGGCCATCACGACGCGCGGCGCTTTCTCCAGTTCCCCGCGCAGGATGACCACATCAACGAGGTAACGCGAGGAGAGGGGGACCAGGATGAGGAAAAGGGCGGAGAGGGCCGAGGCGATGAGGGCGAATCGCCAGTGTCGCACCGCCCGCGAGAAGCCTGCCGCCCGCACAAGGAGGACCATGTCGGCGAGCATGCCGCGCAAGAGGCGCATCGACGAGGCGTCTTGCGATTCGTGCGTTTCATCGGTTTCTTGCCCTTGGCTCCCGTGCGAGGGCGCACCCTCGGCAGCCGGGAACTCGCGCGGGGCGGTGCCATGGGCGCCATGGGCGCCATGGTCGATGGTATCGCCGCGCGCTGTCGCCCTCACCGCAGGTGTTTCCTCAGGGGATTCGGTTTCCCACGGGACCTCTAGGAGAACCAGCCGCCGGGTGGCGCGCCAAAGGGGTGGGGGAGCGGATACGGTTCCCTCGGACGCCTGTGCGCGCGTTGCGTCGGGGAAGGTGAGGGTGGGGAAGGCCTGATCGCGCGAGCGTCCGTCGGCCGCCAAGGCCAAGCACTCGCCCTCGAGCACCGCGTGCAGGAAGCCCTCCCGCGGAACGTAACAGTCGCCTTCCTCCA
>JBIKVI010000419.1:0-3114 GCA_044356935.1 Silvanigrellaceae bacterium | reverse complement strand
GCGCGCGCTGCACTCGATGGAATGGGAGACCTCAAGCGACCACGGCACTCACGCCAAGCTGCGTAACGGGGAGGCGGGCGGCCTCAAGACATAGGCCCGACGTGGCCCACAACGCAGGCCTCCTTACCATCAAACTTGAGCACCGCGAGCAAGGGGCGTTGTTTCCAGTCGGCTCCATCGTCGATGGGTTCCGCTCGGTACCACCGAAGGATCCACGCGAAGGGCTTGAACGAACCACGCGACTCGGTTCCCCGCCATTCCAACGTCTCGCCGATGGAATTGAAGGCTCCGCCTGTGACCGGCATCGTGTCGAGCAACGCCTCCGTAGTTCCCTTCTTGAAAACCAGAGTAGTGCGCACGTCGGCGTAGACGACGTCCACCGACACGCCGGCGTGCGAGCCGGCGCAAGACCAGCGAACGTACTCGATGTCCTCCTCGATGAGGAGGCAGTCCTCGGGCGCGACGCGCGTGTATTTGCTCGTGGGAGAGGATGCGAGGGCGGGCAACGAAACAAAACTTGCCACGAGGCCAGCGGCGATGCGGGACAGAAGGGGCGAAACGAGGCGACGGGGAAGTAGGCTCGAAGACATGCGACAGCTCCTTTTTTGCTGAAAATTCCAGGTCAGGCCATGATCTGGGGACGGCGAAGGGGAAGGGTACGCCACTGCGTCCCTAAGCCCCGACGAGGCCGGACCCTCCCACACGACCTCGCCTCGGAGTGTCAGGGGAATGCAAAATCGGCGCGGATGGACGAAAAAATCCCCGCGGCGCGCGCGGGGATGGCGGATGGCACGGGCATCGTGAGTGCTCTAAGAGCGGCTCTCCTGCCCCCTAGGCGACTGGAGAGCGCACCTTAGCAGGCCAACTGCAGCATCTGCTCCAGGGGCGAGGGCTTCTCGCCGATCTTGGCGAATTTGATGGGCGTTTCGCGCGGTTTGCGACGGGCGATGGCCACGACCTTCGCTTGTGGGTTTTCCGCGGCAGGCGGCTCCATCATCACCCGCGTTTCGCGCACCAGGTCCTCCAGGAGGGGGTGGCGCGCAAGTCGGCCCTGGGCGGTCGAGATTTGCATGGCGCTCTCGGTTTGCGCCACGAAGAACGGATGGCCCGCGTCGCGGAAAACGCTCAGGTGACGCACGAGGATTCGACTGAGGCTCTCGACGAGTGGGCGTTGATTGACCTCCACCGCCGAGCGCAACAAGAGCGCCACATGGCGAGTGGCGTTGCTCAGCGTGATCTCCTCTTTGGGAATGAATTCACAATAGCTCGCCAGGAACAGCGGGAACTCGGCGGGGTGCTTGAGCATGAAATGCTTCAACACGTTGTGGCTCATCTCCGCGAGGGCGGGCGAGGCCGTAAAGAAGTTGTTGAGGTGTTCGACGAGGAAGAAGAAGGACGCGTTGGCCTTGCGCTTGTCCTCGAAGAACGCGGTGAGCATGTCGTCAAGGAGGCTTTGCCCGAAACGCGAAATGACCCGGTTGAGTTGTAGGGAAGCTTGCGCGTTTTGTGAACACTTGGACAGGTAGTGGACGAGCGAGATGCGCATGGCCATGTTGTTCACGTTGCTGCGCGCGAGGAGGTTTGTGGTGATGTACTCCACCACGCGTCCGGTTTCCCGCGTGTCGATGCCGTTTGCGCCCGCGCTCGCGGCGAGCTGCATCCCGAGCTCGGTGAGGAGCACGAGGATGGTTTGGCCCACGGGGACGCGCGAGGTCCGATCGCCAAGGTCGTTGTCTGCGATCTCGAGGAGGATGAGCGAGAGTTCGCGGAGGAACTCGGCGCTCGTGGCCTTGGCGATGACCGCCCGCAGGAGGGTGTTGGCGGCGTCCCAGTCGCGCTCCTGTGCGATGGCGGCGGCCACGAGGTAGAGCACGCTCTCGAGGCGCCGTTCGGAGTCGAACTTCTCCTTGAGGATGACAGCTATTTCGTCGCAAAGAAGGTTGCGCTGTTCGGTTCCGAATGACTTGTACATCTTCCCGAACACCTGCCTGCGGCTCTCGGCTCCCACACGCGTCACGTCGGCCGCGCGCAGTTCGGCCGCCGCCTTCTCGATGGTCCACTCCGTCGCCGGATCTTTTTTCATCGCCGTCATTTTCGATTCCCCTCGCTCGCCTTGGAGCTCTCTCTCGATTCACGGTGCCTTGGTCGCGGAAAACTCTCTCGCTCCTGTTCGCGGCTGGTGCCCGGGTCTCTCACCTCCCGGGCGGCCGCTTCAGGAGGCCTGATGTCGCTTGATGTAGTCGAGGATGCGCGCTCGCGCGGCCTCGTCGACCCCTCGAAGCTCGAGTCCGTATCCTGCGGCGTCGCGCGCATCACCACGCGACTGGCGAACGATGACACCGGAAAGATGCATGGGCTTACCCAATCCTCTACCCTCCTTGAGCGTTATTTTGACCTCGTCGTTGAGCGCGAAGACCGAGTCTGGCGTCTCGAAGTACAGTCCCGTAACGGAGATGTTGCTGATGTGTCCCGTGGCTACGTGGGAGGCGTTATGCGCCACCACGCGCTCGTGGATGGGAACGCGCTCCCCCTTGCGTTGGGCGCGGCCAGAGACCCCGGATGTCTGGGAAATGCGAGTGGGGCGATTGGCGTCCTCGCGCGCGTCCCGAAGTTCTGAGACCTCCGGCAGGAGCTTCCAGTCTTGAAATCCCTCGCGATAGACATGGTCGGCGTCGGTGAGGGAGCCATCGGCGATGGCCGCGCGAAGCTCGGACTCCCGTAAAGGCCCCACCTGCGTCTCACGGGCGTAGTAGAACCAAATCCTGTCTTGTTGAGTCGTTGTCATGCGGAACCCTCCTTGCGTCCTGCAGCCCGGCCAGTCCAAGTTATGAATGCTTTTAATGCGCATCGGATCGGCTTGGCGCGGAGTTGAGAATAATTTATGGGAAGCAAAACACTTCTTATTTTAAGTAACAATGATGACATCATGCTGGTGTGGTGACGGGCTGGGAAGGCCGTTCCCTTCACTCGCTTCCCCCTTCGAACGACGATGTGGTGACGAGAGGGCGCCACGGTGAGGTGGCCCCAACGCACCCGACGGAGGGAAGCATCATGCACGCGAGATTCTTGGCGATCCGAGGGGTCATTGCGCCACTCAGCGTGCTGGCTTTGGCG
>JBIKVI010000136.1:0-11258 GCA_044356935.1 Silvanigrellaceae bacterium | reverse complement strand
CACACGAACAGGCGCGTCAAACAAAGGATTCTTGAAAACATGGCGCAAAGGAACGGACCAGATCCTGAACGGGCCATGAGCGCGTAGGCCTGCCGATTTCGGCAGGCCATACTACGCGGTCGCGGAGGTCTCGTGCCTTCTCGCGGTGGGTTGGCCCGTTCCTCGGCGAATGCTGGACCTGTTCGTCGAATTCCGTGCTTCGACCAACGGGAGGGGAGGGGTCTCGGCAAGCCTCCTCTCCGCTGCTCGGGCTTACGGCGTTGTCACGGGAACTTCGGACACGAAGGATGAGAACCGCGCACTGGCGATGCGTGGAGGACCGTACACGGCTGCCGAGCGCGAAAGCCTTATGGCTTATTGCGAGAGCGACGTTGATACGCTCGCCGAGTTGCTTGCCCGAATGGCTCCGGGTCTGGACCTTCCACGGGCTCTCCACCGAGGCCGATACATGGTTGCAGCCGCGCGCATGGAGCACGTGGGCGTCCCCATCGACGCTCGCGGCCTGACGAGCGTGAAGCTCAACTGGGCAACGATCCAATCGCGTCTCGTCGAAGAGGTTGACCGCGACTTTGGCGTCTTCGAAGGAACGACCTTCAAGACGGCGCGGTTCGAAGCGTACCTGCGCGCCAATGGCCTGGCGTGGCCTCGCCTCGCTTCAGGGCGCCTCGACCTCCGGGATGACACGTTCAAGGACATGGCCCGCATCCACCCCTGCCTGCGAAAGCTCCGCGAGCTTCGTACGAGCTTGTCCCAGCTCCGACTGTCTGAAATTGCCATCGGTCCGGACGGTCGGAACCGCACGATGCTCTCGCCGTTCCGTTCAGTCACGGGTCGGAACCAGCCGAGCAACACGCGATTCATCTTCGGTCCGTCAGTCTGGATGCGTTCGTTCATTCAGCCGGATCCCGACATGGCACTGGCCTACATCGACTGGAGTCAGCAGGAGTTCGGCATCGCTGCGGCGCTGTCTCGAGATTCCGCGATGATGGACGCCTACCGCTCGGGTGACCCCTACCTGGACTTCGCAAAGCGTGCAGGAGCCGTTCCCCAAGATGCGACGAAGGCGACCCATGCTGCGGAGCGGGAGCTCTTTAAGCAGTGCATCCTGGCCGTGCAGTACGGCATGGGCGCCTCGTCGTTGGCTTACCGGATCGGCAAGTCAGAGGGTGCCGCGCGTGAACTCCTCGCAATGCACAAAAGGGTGTTCGCCACGTTCTGGCGTTGGAACGCGGCCTACGTGAACCACACGCTCATGACAGGCCGCGCATCGACGGTCTTCGGATGGCCTCGGCTCGTGGATTCCGCGGTGAATCTGCGGTCCTTGGCCAACTTCCCGATGCAGGCCAACGGGGCCGAGATGCTGCGCCTCGCCTGCTGCCTCATCACCGAATCCGGGATCCGCCTTTGCGCTCCCATTCACGACGCCGTGCTCGTCGAGGCCTCCGCATCGGAAATCGAACAGGTGGTAGCGAAGACCCAAGGTCACATGCGGGAGGCGAGCCGCGCAGTTCTCAACGGATTCGAGCTGCAATCTGACGCAAATCTCGTCCACCCGATGGAACGGTTCTCGGACCCGAGGGGCGAAGACATGTGGACCATTGTGAACCGCATCCAAGCTGACCTGAGGTGCGCCAGCAGGGAGCACGAGGTGGGTCCGCCGAGCGCACCCGTCCCATCTCTTTCTTCTCCTAATTCAACAAAAGGGAACGATGACCATGTCCATGCGGATCAACCTGTCCAGCTATTCGCTGCCGAATGACGAGAGTGCCTCGGCTCGGGAGCTAGGCCATGCAGGGAAGCGGCGTTCCCCCTTCCTGGCCGGTCCCATCGACCTGGGTTGGCTCCAGAGGGCGTCCCGTCTCCCAGGAAAGGCCCTGCACTGCGCTCTCTGTCTTTGCCACCTCGCACGTCTGCACCGGACACTTTCGATCGCCTTCTCGCCGTCCCTCCGCCGATCCTTCGGCATCGGACGGAAAGGCGCGGCACAGGGGTTGAACGCACTCGCCAAGGAAGGTCTCGTCCACATCGAGGGACGCTCGAAGGGTGCAGCTCCCGTGGTCACTCTCGTGGGAGGTCTCGAACTATGACCTCGAACGCACTTCGCCCAAGTTGGTCCCGCTACGCAACGTCCCACCAGATGTTGCCGCAGGAAGCACGTTCCGGTACGGGTACGGCATCGTTCTTTGACAAGTGGATAACGCGGACGCAGCTCGCCGAAGCGCTCAGCGTGTCTCCCAGCTTCATCAGCAAGATGATGCTGGAAGGCTTGCCCTGCAAGCGCTTCGGCCGAGCTACGAGATTCCAGGTGGATGCCGTCGTGGCGTGGTTTGAACGCAGGGGATGACCATGACGCGAAACGACATCGATTTGAAGAAATTCCAAGGCAAGAAGCGAGTCTTCGTGAAGGTTGCCGGGACGACGGGCATCTGCCGTGCCTACGTCTGGAACGAAAAGCGGGGGCAGTACGCTCCCCCTCCTCGTGGCCACCTCTACTTCGCTCGTCGTTGGGAGCCGATCGAGTTCGGCGGTAAGCGCCGCGCAGGCCAATACTTCGCATCGATTGACGAGGCGAGGGCCTGGCAGTCGCACTGCTCCCCTTCGAACCCGGATCCTGGAGTGCCAAAAGGAGCGGCGGATTCTGCGGCGTCGGAGTACCCGACTTTCGGCGAGGTCTACGCCGACTGGAAGCAGCGCCACTACCCTACGCTCGCCCCTACGACCCAGGTGAACTACGACCGCTACTGGCGGCTCTACCTGCGGAAGCTGGAAACGGTGTCGATGCCGACTCTCACCTCCCGTGTCGTGGACGACTGGTTAGCGTGGCTTCGTGCGACCTTTGCGGAAGTGAAGACACCGACCCCGCGGCGGGCTTTCCTCCACGAGCTGAAAGCGCTCTCGGTTGTGGTGAACCACTACCGAGAGTTCTGGGACGACGCGACCTTCGTGAACCCGCTGAAACGGCGCCATCGCCAAAACGTCGTCGTGCGCCGGGCCGTTCGGGAGGCGTCGAAAGACATCACCCGCGACGAGTTCGTACGTTTCCAGGCCGAGCTTGCGGCCATGAATCCGAACGGGCCCATGTATGCCGCGCTGGCGACGGTGCAGTATTTCCAGGCTCTGAGGATTTCGGAGGTGGTTGCCCTTCATTGGGAGGACGTCACCTTCGACCCGACGGATCCTCGGAACTCCCGCCTTACCGTGCGGCGCCATGCGCGCTACATGCGCCAGAAGGGAAGGGAGGACCACATCGCGCCGGGTTTCAAGAACTCCAATGCCCGGATGCCCGTGAAGGAACAGCCCCTCTTCCCCGAGGCGCACGAGGCCCTCCGCTCCGTCCAGCCAAGAGGAGTCGCGGGGCTCATTTTCCGGAGCACCAAGGGAACGCTGCTGCGGTACCAAGTGATCCAGAACGCGTTCAACCGGGCTTTCGCGCGGGCCGGGCTGCCCTACACGGCAACCCACATCCTTCGCCACGGAGGAACGAGGAAGCTCTACAACGCGACCGGCGACCTCTCCGTAGCCCAACAGCTCCTGGGGAACGCCGATTACAAGACGACGCTCGTCTACGCCCAGAGGGAGAAGAAGGCCCTCACATCCGTCGCCCATGAGCAGTGGGACCGGTACGATGCCAGCAAGGACGCTGGATCAACTTGGTTCAAGTCGGGGAACTGAGCCCAACAAAACCAAGTCTCGCATGGCAAAGAATGACACACTGGTGCGGACGGCGAGACTCGAACTCGCACACCTTACGGCACCGGCTTCTAAGACCGGCGTGTCTACCATTTCACCACGTCCGCGTGGACTTGAGTAAAGCATTCTCCTGCACGTCCTGGCAAGGCGCCAATGGTATCGGACCCGACCTTCGACCCCGGACTCTGACTTCCCCCATGGCGCGAGAACGCTTATCGTCATCTCATCGCCGGGGCCCGTTGGCCCAGGGGCACGAGGTGAAGTCATATGAAAAGGGCCGCTTTAAGCATTGCCTCTCTCTTCGTTTTCGTCGCTCGCTCGCCTCATGTATTTCCTTATACATTGCGGCTCGTCTCGCTCCTCAGGCCTCGACCTTGGCACTGTTTAAAGTGGCTCAAAAGTAAGGGCATTCTCCCCAGTCTCGCTGGTCGCAGGCGACCCCGTTTTTCGTCTCTGTGGAGCCCCATCGGCGCTGGCCTGGGCCCTGTCCTCGCAGCTCTTGCCCTTGTCCTTGGCACAGCCGGTTGTGGCCAAGAGAACGTCCCTGGGGGCTCAACGGATGCCCCGTCACGCCTCACCGGCGTTGCGCCCGTCGACCCCCGCATCGCGCCCATTGCCCCATCAGACGTGAAGAGTTGGACCTTCGCAGCCAGCACGCCCACGGGCCGCCAGCTGTTCCGGTACGCGGTGGGATGGAACGCTCAACAGCTCCAGGGAACCAACAAGCGATACTTTCCCCAGGCAGCCATGTGCGCCACAAATCTCACCGAGGTTTTCGAAGAGGTCTTCGGGCGCCGCTACCGCCACGAGGCCGTGAGCGAATTTTTGCGTCAACTGCGCGCCGCGGGCTCTTATGAAGCGCGGTTCAATGGCGACTCGGAGACCTCCATCGTCCGTAAGCTCAACGCGTTGCACGCCTCACTGCCGGCGTCATCAACGCTAGCCCAGCAAGGCCGAGGCCTCCTTCCTTTAGGCACCGTGCTTGCCGGCTGCGAAGTGGGCACCAACTGCCTGGGCTCCCCGAGTTCGGCGCACATCGGCGTTATTGGGCACGTCACCAAACGCCCCGGCCCACGCGCCGGCACGACCACCGTCGTGTACTGGGCGTGGCACAACAACTGGCTGCGCAACCTCTCCGCGGCGCAACGCGCGCGCGATTTGGGCGGCGGCCTTGGGAAACTCAACGACTACGCCCTGCCAACCAATTGGCCCACGCTCGGATACGAGCGTCGCTGGATGGGAACCCCTTGGCTAGAGGTGGTGCATGGGCCGCTTGGAGAGGCCCTTTCGGTGCGTCGCGTTCTTCCCGAACTCGACGATCTCGATCTCGGTAACGCCGGCTATGAAACCTGGCTGGTCGTACCCGCCGAGATCCGCTCGGAGCTCGCGGCCGGGCGCGGAGTCGAGATCCTCGGCGCGCCGATCCTCTCTGCGCGCGCGGGCACAGCGGCGATCAAAATGCCTTCGGTCCTCAAGCGCCAGCCGGTGGATTCAAGCACCCTTCCCGCGTCGGAGAAATGCACCTTGAGCGACCCGGCCACCGTGCTCGCATACACGCACCGCAGCGAGGTCGTCGATGGGCACGTGCGCGTTCGGCTCGCCTTCGCCGACGTGGCTTGCCCCGCTTTCAACGGCGAGGCCTACCTCTTCGCGGAGCACTGGGCGCTGGCGGATCGCTGAACTCAAATACTGAAGTACTGGAACGAACGCTGCATGCGCGAGAGCATGCGCGGGTTCTGCGCGAGGTTGATGGTCGCGATGACCTCGGTGGCGTGCCCCGGCTCCACGGTAATGATGAGCGACGAGAGCCTTTCGAGCACCATATAGAGCCCGATGCCCGCCCCATGACCCTCCTGGCGCAGCGAAACCTGTTTCTTCTTGTCGCGCGTGAAGAGGAAATGGAGGTACTTCATGACGATGGACTTCTCGAAAGAGCCGAACGGGTCGCGCACGCCGATGGCCAAGAGAGTGCCATCGAAGCTCCATTCGACGCCCACGTGCTCGTGGGGGGCGAGCGTCGCCGGACCGCTGCGTTCGAGGTCGCGCCGATGCGGATTGGCGTCCCATATGGCGTTCATGAGAAGCTCGTCCTGCACTTCGAGCGCGAATTGCGCGAACACATCGGTGGGCCGTCCAACGATGGATTCAAGCCCCTTGACGAACGTGAAGAGCTGCTCGCGGAACCATTTGCGCTGTTCGGAGCTCGAGAGGGTAAAACGGTGGACGTGGGCGCCGAACGCAAGGCACTTGTCGACACCGAAATAATCTTTCTCACGGATTTTCCGGATGGTGGACAAGATGAGCTGATGCGAAATGGCTTCGGGCCTGGAGGAAAGGACGTGGTTGAAGTCGAGAAGCAAGGGGTCATCCTGCACGGCGTCCTTCGTTTCCTCGTGCACGAGGAGGACCTTGTCGAGCTTGCGGAAGCCCACCGCGCCCGCGGCCTTCATGCACGCGGAGTCGAGGGCGTCGGTGAGGTACACCGCATGATGGTTCCTTAGCCCACGCAAAGCTTCGACATCTGCCACCGCGCGAGTGGCATCGATGACGCGCACGTTGACGGCACAGCTGCGCACGAGGGCCAGAACGTTGTCCCGTACGGTTTCATCGCGTAAGTCGAGCGCGACGACGAGGTTGGTTTGCATCACCTGGATTTATCCTCCCACGTCTTGCGCGCGGGCATCCGAGCGGCTTCTCACTGAACGAGATCCTCGATGAAGTACAGGTAGGAATCAAAATCGACATCGGCTTCAATCGCACATCCGGCTTGGGCGCACTTGGGGATCTCGAAATCCTCGAGCGGTTCTCCAGGCTTGAACTCCACGCCCGATCGGAGCAAGAAGTTTTTTTGCTGGGAGCACGTCTCGCAGTACGCTGGAACCATGAAGCTCTCGACCCTGGCGTTGTTGGCCAGAAACTCGCGCACCATGTTGAACTGCATGACAACGGGCTGCGGGCAATTGATATACACTGGCTGGATGCCGAGCTTGCCAATCCAGCTTATCCACTCGCGCACGCCACAGGAGTTGATGGTCCGCACTCCGCCGAGATCCAAGCGGACCGCCCCCTGGGGCAGCTTGGCGGTAGCGAGCTCACAAGTCTCGGTGATGTCGCCCGAGACGTAATAGATGCCGTCGCGAAGGCTGATTTCCATGATCTTGCGGCTCCCCTTCTTGTCCATGATCAGGCTGGCGCTAGAGTCTCAAATCGACAGTGGCCTTGATAAGCGTGCGCATGTCGACGCGGGTCCCATCGGGACCCTCAACGACATCCCCGAACCATGCGGCGTCCACCTTGAGGAACAGGAGATCGGCCCCGATGCCCACAGAGGGAGCGCGGAGATCGTAGCCACCGCGCAGCGCGAAGGGCGCGGTGGAGTCCGACGCTCCAATACCCAGTTCCGCACCCATCTTAACCTTATCCCTGATCGGGAGTCGTCCGTCATTTATCCGTTGCACGTCGACGCCCAAGGTGAGCCCCGCGTTCTTGCCCACCTCAGGACGCAGCGAGAAGCCCGCGGCGAGATTGGCGCGCTCCTTTTCGGCACGGGCGCCCGCTTTGGCGGGAGCGTAGTGCGTGTCGCCCACGTCGCGCATGGCAATCCCGAAGGCGGGCAGAAGCGAGCCGCGCACCCTATAGAGCACGCCCACGTCGGCCGCGGCTCCCCGGGTCGCGTTGAGATCATCCCGATAGGTCCGTGCCGAAGTGCGGACGGAACTCTCGGTGGCCTCGATGTCGCGACGGAAGCTGTTTCGGTAAGCGAATCGACCCGCCACGCCGAGGGAGAGCCCGGTTTCTTTGTAGGGTAACGAAAAACCCGCAACGACCGCCTGCTGGGCAAGGCCGATAGCGGAAATCTCGCGGTCGTAAGTGGAACCTTCGGGGGCGCCTGCCTCTCGGCTCGGTTGCGGCTCGTCATAGCGCGTGAGGTACCCTTCTCCCCACACGCTCGTGAGGAAGCCTAGCTGGAAGCGCCAAACGGTAAGGTAAGGGAACGCTTGTGCGTGCCCGTAGACCACGTCCTTGTCACCCGCCGAGAGCATCGTCTTCTCGATGGCCGACGACCTGTCCGAGCTCCCCTGGTAATCGCGGAACATCCCGAGCGTGTACTTGTTCGCGCCGAAGGTCGCATTCGGGAATGACGCACCTCGAAGCGCGTTCTTGGACGCGTCACCATCCTCCCGCCCGATGCCCGCGGGGTTGTGGAAGAGGGCGTCTCCGTCGTCGGCAACCGCCGTAACGGCGCCACCCATTCCTTCGCCTCGCGCCGAACGGAAGGCGTCGCGCGGAGGCATGAGAATAACGTCGGCGGCGAGCGCGGAGGAAAGTCCCCAACCAGAGGCGCCGCGCGCCAGCCAGTTCGAACGGGGGTCGGGCGCCAGAACACTGGCGCACACCACGGCCAGCGCGCCAGCGATGACGCGCGGGACGTTCCTTGGACTCAACCATGACCCCGGATTTGTTGGCAAAGCCTAACCTCCCTACTCCTTATCGGCCGTCCCATCGCGCTTCGATAGCCAAAGAACCGACAAGCCAGGCATCGTAGCGCATTGGCGCCCCCGGCCACGGCACTAAAGTAACGGATGGAGGTGGCGAGAACTTGGGGAATTTCACGCCGCGAGTGCTCATATTCGGAGATCCCGAGAAGGCGATGTACTTCAGCATTCTCAAGGACTTCCTTTTCAAGCTCGGACTGCGCGACACCACTCCCGTGCGCGATTCCGAGGACATTTCGCGCGCGATTTTCGACAACGTGTGGCCCATCGTTTGCGTCGATCACTCCGACGGCTCCTCCGACGGCTTTGCGGTGTTCGAGGGGCTCTACAAAAAGCTGGGATTCGAGCTCATCCCCTTCGTGTTCATCGTTCCCGGTGACAAGATCGTTTACCAGCTGTTCGGAACTGCCGCCGGCGCGCGCGGCGTCCTCAAGAAGCCCCTCCAGCCTCAGGAGGCGGCCAAACTCATACGCGCGCTCGTCCCTCCACCCAATGACGCCGCCACTTCACTCGCCCACCAGGTGACCAGGCTGATGCTCAAGGGTGATGTTGCGCGCTCCATGCCCGCCCTTGCCAAGCTCGCCCAAGTGCCCTCGCACAAGAGGCCTGCGGAAGTCGCACTTGCGCGATGCGAGATGAAGATTGGACACGTGACCCAAGCGCAACAGCGGCTCGGACGCCTCCTGCAGGCCGACGGAAATGACGTGCGGGTGATGGCCGAACTCGCCGACTGCCACCGCAAGAACTCACAGTTCACTCAGGCCATCGCCCTGTACCGCAAGATCCACTCGCTTCATCCGCAACTCCACATCAAGACCTGGGAACAGATCCTCCTGCACGTGGAGCTCGACCAGCTCGATGAGGCCTCGCTGTTGCTCGACGAGCTCCAAGGCGACCCCACGTTCCGCGACCTTTCCACCGAGGGTCTCGCGCGCCTCATCCACTTCCTCGGACTCACGCAGACGGTAGCCAACGTGCTGAAGGCCCAGCCCGAGGCCCTCAAGGCCTACTTCTCTTGGATCTCTGTTCACGCCCAAGCGCGAGGATGACTTCAATGCCCGTTCGCACCCGCCACACTCGTACACCGGCTCGCACACCTGCTCGCGCCCAGGTGCGCCGCGCGCGCCGGCTCGTCTCGCTGCTCGCGCTGGCAGCGTGCGCCACTCTCGCCTTCACCGTCGTGCCCGCATGCGGAAAAAGCCTCTACTCACCCGCCGCTAACAAGGACACCGACGAATCGCGACGCGAAGCCGCTATTATCGCCCTCAACGACGAGGACTATGACACTGCGGTAGAGAACATGAACACGCTCTGGGCGAAGAACAAAAGTAACGAGAATGCTCAACTTCTCGCTATTTCGCTCTTAGGATCCGCCGGTTTCAGCCTCTTTGACGTCGTACGCAACGCTCTCGAGTCGGCCTCGGAGACGACCAAGGACTCGGACGCGGGCAACGCTATCCTCGACCGCATTACCGCGGTCGTCGGTAACGGCGTCACTGACGCGCAGTTGACCATCATTCGACTTGCTATCGATGTCCTCAAGGCTGCGCCCGATCAGGCGTCGGCAGGTCTCAAGTTCCAAACCTGCCTCACCGCCGGCATCTACGCCGCGCCGACGCTCGGCTCGCTCAGCTCCAAAGTTGCCGCGCTCAACACCTCTCTCCAGTCTCTACCGACGCGCCTCCAGGCGACGGGCGCATCGTGCGGCGCTTCGGCCACGACGGTCAGCTCCATCGGCGCCGAACTCACCGACGTCCTCACAGAAACCGCGCTTCTCGCCTCGAGGATAAATGACATCGAGGACGTGCTTGGAGACTGCCTGCCCGCGGGTTCGGCCGCTCAGGTCAACGAGCTCACGACCCAGGTCACGTCGCTAGCCACGAAGGCCGACAAGGGATGCACAATCCCGTCAAGCCAAGCCATCGGCAGCTATACCCTGCCTTCGTGCATGAACACTTTCGTGCTCGCGGCGGGCGGATCCACCGCGCGCGCCTCCGACGGCACGATCGCCGGCTGTGAGGTGTTCCTCAACTGCACCGGCAGTTCCAGCTGCTTCTGAAAGGCCAGAGCGTCGAGCTTCAGGCTTCCCGACTCACTTCAAGACTTCCCCTCTCCACCAAAAGCGCGGCACCCACGAACGTGCGGTAACGTCGGCGCAGAGTGGTGTCGACGCACACGGTTTCGTGGCGGGCCCATTCGCGACCGATGGTGACTCGCACGTACATGTGATGCCGCAGGTCTAAGAAGCTCATGTGCCTGTTGGCGCGCTTGACGTGTCCCTCGATCAGGCGTGCGGCACCAAAACGGAACACGTCGCCCGCACCGATAGAGGACACCGACCCGGTGCTCATTTCGAATGCCGCGCGGAAGCCCTCGGGACTACCCACGGAATTCGCATCGGTACGCAAGTGCCCCGCGTAGCAGTTGTGAATATCGCCCGTCCACACCAAGGTGTTGCCCCGCCCGCGCGCGGCCAGCGCGTCGGCTAGCTCGGCCCGCTCAGCCGGGTAACCGTCGAAGGAATCAAGGGTCAAGTGAAGGTCGCCGCGCGCGCGCTTGCGTTTGGCAGCCGCGTCTGCGCCGTCATGCAGAGGATGTTGGGGAAGGAGGTCTTCTTGCACTCCACGCTCCAAACCTTCGGGCCTGTCGACGAGAATCTGGGGCATCATGAGGACCTGCGAAAGGAGCACGTTCCAGGTCGTCCCCGAACCCTCGAGACCGCCGAGCAGCCAAGACTTCTGCTGAGCGCCCAGCATCGTGCGCGACGCGTCCCGGGAGGCGTCGCACTGGCTCTTGAGCGGACCCGAAGGGCAAACGGGGCCGTCGCGGTATTGACGCTCATCGATTGCGAAGAGGGTCGCGAGCCTGCCGAAACGAAACGCCCGGTGCAAACGTGGAAAAAGCGCGTCGTCGAGAGGCGTGTACTCGAAGTAGGCGCGCATGCCGGCCGCGCGCCGCGCCGTGGACTCTGGGCGGACGTCGGTTCCCCAGTAGTCGTTGTAAACTTCATGATCGTCGGGCAGGGATATCCAGGTATGCGCGCGTCTCGCCTCCCGCAGCCCAACGTCACGC
>JBIKVI010000219.1:0-7406 GCA_044356935.1 Silvanigrellaceae bacterium | reverse complement strand
GCGTGGCTCCTTGTGTGAGCGACGCGAGGTTGCGGCGAAAGAGAACCACGCCCGACGGCTTATAAAGGGACAGCACTCGACGTTCGCCCGGCGTAATTGCCGTACCTGCTAAACCGGGCCACACGAAAAGTCCGGCGCGTTCTTCGAGTGTGGCGCGACCGGTCGCGCTGAACCGAGCCTCGGGAAGCGCGGACACTGGCGATGCCAGCGATGCAGACGTAGAGAAGTTCGCCGCCAAGCGCGGCGGGTTCGGTTGCACGTTGGGCCTCCGGTCGAGTAACTTACGCCGCCTGGGACATCGCATGAGCGGAAGGCCACGCGCCCGGTCCACACACACCGGAGGTATCGTAACATGCCAAGTCTTCTCCTCGCCATCGATCAAGGAACCACGGGCAGCCAAGTGTCGTTCCACGACGCGGACTCGCTCGCCACGCTCGCGCGCGCCAAGTCCGAGTTCCGCCAGATCTTCCCCGAACCTGGCTGGGTGGAGCATGCACCCGCGGACATTTGGGAGTCCGTGGCGCGCGCTTATGCCAGCGCCCGCGAGGAGCTCGGCCGAACCCGCCCCGCGCTGGCTCGGGAGAGCGTCGTGGCCATCGGACTCACCAACCAACGCGAAACCTGCGTGGCGTGGGACGTGCGCACCGGCGAGTCGCCGCGGAACGCCATCGTGTGGCAGGACCGCCGAACCGCTCAAGCGTGCGCGCGCCTCAAGGCAGACCCTAAAAACGCGGCCGCCCTGCGCGAGCGCACGGGCCTCGTTTGCGATCCCTATTTTTCGGCGACCAAGATGCAATGGATGCTCGAAAACGACGACGGCGTGAAACGCCTGGCTCGCGAAGGCAATCTCGCATTGGGCACCGTGGACGCGTGGCTACTTTGGAAACTCACCCGTGGCACGGCGTTCGTCACCGACCACACCAACGCCTCGCGCACGCTGCTCTACGGACTGGATCGCGGCGACTGGGACGACGAGCTTTGCGCCCGTTTCGGGGTACCGAAATCGGCCCTTCCGCGCGTGGTCGATTCCGTGGGGCCCTTGGGGGTCACCAAAGGCTTCCTCGATCTCCCCGATGGAACGCCCATCACAGGTTGCCTCGGCGACCAGCAGGCCGCCCTTTTCGGTCAGGACTGCGAGAGCCCGGGTGAGGCGAAAATAACATACGGAACGGGTGCGTTCCTCCTCATGCACACCGGCACGAAACCAGTCCGCTCCGACGATGGCCTCCTTGCAACGGTGGCGTGCTCAAGGGGCGGCGTGCGAACGTTCGCGCGCGAGGGCGCGGCATTCGTCGCAGGCGCCGCGGTGCAGTTCGCGCGCGATAACCTCGGCTGGATCTCTCGCTCCTCGGAAATCGAACAGAAGGCCGTGTCGTGCGAACGTGACCCCGGCTTGGTTTTCGTGCCGGCCCTCGCCGGGCTCCCAGCGCCCTGGTGGAACCCGGACGCGCGAGGGGTCCTCTTCGGCCTGACGCGCGGCACGACCCGCGAGCAAATCATGCGCGCAATACTGGAGTCGGTCGCTCTGCAGAACACGGTCCTCCTTGGACTCATGTCAGCCTCGGCGGGAGTCCCATTAGGCAGAGTCGGCGTAAACGGAGGAGCGGCGCTCAACGACTTCCTCATGCAGTTCCAGGCGGATGTCTTACGCACTACCCTGCGTCGCCCCGGCGATGTGGAAACGACTTCGCGCGGAGCGGTCAAGGCGGCTAGGCTCGGCCTTGGCGAAACGACCCCCGCGGCGCCCGACGATCGGAGCCGCGACTTCTCACCGCGCATGGCTCCCGAACTCGCCGAACGCATCAACTCGGCCTGGCAAAAGGCCGCGCGCGCGGTGAACGAATTCTATAGCTGACGCATCATTGGTCGACGATGTGCAGGATGTAGCGCTTGTTGAGCTTGGCAGCGCCGCAATTCACGATGGTGCGAATAGCCTCGGCGGTGCGCCCAGACCGACCAATCACCTTGCCGATGTCTTCCTTGGCCACCTTGAGTTCGATGACGTTGGTTTGCGTGCCCGCGATCTCGTTGATTTCGACCTGATCGACTTGATCGACGAGCGAGCGCACGATGGCGTCGATGAGCTCCCGCATGTTGTTCGACGTGTCCCCATTGCTCATCCGCATCCACCTCCCGAACCACGCCCCAGCGGGCGATCGTCCGTTTTCCGCCACTACCCGCGTTCAAAGTCGCACGATAGGCGAGGGCCTGGCAACCCGCTGCCGCGTACCGACCGTCATCGGTGCATGACGGAGACGACTTGAGTGCCGTCGGGGGGGGGCCACCCCACCGTCTTGGAACTGGTCTACTTGCGTGCACCTGGCGGCGCCGGACTCTCTGAGGTGACGGGAAGAAACTATACCTCCTGAATCCTGCAGACGATTGGCATCGATAAGGCTCAGTCACTCCTCGTGGAAATCGAACTCCAGGCGCAATGAAGGAGACCAGTTCTCCTCAAGTCCGGGAAGAAACGTTCGATACCCAGACGGGGAGTCCCGCATCCCCGGATCGGGCGCGGTCCGACTGGTGGGAAAGGAGAGAGGCGTGTCAGCATTCGAACTCAAGAACGGCCAAATCTTCGTGCTCGTGGAGGCCGCAGGCGGCGTCTACGGCGCCGACGCCCTGTCCTACGTTTGCAAGCTCGCGGAGACTCATTCCGCGTTCCTGAAGATTACTGAGGACCAGCGCATCGGTTTCATGATCCCGTCGGACATCCATGACGACGTGGCTGCGGCCTTGCGCGCGCAGGGGCTCCTTTTGCGCCACTATCAAGGCCAAGGAATGGCTGCTCCTAAAGCGTGCCTAGGCGAACTCTGCCCGCATGCCGAGCAAGATGCCCTGGGCGACGCGCTTGAGCTCCAGGCGAGCCTCGCGGAGAGGTTTGGCGACGATCGACCTTCGGTGAGCCTGGGAATCAATGGATGCTGGAGGGCTTGCGCGGGCAGTGCCATCGATGATTTCCATATCGTCGGCGATAGCTCGGGCTACAAGCTCAGCATCGGTGGCAAGGCCCGCGAGATTCCTCAATTGGGCCAATTCGTCACCGACAACATCCCGCGGGAGAGTCTCTCCTCGGTTGTAGGTGCGTTGCTCGAAGTCCACTTCGGAAACGTCGAAGGCGATGAACGCTTGGTTGATGTGCTTGAGCGCATCGGGCTCTCACCCTTCACGGAGGCGGCGGAGCGAGTCCTTCATGGCGAATCCAGTGTCGAAGCTTCCGACGCTCCCGACGATGCCTTGAGTGCCGAGGAGGGATCGTTGCTCGCGGCCGACGATACCGACGAGGTTGCCAGCTCTGAATCCGGCACCGACTCGGACGCCGGATTCGGCGATGTTCCCCTCGAGCCTCTCGGGGAGGACGACCCACTTTCCGAGGATGTCGCGCTCGGCGAAGAGGCCGAGGTGGAGGATGTCGTCATCGCCGAGAGCGCACAAGATGACCAGTCTGACCAGTCGTTCGAACAGGACTCTCCGGTTGACGATGTCGAGCCCGCATCCGAAAACGGGATGGCTGACGATTCCTCCTTGATGGGCTCGGACGATGACGTCCTCCTTGCCGATGAGTCGGCGGAGGGAGATGGCTCCCCGGAAACCGACGCAGGCGAAGAGATCGACGAAGCCGGTCTCCAAAGTGGCGAACTCGAGGAAGAGTGCGACCTCGAGGAGGATGGCCTCGACCTCCAAGACGCCAGTGCCGAGGACCTCGCGCGCGTCACCAGTGCCATTCGGGCCGAGGTGGCCGATGAATTGGCCGAAGATCCTTCGGCGGGGCGAGAGACCGACGTCAACTCCGAGATTCTCGCCTTCGAGAAGACCCGTCAGCCAAAGCCCTCCTCGACACCCGTTCCGCGCTCCGTAAAGTCCACCGGCGGGCTCAACGTCCGCATCGAGGCTGGCGTGCTCGCGCTCGCGTTACCGGGTGGGGCCGCGTTCCGTTGTCCCCTCGATGCCTTGGCCAATGCCAACGGTGAAGTGCTCGCATTCCAAACCGAAGAGGGCACCCTGAGCATCTCGTTCGAGGACGACCGGATCATGGTGCGACACGGTGCGCTCGAGATCGGGGTCCCCATAGGCACACGTGCGGCCTGACGTCACGCGCCGGGAAATTGCACATCATTGGCGCCGAAGGTCGATAGGATGCGCGCGTTGATTTCCCGTTCGACGCGGTGGCGGGAAAGAGGCCGCGTTTTCACCCACGCGCGCAGCACGGCGTACTTTTCCTCGAGCTTGTCGACGCCGAGATACTCGGGCTCACCAAGGATGTCTCCCTCGAGATCCACGGAGACCCGGGCAAGGAGAGCCTTGAGCAGGGCCTCCACGCGCGGGAGATCCTCCTGCAGACCGATGCGAACGCGCAGGTCGACTCGCGCCCATTCGCTCGTCGTGTTGCGGACCATTTTTATTTCCCCGTTGGGGATGAAGATGGCCGAGCCGTCGGCGGCGCGCAGTTTGGTCACGCGCAAGGTGAACGCCTCGACCATGCCGCCGCGAGGCCCGAGGTCGATGACATCGCCCACGGCGAATTGATCTTCGGCGAGGATGAGGAAACCCGCCACGAGATCGCGGATAAACGTTTGGGCGCCCAATCCGATGGCGACGCTGACGATACCCGCGGTGGCGAGCAGCGGACCGATGGACACGCCCACCGTTTGCATACCCACGAGAAAGGCCACCACAGAGACGCCCACACGGACGACGTATGTGCCGGTCGATTGGAGCGACGCCTTTCGGACGGTGGCGCGATCCGAGTCTCCAGTGGCGCGGAGTCCTTTGTCTCGAGAGAAGAAGGCGTGAACCGCCCCCTCGAGGACTCGGGCTATCCAAAAGGCCGAAAGGATGACGAGCGAAAGGCGTGCCCCCCCCGAAGCCACGCGCAGCACGATGCGTGCGAATCGTCGCAACTGCGTGCCCGTGGTCCGCACCATGCCCGTTGGGCGCGAGCCCTCGAGCAAGGCATCGCTTACGTTCTGGAGGAGCAGGCCCACACACAGGCACAACAGGATGGCGAGCCCGAGTCTCCGGATCCAGGCGAACGTCTGCCCTGTGATATCGGCGTAGGCTTCGGAGAGGCGTGTGGCCTGCCGCTCGAGGAAACGGCATCCGAGAATGAGCACGCAGGCACCCACCACGAAGATTCCTAAAGGAACAACGAACATCCCGAGCACCGTGCTGTCCCAACGATCGAGCGCGTCGATAAATACGCGCACCGGACCCGATGCCATGTTTCCTGTCTCCCCGGTCATCGCTCACATCGCCCTGGTATGGCGCGCACTCCCTCGCGCGGACTGCCCAGCGTCAGAGGAACACGCCCGCACCGATATAGAGGATGATGGAGGTCTGGTCCAGGGTCACGCTCCCGCCCTCGGCGAGGTCGAGCTTCGCACCGTAGGTTTCGTACGTGAGACCGAGGGTTCCTTTGAACATCCTGAGGATGCCATCCACCGAAGCGTCGATAAGGAAACCACCGGCTTCCTTGACGTCCGCCGCGTAGGTGGCTGTGCGGTCCGCCGTCCTCTCGCTGGAGTTGTCCGCCGATCCGGCCAGCATAACGGGAATCGTGACGCCGAGGTTCGCGCGCACGACGTCGATGAGGCGCACGCGTTGCTTCACGCCGATGGTGAGGCCGGAATAAGCCACGTTACGCAGGGGCGGACGTGGGAGCGCACCACGCGTGGTCAGTGTGTGCTCGATGCTGTGCATGAGGTAACCGACGCGTAACTCAGTGGCGAGTTTGCCGTCCATGTAGGGATAGCGCCCAGCGACCTCCACGAGCAGAGTCGAGGGGGTGGATTGCTGCTTCCCTGGTGTCTGATCGGGAGACTCTGGCGGCGGAGCGACGTCGATTTCGGGCACGGCTTGCGCCTGCGAATAACGCACACCCAAACCGAACGCCTGCCAAAGAAGACTCTTGCGATCGACGAACAGGCCGGGCCAGACATCGGCCTGCACGCCCAATCCAAAGAGCGAGAGTGAAGGGACCGATTGGTCGGTGCGCTGGTGAAGGCCTGAGCCGCTGAACATGATGTACTGGAAATCCAACTCGGCATCGAGCGCGGGCAAAAGGGCGAGCCCCTTGGCGCCCGGTCCCGCGCTTTTGCCCTTCGGGCCCCGTGCGCTCTCGACGGCCAAGCCCTTGAGCGACGCGCACGGGCGTGGCCCCTGGATGACCTTGCCAAGCGACAAGCCCTTCCCTGAGCGGCTGATCTGAACGATGGCCACCTTCCTCTGTTTGCCGCCTTGGGTGCGAACGACGAAAACCTTTTGACCCGGACGCAATTCATCATCGATGCGGACGCTGCAGTTTTTTTCGGCGACGATGCGCGCGGCGTGAGCCTTGGGCGAGAAAGCCACCGAGACCAATGCGAGAAGGCCTACCCATACCGGCAGGCATCCCATTTCCCATTTTCGGCCGGCTACCTGCGATGGGCGCGCCATGACCTCACCTCTCCCCGCCCTGGAATGCCCAGAGCGCGCCGAAGTCGACGGCCGACCACTTCTCGGGACCCGACGAAAGACGCGCGTAAAGCGAAAGTGGCGCGGGAAGGACGCTGGATGGCGTCAATCCCACGCGGAGGAAGCCTTCCAGGTGCCCGCCAAAAAGCCCGAAAACAGAAACACCCGCTCCAACGTCGGCCGAACCCACTCCCGAAATGTGGGCCTCATACTCGCCGACTCCAAGGATTGCGAGGTGCCCGAGGTTCTTCTTCACGCGGATTGTTTTGACGTTACCCGAAGAGAGGTGGAGCTCGCCACCGGCCAAAAGTCGACCAGCCCGGGTTTGATGCATGGCCATGAGAACCGGGGCTTTGATTGCGACTTCGCTCCCCTCGACGTCCCCGCCAGAGTAAAGGCGCAAAGCAGCCTCGGGCTTGGCAATCCACCCGTCGGTCAGCGTGAAGTCGGCTTGCACCAGAGCCGTGTTCAGTACGGTTGCGGGAAAGTCGGTGTAACGATCGCCCCTATCGGTTTCGAGGATCCCAAAGGTCATGCCCAGGCCGGCTCGCGCAGCCATCAGCCCGAACGCCTCCCCACCGCGCCTTGAGGGTCTCCCCTTAAGGGGGTCATCACCCTCTTCGAAAGAGCCCCCCCGTGTGCCATCCCCATGGCTGGGGTTACTCCCATCGCCCTCGCCCTCGTTCTCGCCGAGCTCGTCGCCATAGTCGCCGTCGTCGCCGTCGTTGTTGGCATTGCCCGACGCGTCCTCCAACGGCTGCCCGCTCTCACCCGCGTCCGCTCGGCGTTCCCTTTCAGGAACGTTGTCACCTTGCGACCGATGCGCCTGCGCGCCGCCACGTTGGCGCTGCCGCGACGATCCGAAAAGCTCACCGAGGAAACCCGCGTCGTCCCGCTCCCGGACTCCTTCGCTTTCCTTTTCAGAGCTTGGGGAAGGTGAGGTGCGATGCCTC
>JBIKVI010000381.1:0-3881 GCA_044356935.1 Silvanigrellaceae bacterium | reverse complement strand
CCCAATAATGGGAGCCGTCTCCACCTCGCGGGGAGTCTCCCAGGGGGCGTCTCCTTGGGTCGTCAAGGCGGGTCGTGGCCGGGGTCGCCAAGCCAACAAGGGCAGGTCCTCGTTCACTCCCCCGGAAAAGAGATCCGAGGCGCGGCGAAGGACGGTGGGATTGCGCTTCACGACCCGCGCAACGCTCGTTCCCCGCCGCGCGTCGAGGATCTCCACCACGTGCGTTGTTACCTTTCGACTGCGCAGCGCTTCGCCCGAAGCGGGATGCGAAGCCGCGAGAACGACCAGACCGAGTTCGACCCGCGAGCCTGGGGCGAGCCCGCGCTCGCGACCAAAATCCAGGGTCACGAGATCCTCACGCAGCGATGTGACGCGCCCGTCGTGCCCGAGGGTCTCTGACACCCTTCCGAGCGCTGTGAGGAGGGCTTCGTGGAGACCGCGTTCGGTGACATCGGCGGGGGCGTAGACGTCTTCGCGGGCAAGCAGCCGCCCGGTCGCGCCGGGAGGCCCCCGGGTCACGACCAGGCGCACGCGAACCTGCTCGGGCGTGAAGAGAACGTCCGCTTGCATCCAAGCGTCGAGGTCATAGTCGCGCGTTAAACGCGCGGCGGCCACCTCGGGGCTCTCCCCGGGAGCAAAGGCCGCTGAAGCGTCGCCCCCCGGCGTGGGAGCGAGCGACACGTGGAAGAAGCGCCCCGAAGACTCCAGGCCATGCTCCAGGATCTCGAGCACGCGATCGGACGCCTGTTCCTCCGACAACGGGGAAGCCGCGAAACCGGCGGGCTCGATCTCTCCCGTGCTCGATCGCGAGAGCCAGGAGCGGTACTCGGCGAGGTTGGTCGTAGGAGCGCGAACACCCACGCGGCGGATAGAAGGTAACAATTGCGCACGCGCGCCGGATGTGGCGGAGGGCATCACGTTCGCGCTCGCCTTTGGGGACGCGCGAGCGATCCCGGTCGTGCAGAGCGCGCACGCCAGGCCCATCGCTAGGAATACCGTCAACCGCTTTGGGGGCGTATGCGTCATGCGTGGAATCCCTTCGTCTGCTCTCGAGGATACGCCGTCAAGCGAGGCTCGGGAACGGGAATACTTTTGACTCATCAAGGCAAAATTGGCAGGATAGGAAAGAAAGCCCCACTCGAGACGCGATCCAAGCCGCGCTCGGGCTTGGCCCGCGCGCGACCTCCGTCGGGCGCGCATCGGATCGGAGGAAGGCGTGACCACCCAGGGCGGCAGGACGCGGCGGCGTCGGCTCACATCGTCACGCCTCGCCGGACTCCTCGCCGGCGTTACGCTGCAGTACGTCGCGAGTCTGCTCATGCTCATCGCGGGCGTGGTGGTTGGAACGAACCTCTGGGTGGTCCACGCGGGCGAGAAGCGTATCCTCTTCACCCCACCCACCGAGCCCCGGGAATTCGCCATAGTGCTCGGCGCGGGAGTGCACGGCTACGAACTCTCTGGGGCTTTGCGAGCGCGCATGGAACTCGCCCTCGACCTCTACCGCAAACAGCTCGTGCGCAGCATCCTCCTGTCGGGCGACGGGACCGACACGTGGTACAACGAGACTATGGCCATGAAACGTTTCGCCCTCATGAACGACGTTCCCCCGTCGCGCATCTTCGCCGACGCGAAGGGATACTCCACCTACGCCTCCGTGCTGCGCGCCCGCGAGGTGTTTGACGTGGAGACCGCCTACGTGGTCTCGCAGAGGTTCCATCTTCCGCGCGTCCTGTGGCTATCGGGGGCAGTGGGAATGGATGTCATTGGTGTCTCCACGGGCCCCGTCGAAGGTGAACTGTTCTACGCCATGCGGGAGATACCTGCGCGCACGAAGGATTTCTTCCTGCACGTACTCGATTATTTCCCGCAGGGCCGCCGCGAGGCTCCCTTCTAGCCCACCGCCGATAAATAGAGGCGCATGGTCGAGCGATCGTGAAAACCGAGGCGCATGGCCGAGCGATCGTGAAAACCGAGGCGCGTCAAGGCCGCCGGAATGACGCTCGCCCCGAGAAAGGTTACACAAAAGGAACACGCTCTGACTTCTTCCGCGCTCACGACCGCCCCCACGCGAGGGGGCTCACGGCCCAGACGTCTTGGGCCCGACGCGATCCCGCCCCGAAAAAAAGGAAATCCATCCGCATGCCCTCCGCCCGACCTCCCGCACCGTCCGCACCCGCGCAAAGATCCTCCTGGCAAGTGCTTCCATTTTTCGCGACCACGGTGCGCATTGACGTCCGCGAGCCCTTTCACACGCCCCTGCATGTCCACCAAGCGCTCGCACGCGCCTTCGATCTCGGACACCACGCCGTGGAGAGCGACGCGCGAGGCATCACATTGCGCAAGGATCTCTTCGGGAGCCTCGAGGATGGTCTCTTCTCCGGAAACCTCCCTAGCCTCATCCGCATCGAGAAATCGGGCAAACGAGGCCTATCGGTCCACTTCGGCTCGCCGCATCGCGCGGTGCTCGACCTCGCCTTTGCCGGCCTGTTCCTCGCGGGTGCGCTCGGTGCGTTCGCCTCCGGGTCAACGACGTTGGCGGGCTGCTTGGCGCTTGCCCTCGTGTCAGGGCTCGCTCCGGCCCTTTGGCTCGAGGCGCGCGCGCGGCGACGTTTCCTCATGGGTCTGACCTTGGCGACGGCCGCGCAGGAAAGCGAAGGCCGACGGGCGGCATGAGTCCGTGCGCCAGAGCGCGCGAGCATAAGAGGATCCGAGCCGTCAGAGGGCCTAAGCATCAGCGGGCGAGAGCGACTCCCTGACTCGCTTTGCGTCGGAAAACGTCGCCCGTGACCAGCGTCGCATCGCAAGAGCCCTTAACGAGGATGTTCTTGAGATCCGCTTGGAGTGTGCCTTCGCAAGAGCCCGCGGCGCTGCCCGATGCAACTGTGGAGCCTGCGCCACCCCCGTGGGAAACGACAGGCACCCACGCGAACGTGTCCCCGGCGCGCAGGGCCCGGGCAAAATCCTCACCGCCCGTTGAGAGCTCCACCCGTGTCCCATCGCCCCCAGGCAGATCCGTCGCCCCCAATGCCGCGAACTCCAAGGGCAAGGCCCGCATCGCACCTTCGAACGCAGCTTGCCCCGCCATCTCGGGCGCGGCGGACCCGGTGTCGTAAGGGAACACCTCGTCCCAAAGCACTGTCCCGGCCGCATCCAAAAGACGCGCACGCACTCCGGTCACATGGGAGCGCCCGGCGTCGCCCCTTCCCCCACCGCGAGGCTCGAGCGCCAGGAGGAAGTCGATTTCGCCGGCGAGGGGAGAAATGTCCCACCCCCGCCGCAGGAGCTGCTCCACGGGAAGACCGCCCCCTTCCGCGAGGCGCTTGACCTCTTGAAAAATCAGCGGGCGCAGGGCCTTCTCGCGAACGAAACGCGAAAGGAAGTCGCGCCGCGCTCGGCGGAAAGCGGGCTCCCCGCGCAGGTGCGATTCCGCGTGGACGATTTCCCCCGCGGAGAGTTCCACGAGTCCCACCTGCGGCGCACGGGGCTTCGCGCTAGAGAGGACCACGCGGTGCGGCTCCGGGGATGTGTTGGAACTTAAGGAAACAGCAAAAGGCTTGCGCTGCGGAAGCGAGTCATTCGCGACCGCGTCGAGCGCCACGAGCCCGACTTCGAGGTTCTTCGCTGCCACGGCGCTCACGCCCGCGGGGCCGGTGACGTCGAGCGTGCGGCCCGCTCGCTGGAACGAGATCTTTTCGAGGGCGCGAGGTTGGCCGAAAGCCATTTGCACGGCGACAAAGTCATGGGAGGTCCCGGGAGCAAGATCCACTCGCAGTTTGCGGACCTCCTTCGCGCGCGCGTCGAGGGCGAGCGGACGCACCTGACTCACGCAGCAGGGGTGCCTCACCAAAAGCATCTCACCCAACAGGGGGGTCGGGTGATCG
>JBIKVI010000134.1:0-11336 GCA_044356935.1 Silvanigrellaceae bacterium | reverse complement strand
TGGGGGGGGCGGGGGGGGGTGCGCGGCCGCCCCCCCCGCCGCTTCACAGGGGCGCCTTCGCCCGAGTCGATTGAGGTCTTCACATGCTGATGTCTGTTCCGGGCCGTTCAACGTCCCTTGTGTCCATCCTCGCCCTGTTGGCCCTCTCGGGCTGCGGCCTGGTGGAGGAACCCGAGCTCGGCGATGCCATCTCGGGCCCGTTCGCCATTGCGGGCCAACCCGGCACGCGCAACGTGTTCGTCCTCAACTCAGCTTTCTCGGGCGCCTTTCGCAACGGGAGCCTCCTGCGCTTCGAGCTCGACGCGGCCGGGCGGGCTCTGGCAAAGAAGGAGGCTACCGCGGTGCCGAGACTCGGCGCCGATCTCGTAGCTTCCCCCGACGGCGCGCTTCTCGCAGCCGCGTTCAACGAAGGAACGTCGCGCGTCAAGTTCTTCACAACCACGACCTCGGGGCGGGTCACCGCGTTGCCCTTCGAGTACACCAGCCGCGATGGCATTCTCTCGCAGCTGCAGTTTTTCGCACCCAAGCAGCGCAAAGAGGGCGAGTGGTATTTGTCGCTCGTGGAGAACCCCGGCTCCACCACCTCGCGGGCGGTCGCATTGCGGATTACGGCCAAAGGCGTGACGCGGGTCCTCAGTCTTCCCGATGATCTCCCTTACGCGAAGCCTGAGGATTACGCCTTCGGCTACACGGCCCCGGCTTTCGTGCGCGACCAAGGCTTGTTCGTGGCGTTCCCTCAAGGTGCTTCTGGCGTGGAACCCCGCCTCCCCGACCCTATCGCATTTCTGAAAGGCGACTGGAAACAAGTCAAAAAGGAAGACACCGATCTCCGTTTTGTCAGTATGGTCGTGGTGGATTTTGACGCGCTGCTCTCCGGCACGGACGTGGGATCGATCTCCGCCTTCCGTCCGCTCGTTTACGACGAAGACGCCCGCCCCGGAGACGTCAAACTCGCGAGCGACGCCGAACGAAACAAAACTGTCGGCTTTCGCGCTTCGTACTCCGCGGCCGTGGGTCTCGATCAAACGGCTTGCCTCGGTGGAGTCGCCCCCACTGACGCGTCCCTTTCCGCCGATGCCGTACTCGTGGCCGACGACTCTACGGAAGACGTCCTCGCGCTGGAGGGCTTCGCGAAGACGCGCGCGGCTCTGGCTGCACTGCCGGCCGCCTCGGGCAAGGAGCACAAGAGTCGCCTTTTGCCGCAGGCGTCCATTGGACTCTCGCTCTACTCCCGCAAAAAGGGCGTTCCGGTCATCGACGTCGAAGAAGCGACGCGCGTATCGCGCCTTCGTGTCGTGCGCCGCGGCCTCGATTGCGTGCCCGTGTGGTTGCGCACCGAACGGGGTCGCAATTCCCAAGGAAACGAAGTTTCGCGGCTGCAAGCCAACTTCCAACGGGCACCGCAGGATCCCTTGCGTTACGAGGTTGCCACGCGCGGTTCGGCAAGCTTCGGAGTCCTTTCGCTTGGCTCAGGGGAAGATGCGCGGGCTTTCGCCTTCACGGTATCGTACAGCCGAGGCGACGTAGGCGCCTACGAGTTCAAGACCGTCGGCAAGGGAATCAAGAAGGTTCTGAATGGCGGCAAGGTCGAGACTATCGTGGACACGGTTATCGACGACTTTCGTCCCGTAAAGTAACAAAAAACGAATCGTGACACCCTCCTGTGCCGAGAGGCTCCCGCCATGAAACTCTTCCTCGACAGCGCCGACATCGGTGAAATTCGCATGGTCGCCGAACTCGGCATTTGCGACGGTGTCACCACCAATCCGACCCTCATCGCCAAATTGGGCCAGGACTTCAAAACGGTCCTCAAGGAAATAGTCGCGCTCATTCCGGGGCCCGTTTCGGCCGAGGTCGTCAGCGAAAAGCACGACGGGATGATGGCCGAGGCCGAAGTGCTGCGGAAGCTCGACCCCAACATCGTTATCAAGCTCCCCCTCACGCCCGAGGGCCTGCGCACGTGCAAGGCGCTCTCCACGCTGGGCGTTAAGACCAACGTCACGCTGTGTTTCCAAGCCGGACAGGCCTTGCTCGCTGCCAAATGCGGAGCCACCTACATCTCGCCCTTCATCGGGCGCCTCGATGACATATCGGTGGACGGCATGCAGCTCATTCGCGACATTCGCACCATTTACGACAACTACGGCTTCGAAACGGAGATTCTCGCGGCGAGCATCCGGCATCCGCGTCACGTTATCGACGCGGCCCTGGCCGGTTCCGACGTGGCCACGTGCCCCTTCAAGATCCTCCAGCAACTTTACGCCCACCCTCTCACGGAGAAGGGGCTCTCCGCGTTCCTCGAGGACTGGAAGAAGTCGGGGCAGAAGAGCATCGTGTGAGCGGCGAGCGAGGCTCGTAGAGGCGAGTGGAGCTGCAATGAGCGGCGAGTACCGAGCCAAGGCTGGTTAAGCCAAGTGAAGCTCATGGCAAAGTTTGGCATAGGTCAGGTTAGGGTGCCGCTGAGATGCCTGTAACTTGCGCTTGATCGATGGTCTTTACGATCATGCCTTCCGGGCCCGTGGCGAGGTGCAGGAAAAAAGGAGTGGAGTTCATCCGCAACGTTCCCTCCATGATGACACCGTCCGTCGTGCGAACGAGGACCTTTTTCCCCTTCAGCGGAGCCAGGGTTTCGAACGACAAAGGCTCGAAGTTCACATCTGACGCTCTTTCCCCCGGGCGAAGTTCGTCAGCTTGATTGCCTGCCGGTGCCTCAGCGCAAACGCGATCCTCCAGCACCCATACCGATTCGTTTGCGGAAATAGAGACTTACACAATAGCTCTGCCGTACATGTTTTTTCCGGCCTTTCCGGTTCGCTTGATTTTCTTGCCTTCCGGCAGATTGCTCTGCGTCTCCTTCCCAGAGGCAGTGTACGTCGACACGCGTGGCGAGTTACAGAGTGTCGCATCGCCAACAAAAGAAGGAACTACCGGTGCCTCAGGCTCCGGCGCGTTTGCTTTGGCCACGTAATCCCTGAGCAGCTTGAAGAGATCGGGATCATTGGGTTCGTCAGAGGGGAGCGACCCCTCCGCGTAAACTTTTCCGGCCTTCGCGAAGAAGGATGCAGTGTCGTCGGTATCCCCAAAGTTGAGCCGTTGAAAGTGGAGCGTGGGGCCCTTCTCCTTTGCATCATCGGATTGGACGTCGACTCCGCCCGAGGTCGTCAAGATGGCGGCCGGCTTTGTGAGCTTCTTGAGGTCTTCAACCGGGAAGCCACTGTAGTTCGCGTCCTTGGGCCACACGCAGTTCAACTCCCAGGACACCTTCTTGCAGACGACAAGATCTGTCGCGGGTTCGAGGGGCTCACCGTCGAATGCGATGTGACGCACGACGAACTCCGAAATCTCAGGCCCCGACTTGGTCATGAGCTGGAATCCGACCCACCGCGGGGCCGATCGACGGAATTCCCGCTTGCCTATCCCTTGCGCGCGGATGCTGTATCCCTGGAGTGGTTTCTCGAATTTAAGGGCGTCGAGGTCGAGGGCGGGGACCACCTCGCTGGAACTCCGCACACCCGAGCCAGGGCCGTCGTTGAACTTGCGGTTTTTGCACCCGGTGAAAACGATGAATCCCGCGAGTACTGTGAGGGGGAGGACGACTGTCGCTGAGCGCGTGCGCATGGTTTCTCCTGTTCGTTGGCCAATGAGTGGCGCTCGAGGAGCGCTTGTTGAGAGGCGCGATTGACTGCGCGCGGATTTAAGGCGTTTTCCGGTTCACTTCGCACTGCCGAATGCGTCGCACTGATCGACCTTGAAACCGAGGTCCCATGCATCGAAACGGCTGTAGCCGTCGGGAAATGTGCCGATGATCTGGAGACCCGATGCGTAGGCGTCAGGAGTCACCGTGTTCCTCGCGACGCGGAAGTAGCCGGCGGTGTGCCCAACGGTGGAAACCACAATCCAATAGGTCTTCCCACTTTCGAGCGAAACCGGTGCGTCGAATCGGATTTTCGTTTTCTCGGTCTCTGCCGCGCTCGACGTCCCCTCGGGGATGTCCGCGGGGAGGATGTCTTTTTCGGCCAAGACTTCCTCACAGGGGTAGCCAATTCCCGAGTTCTCGTTGGGGCAGTCAGCCGTAAGTCGAACAGTGACCTTCTCCAGCGCGAGCGCCTGTTGGGCCGCGTCCTGGATTTTCGAAAGGGCGAGTGAGACGCCGTCGGATTCGCCTGTGAACGAGGAAACGAAGGATTGGGCCGTGGCATCGGAGTTCGAAGCCGCCTCGAACGTCGACCATTGCGCATGGGTTCCCTGATCGACGCCCGCTTTTGTCGTGACGCATCGTCCGCCTCGCCCTGTGAGCGCAATGACTTTGGTCGTCGTTCGGCCGCCTGCGAGGTCCCAGGACCACAGCAGTTTCGACGAATCGCTCTTCGCCTCGAAGAGGCCATCGGTGGGAACATATTCGATGACCACGGTGCAACTTTCTCCGGCGGCCAGGGATTTAGAGCATGTCCCTTTCGTTCCCGGGTACTTTCCACCCGAGAACGCGAATACGCCAATGGAAAGTGTGGCTCCGAAGCCTTCAGCCACGCCACTCCCGGCATTTTTCACCGTAAGCGTGACCGCCTTCGTTTTTCCGAGCGCGACGTCGCCGAAAGCGAGATCTTCCACGGCCGCATTGCCTGAAAGGAACGACAAACTGGGGGCGCTTGTTTCGACGTCGCTTTGGGCGTCGGTTTTCTCGTCTTTCTTCCCGCATCCCGGGGTGAGCGCGAGGGTCACGAGCGTCGCGGATGAGAGCACGAACAGGAGGCGCGAACGGTTCGAGGATGACGGCATGGATGTTCTCCTGGTTGAACTCTCGTCACTATAGAGCAGTTCGAACCCAGGAATGGTGAACGATCGATGGTGTTTAAGACTTGACGTTTCTTCAGGATTCGAAAGCTTCATCTCCCGATGGAGTGGAGAGGCTCCTTTTTCGGCGCGCGCCAGTCGCAATAATTTGCCGCCGCGTCGTCTTCCTTGCGCGGGAGCCGCCACTTCCGGCATTGGTCGGCGTCGCCCGGATTCCAGGGCCCTTCGGAGGCGGGTTTCATTTCGCCATAGTAAGAATTGATGACGGCCTGCTGGTCGCGCAGGTCGAAGGCCCACGTCTGCGAGTTCATCACGTAGTCGAACACGTTGACCCAGCGGCCGCCTTCGCCCGGGAACCGTTGCGTTTCGTAGAAGGCTTGGAAATACTCCTTCGTGACGCGCGCCTGATCGAACAAGATTCCCACTTTGGGCATGTCTTTAGGAGCCTTGAGGAACATCTCACCCACCTTGGCATCGAAGGCGAAATCGGTGGTGGTCGAGCAGGTCTCAATGACCCACCTGCGTGCCTTCTTCTTTCTTTCGGGATGGACGTCCGCCACATCGGCCTTGGCGACGGCAAGGTGGAGCACGCGGTGGCAGCCGCGCCAGATCGAGGGGATTTGGCAGTAGTAGTGGAGCATGATGTCGGAGTAATGCGGGACGCCGAAGTCGGTGCACCTCTCCTTGATCTCGGGATCGTTGGGCGCTGCGGGGAAGATGTCGGCCTCCATGCTGAGCGCCGTGAGTCCCTTCGCCTTCAAATCGGCGAGCGTCGGGCGCATGCCACGCACGCTCGGCGGACGACGGTTCGTGACGTCGGGGATGTTCCTGTAGAAGTAACGGCGGGTTCTTTGCATGGCTTCAAGCACCGTCTTGGTGGCCAGGCGCGCGGGCAGTAGGGCACCACCACCGGCTTGCGACCTCGGCGTCACGACTTCATTAAAGTAACGAACGGGGTCAGCGAGCAGCGCCATGGACTTCAGGGGCTGGCCGTCCGTGCCCGGTGGCGGAACGGGCGTGCCCGAGGAGTCGAGGTCCGGCGTGTCGGCCGCGTAGTCCGTTGGGGGGGCGTCGAGGCGGGAGCCGGGGGGATCGAAGGAGACGCGCGTGCGGTCCGAGGCCGCGCTTGGACCCTCGGTGTCAGCGGCCATGGGAACCTCTCCTTGGCCTGTGTCGCTCGCGCGCGTTCCGGAGACGTTATAGATGCGGGATTTGCAACCGGCCGTGACCATGGTCAGAGTGCAAAGTGCTGTCACGACGAGGCTTCCGAACTCCAGGGTCATGGGTTCTCCGGGGCTTGATTGAAGTTTCAGCATATGGTAACAAATGCGATGTTGGGGAGTAACCTCACGCTCCGTCAGGGAGCACTCCATGTTCCACCGGGCGCGGGAGGATTTCCACATGACCCGTTCCTACGATGACGCTTTCGCCGAAACGGCCGACCGCATGAAGGCTGAGGCCCGCACGTTCTTCTCGCTCGCGCCGGAAGATCGTCTCGTGAAAGTTGCGCGGATTCTCGATGAGGCGGTCCGCATTCCTTTCATCGGTCTGCGCGTGGGTCTCGATCCGGTTTTCAGCGCCATACCTGTGGTGGGGTCGTTGTTCGGAGTGGTGCTCTCGAGCTACTACTTCTGGGAGGCCTACAACTTGCGCGTTCCGTGGCACGTGTATCCGCGCATGGCCATCAATATCGGCGTCGATGCGCTTCTTGGGGCTATTCCCGTGGCCGGTGTTTTCGCGGATGCCTTGTGGAAGGCCAACGTGCGCAACCGCAACATCCTCATGCGTTACGCCGAGCGGCGTCGCGCCTATCGCCGGCCCCGAGAGGAGGCCGCGGCGCGCATCGAAGTGCTCGATAAGAAGTAAGGAAGCCCGGGGGCGTCACGTTTCCGGACGGCACTTCGGTGCGACTGCAGGAAGTGTGGTCCCCCAGGCTCCCGGGCGCGGGTAACATGGTCCTTACGACCGTGAACGGCGCGGTGTAGCGCGTCGTTCCCTGCGAAGGGCCAAGCCATCGATGATCTCCGAAAACCTCGACTACGAGTCGCTCGCCCGCAGGTACCCACAATTCTTCCGCCTGCGTCGAGCGGCGGAGGTGGCCACGCGCGGCGGTCTTGAGCCTTTGTACGTCTTCGAAATGTGCGACGCCGGAGCGGCGCAGGACCTTCCTGTGCTCGGCTTGTTCGCGGGCGTGCACGGAATCGAGGCCATCGGGGTCAAGATCCTCCACCGCTTCCTCGACCATGTGCTCGAGCAGACCGACTGGAACGAAAACGTCCGCTTGCTGCTCAAGCGCGTGCGGGTCGTGGGCGCTCCCCTGGTCAATCCCGCTGGCTATGTAGCGGGCACGCGCTGCAACGGTAACGGTGTCGACCTCATGCGCAATGCGCCGGTGGAGAGCGCCGCGTCGTACCCATTCGTTGGGGGGCAGCGCTTTTCCAACCTCCTGCCTTATTTCCGGGGCAACGGGCCGTTCGAGAAGGAGAACGAAGCCGTGCTCGAGCTCGTGCGCGAGGTGCTCTTCGAGGCACCCTTCGCGGTGTCGCTCGACATCCACTCCGGCTTTGGCATGGAGGACTTCCTTTGGACCCCATGGGCGCGCGCCAAGGGATTCCCGCCCCATTGGGCGGAGTACACGCGGTTCTCCGAGGTTCTCGACCGGGCTCTCAAGCACCACATCTACCGTTTCGAGCCTCAAAGCGTGAACTACTGCACGAGCGGTGACCTGTGGGATTACCTCTTCGCGGAAGCGAACGCGCGTGGCGATGGTCGCCTGTTCCTTCCCCTCACGCTCGAGGTGGGAAGTTGGGTGTGGTTGAAGAAGTCACCTCGGAGCGCATTCCGGTTGAGGAGCTTCTTCAATCCCATGCAGCCCCATCGTGAGAGGCGCGTATTGCGTCGCCACTTGCCGCTTCTCAACTTACTTGTTCAGGCAGTAGCCGACTACGAACGGGTCTTTTTGGGTCGCGTGCAGGCGGGAGCACGCGCGGAAGTGGGCCCGGGGGCGTCAGCGTCACCGGGCGACACTCCGCAGATGCCAGTTACTCCGTTACGACGGGTGCGCTGACTTTTTCGAGGACGTAGAGGTCTTGACGGCCGTCGGCATAGCCCTCGCCGCGCGCGATGCGCAGGTTCGCGTCGAGATAGACGTTGGTCAGGAATCCTCTCTGACCGATGGGACCGCGCGGCGCTTTGACCGGGAAGGGGAACGCCTTGAGGAACGAAGCGTCGGACTCAGCGCGGTAGATGGTGTCTACCAGGTTCGACCCGGCGTCGAGCCAGCCGTCGATGAAGCCCAAATTGGTGAACTCGATCTCGAATCCGTTCTTTGCGGCGTTGAGCGTATAAACTCCGCGCAGGAAGCTGGTGTACGTGGCACCGGGCGTGGGCCCCACGGGAAGAGTGCTTTCGCTCGTTCCGATATTGTAAAAGAAGCCGGCACCGGTGACGACTTGGTAGATGCTATCGCGGCGCAGACGGGAACCTGGCTTCTCGGGCTCGCGGTCGTCGCTCCAAAGTTCGTACCAGGAGCCTTCCACCTTGCGCAGCTGCGTGAGCACGTCGTCGCTCCCCGCCAGTGACACGAGGCGCTCTACGAGAGGCTCGAGTGCGGCACGGGTGACCGGAAGAGTCTCTGGAGTGTCGAAGGTGTTGGCCTTGGCAATGGCCAGGATTTCGGTTTTCAGAGCGTCGCGCTCCGACTGCACCGGGTCGGCGAAAGCGGCGGTGGTGGTGGTTGTGATGGCGAAGGTCGTGAAGGCTGCAAGGGAAAAACGAAGGGTCGATATCATGGGGGAGTCTCCTGTGGGTGCGAAGGATGTAGTGTTAACACAAATCACATTCGACGCATCAGGAAATCGCGCGCGCGCTTGCACCTATCCGATATTGCAGGGTTTTAGCGGCGGAGTTCGCCAATCATCCTTCGCTCGACCAGCGGCTGCACCAATGACTTAAAGTATTTCGGATTTATGTCGCGCGTATCGAGAAGCACCAGGAAGTCGTGGCAGTGGAACGGTGCATCGTGGGCCGGACCTCCGCACACTTTGGCGCCGAGGTTGAAGTATCCCTTCATGAGGGGTGGAATGAGCTGGAAGGGATCGCATGGGACCATGGTCATTTGTTCGGCGTACGCCGCGCGCGCTTCCGGCGACACTTCGAAGTTTTGCCGAACCGCGCAATCATGAACATCGTGCCAATTGCCTCGCTCGCGCAGAGCGTCGCGCAGGCGCAGGGCCTGGACGTCGGAAACGCCATGGACACTCACGCATCCGGTGAGAGCGCGGATGCCGTGGACGAGCATGTACTGCGCAATGCCAGCCCAAAGGAGCTTGGGGATCACACCCGTGCGGTAGTCAGGATGCACGCAACTGCGACCCAACTCGAGGATGTCCGCGCCATAGGCGTCCTTCATGGCCGAGAGGTCGAACTCTCCCTCGCTGTACAGGTCGAGCCCTGTGCCAATGATTTTGCGACGCGGAAGCAAACGGTAGGTGCCAACGATTGCCTCGCCGTGTGTGACCACAAGGTGATCGCAAACCTCGTCGAAGTTGTCGACGTCGAGCCCGGAAACGGCGCTCACGGCGTCGTCGGCGCCCATCTCACGGTAGAAGACATCGTACCGGAGCTTGAACACGGCCTCGAGTTCCGCTGTGCTCGCGAGACGAACTCTATACTCGGGAGCGGATGCGGACGTGCGTGCGGACTCGCGAGTGGGCGCAGCGGCGGATACGTCGTCGTAGGCGGCTTTCACGGCGTGGACTTGCATGGGACCTCCTCGGTCACGAAGGACACGGACGAAGCGGGAGTGGCGAGTGATGCGCGTCGGGCGAAGGCCGCGGCGCGCGCGTGCGCGTCGAGGCACGACGCCGAAACGGAGGCGTAAGCGAGCGGTGCGAGCGCGCGCGCGTCCGCCAAGTCCGACATGGAATCCAGCGGGAGTTCGCGCGCGCTCAGGAAAACGCGCGTCTCGCGGCGGCGCAGGACTTTCCACAGGTGGGGAGCGAAGCTCATGTCGTCTATCCAGGCGATCTCGCCCTGGTCAACGTAACAGATCCCGAAGCACAGCACGCGCGTGCGGCGCGGCGTGGCGGCCCAAAGCTGGCCCCGCCGCCACATCGAAGCGTCGGGCGTCACGTGGCGCGTGGTGGTTCCTTCCGGAAACACGCACACCGTGTCTTCGCGCAGGCGTCGGCGCAGACGGCGCAGGCAGGTGGCGCGGCGCGAAGCGTCGGCGCGATCGACGAACTCCATGCCCAACGCGCGTCCGGCCATACCCAGGATGGGCCACGAGGCGACCTCCCCTTTTGCCAGAAACGCCGCGGGAAGGACGCTGCCGAGGACAACGACATCGAGGTAACTGACGTGATTGGCCAGCGCGAGGGTCGGACGGTAAGAGCGCGAGCGCGTGAGCAGCGTGGCTTGGTCGTCGAGGTGGATGTGGATTCCGCAGATGCGGCACAAAAGCACGAGCACGCGCTTGAGGAAGGCGGTCTTGGCCCGCCTCGCCGAAACGCGCATGTCCGCGCGCCCGCGGCGTGTGCGAACGCGCAGTCCCGCGCAAGCGTAGGCCACTTCGATGAGACGCCCACCCGTGACCAGGACGAAACCTGTGGCGATAAACGCGCAGAGGCGAGCGGCGGCTCGGACGAGCGTCATGGGCGTCCCTCCGGACTCTTGTGTCGGTGTGTGGTTTCGCGTTGGGTTTCTTGCCTCAATGTACACCACCGACGCCATGGGAGGTGCGTCGGCCATCGCAGGAATCGGTGAATCGTTGGTGACGAACTCGTGGATGGACGCGCATCCTACGGCCAGGCCGTTCGTGATTGGGAAAGCGGTGGCGCGCGAGCCGGGAGTTGCTTCCGGGGTAGCCCACCTGCTAATCCAGGGAAGTTTCGCCGCGCTTGCATTTACCGAAAGGAACTGCCTGTGGCTTTTTCCTGGCGCAGGGCCCGGATCGAAGCGTCCTGCGCTCTCCTTCCGCCTCGTATGGTGTCAAATTTCGACCTCTCGCCCACCGCCGAGGGGAGCGAGCGCCTCTGGCGCCAAACCGGAATTCGCACCCGTCGCTACGCACTTGCCGAAGAGGCCGCAAGCGATCTCGCTGCCCAAGCCCTCACTCCCGCGCTCACTCCCGAGGTGCGTTCGCATCTGCGGGCACTGGTTTTGGCCACCACGTCTCCTGACTACCCCTCACCCGCAACGGCTGCCTACGTCCATGCGGCCCTAGACCTATCCTCTTCGACCCTCGCCTTCGATGTGGCGAGCAGCTGTACCTCTTTCCTCTCGGGCCTCCTTGCCGCGTTGGGGTTGGTCGAGAGCGGCGGGCAGGTGGCGCTCGTGGCGTCTGAGGTCAAACACAAGTCACTCGGCGATGACGAACGCATGCGTGCCCTGTTCGCAGATGGCGCCGCCGCGCTCGTCCTCGGCCGTGGCGATGGTCGCGAGGGGTTCCTTCCGACCTTCGCCCGCGTCGATCACGCGCTCGCACACCACATTCAGATTCCCGTGGGCGGTTCGCGCGCTCCGGTATCCCTGTCGAATCTCGC
>JBIKVI010000133.1:0-11417 GCA_044356935.1 Silvanigrellaceae bacterium | reverse complement strand
GAGCCCGACAGGTACTGCTCGGCGCAGCCCACCTGACCGCACCAGCAACGCAGGCCATTCTCGTGAAGCACCACGTGCCCGAGTTCGCCAGCGCCGCCGCGGCGACCGCGCAGGGTGTCGCCGCGACGCACTACGCCACCGCCGCACCCCGTGCCGAGGATAATGCCCACCGATGTGTGTTCTCGTGTCGCGGTTCCGTGCGCCCTCGCATGCGCGAGGCCGGCACCGCAAAGCGCCTCACCGAGCGCGAAGCAGTTGGCGTCGTTTTCGGCACGCACCGGAACCTGCGGAAGGCCCAGAGCCGCGCGGAGGTCGCCCACGAGATCGCGATCTTTAAGGACGAGAGTGTTGCCGTTGAGCATGCGCAAGGTGCGGGGATCAACCGCGCCGGGGATTGCGAGGCCCAAGCCCGAGAGCGCGGCGGGATCGAGGCCTTCGCGCGCGCACACGCCGCGAACGAGGTTGGCCATTTTGGCGACAATGGGCTCGTAACCGTTTTGGCGCTCCGTGGGAACGCGTTCACGCGCGAGGATGCGACCTTCGAAGGCACGTCCCGCGGCGCTCTGGTAAGGAAACACCGAAAGTCCGGGGGCGTCGTGACCCACGCCCAAATCGCCGGTGCCGGTGCCACTGCTCGTGTTGGTGCCTGCTTCCAGGAACCGAACGAGGGCGGCCTCGATCTTCGTTCCCCCGATGTCGAATCCGATGGCGTACATATGCCAGTTCTCTCCTTGTTTGCGGCTCGCCACGGCTGCCGACCGAGGAGCGAGAGCTCGGCGCAACTATGCCCCGTGGTCGCCGCGATCTCCGCGATCGTTGAGATCGAGCCAGGCTAGAACCGTAGCGAGGTCGGCCGTGGAAAGGAAGCCTCCCTCAGCGGCGAGCGTGAAAAGCGACCGCGAGGTGAAGCAGCTTTCGAGCGCGAGCCCTGCCGCGGCAAAGCGCGCCTGCGTTGCCGAAAAAGCATGGCGTGTGATGCTCGTGGCGAACAGAACGCGGGCTCCTTCGGCCCGCAGGGCCGCAGCCGCTTCAAGGAGACTCCCACCGGTCGTCACCATGTCGTCGACCACGATGCAGGCTTCTCCCCCGTTCCAGACGCCTTCCACCAAGCGGCCGAGGCCGTGGGCTTTGGGCTTGGCGCGCACATACGCGAAGCGGGCGCCTAGCGCGCTAGCCAGGGCGTAGGCCGGCGCAATGCCCGCCGTGGCCGTGCCTGCAACGACGACGTCCGCGAGGGGTGGCACGACACCCAAACGATCGTCGCCTTGTGCTGCGCTGCCAGGGCTCAGGTGCCCGAGATGGTGCACGAGGCCCTCGCGCACGCGAGCCGCCCAAAGGGAAGTCAGATCGTCTCGAAGTCCCGGCACCGAGTAAACGCGTCGATGATCAAGGTAAACGGGCGAGCTCGCCCCGCTCGCCAGGGTGAAGGGTGTTTGAGTGTTCACGAGAGCCACGCCGTGCTCAAAGAATCCGGCCACGACCCGTGCCTCCAGTGCCTTGGAGGATGGGCTCGATGCGATGGATGAGGACGCAGAGCCAAGGAAAGAGGGGCCGGAGGAAGTCATGGAGCAAGCACCTCGAAGGGAACGCCGCAGACGCGCGCGACGTCTTGGGCGAGTTTCAAATTCCACATCGCACCAGTGGCCGCTTGCACCACATCGGCGCCGGCCTGTCGATAGGCTACGAACTCCCGCGCGCCCATGACACCTCCCACACCCACGATACCCATTTCAGAGGGTTCCAATCGCAGCGCCCGTCGAGCGGCCGCGAGCTTTTCCACCACGGCCAAACCTTGTGAAAAAATGGCACGACCGCACACGCCGCCCGATGCCACACCCGCCCCGAGCACCACGGAGCCATCGGCCCCTTCGATGTTTGCGGAGACCGTGTTGATGGCGCTCACGCCATCGAGCGCATCGCGCGCACCGCGCAGGAGTGCCAGGCACGAAGCGTCGTCGAGGACGCCTATTTTGGCCACGAGCCGGCACCTCGGACGTCCTGAAGCCAGAGCTTCGGCTTCCAACTCGCGCCGCAGGGCGCGCGCGATTTCAATGGACTGCCCCACGTTCCGGTAGACGGGAGCTCCCGCCTCATTGGGACAGCTCAGGTTCACCTCAAGGAGCGGAGCCTCGCTAGGAGCGTGAATTCGCCGGGCCGCCAGGGCAGCTAATCGCGCCGCGACGAGCGTGTCTTCCAAGAAGCCCGTCAATGTTCCCGACGGGCCGCAACCGGCCACTTCTGGGGCCTCGGATCGCGTCCCTTGAAACGACAGGACCACACGCGAGCCTTGTGCGACAAGCCCTTCGAGTTTCGCCACGTCGTCGGCCCACTCGCCGGGGGCCCGACTCGGCACGCCGAAGGAGTTGGAGATGGAGAGCGCCTCCGGGTGGGCGTAGTCGGCGGCGAGGAATGCGCGCCCGCGAACGCGAGCGAGCTGCGCTCCGGCTCGAAGCGATGCCACGGGCTCACCTGCGAGGTCCTCGATAGCCAAGACGTTCGGATGAGGATGGCTTCGCCACGCTCGGGAACGCACCGTTTTGTAGGTCGGCAGGCAAAAGCCTGCCTCCAGGGCGGCGGCAACGTAACGCGCATTGAGGAGCGGACCCGCCGGCATCCCGAAAGGCACGTGGAGGAGCGCGCCCAAGAAGGCGTGGCGCGGGGGCTCGAGGTAACGAAGCCGCGCAAGCGAGCCCGAGGCATCGAAACGGGCCCGGGGCCCCGCCTCGTAGTTTTCCTCGTAGGAGGCATTGGCGTCGTACATGAAATTCTACTCCTTCGGCGTCAAGCCAGCCCCAACACCTTCCTGCCGTTGTCCACCGCAATCCGCACGAGTTCCGCGGTGTCGTAGAAGTGCGTCGACTCGAGGAGGACGCGCAGCTCGGTGAGCATGTCGCCATCGGCGAAAGGCTTGTAGAGATCGCAGACGTTGTCGCAGCCGATGGCCACGACGATGCCGCGGGGAATCATCTCGTCCACGGGAGTCACGGCGTTGTGGCTGGGCGCCATGGTCTCCTCGCGCCGCGCGTCGATCCAGGCCGTGGGGCACGCCACGAACGAGAGACCCGCATCGAGGCACATCTTGTAGACCTCCTCTCGGTAGGACTTGGGGTGCGCGGCGATGCTGATGCCGTGCACGGCCGTCACCTGGCCCTCCACGCCATGCTCCATGACCTTGCGGCACAGGAGTTCGGTTTCCTTCTCGCGAGCGGAATTGAGCTGATCGACGTGGATATGCGCGCGCTTGCCCGTGGCCTTGGCGGCGGCCAGGAGGATGTCGAGGTGGTCGGCCTCTCGCCCGGGATCGGCACCAGGCAGGCCGCCGATGACATCAACGTGCTCGAGGGCCTCATCGAAAAAGCGCCTAGCGTCGGGAGTGAGGACGCCCTTGAGTGTTTGGCAAGCCACCAGGAAGCGCATCCTGTGTTCCTTGGCTGCGACTTCTTTGGCGCGCAGAGCGGCCTTGAGGGCGCGGTCGCCGGCCACCGGATCGCAGTCGATGAACGAGAGCGCCGCCTGAACGCCCTGCCGCGCCTGTTCCGCCAAGGCCGAGGTCACGTGGCAAAAGTATGTTTCCTCGCTCGCGCCTGCCTTGAACCGGTCCACGAGGCGCCATTTCTCATGGAGGTGGCTCCCGACGTTGCCTGCGGCATTGGTGAAGTCCTCGAACGAGACCGAATAGGCACGGTCGAAGTGAGCGTGGGCGTTCACGAAGCCGCCCGCCCCCTGGATGCGTTCCTTGAGATCCGAAAGCGGATTCCACATGGGTGCGATGTTCCTTCGATGACGTGTGGGGGGGTCACATGATGAAAGCGCCGTCTTCAGTGAGATGTCCGAAAGGATTCCACGCGACCTCCCAAAGGTTCCCTTCGGGATCCGCGAAGTACCCGGAGTGTCCTCCCCAGAAGGTGTCCTGGGCGGGTTTCACGAGACGTCCACCCGCCGCTTGGGCCTCTGTGAGCAGAGCGGCGACGTCGGAGCGCTCCGCAACGTTGTGAGCCAGGGTAAAACCGCGGAACCCGCTGCCTTCCGGGGGAACCCCGGCATCTTCGGCGAGCCGCGCCCTTGGGAACAGCGAAAGGACCATCGGACCCATTTGGAAGAAGGCCACATTGTCGTTGCTGTGGTGCGCGGCCTCGAGGCCGAGCCGCTCGTAGAAACGCCGCTGCGCGGCGAGGTCTTCGACACCTAGGGTCACGAAATGGATGCGTGGGCGCATGGGCGTCTTCCTTCTCCTGACTTCAAACGGAATCGATGGTGGCTTTCAGAGGAGCGCTGGCTTGCGTCCACCAGCCGTTTCCTTGTCGGCCTTCTGAGCGCGGGCCACCTTCTGCAGACGCTCGACGGTCGTGGCGAGCACATCGTACTCGGTGACCAGTTGCACCTTATTCACCACGCTCCAATGGCGGATCTGCGCGCCGTCGCGCACCTCGCCCGTGTTGTTCTCCGGGCTCGCCACGTTCACCACGAGGTCAAATCGGTTTTGCTTGAGCAGATCGAGCAGGTTGGGCTTGTGGGTTTCCTCGGAGACCTTGTGCACCAGCACAGCCTTGGTGCCCTTGGCCTGCAACGCGGCGTGCGTGCCCGCGGTGGCGAAGAGCACGAAGCCCAGGCGCGAGAGCTCGGCCACCAGAGGAGCGAACTTCTCCTTGTTGTGGTCGCCGCCCAGCGATACCAGCGCGTAGCGTTCCGTTTCCTGCGAAAGGCGCATTTGCATGGTGTAAATTTCGGTGAATCCGGCCGAGGCGTTCTGGTTGAAGGCATTGCTCTTCATGAACGTGGCGAGCTTCTCGTCGAAGATGCTGTTGGGCGTCTCCACGGCGACCACTTCCGCTCGCCCCTTGAAGAGCTTCACAGTGACTAGACCCGTGACCTTTTCGTTGACCTTGTCGATGAACGCGTTGAGGTCGGCCATGAGCGGCTCGTGCCAAAGAGCGCCGTAGCAGAGGTAACCCCACTTCTGGTCGACGGATGCTTTGAATTCGTTCTCCTGTCGCGTGCACACGAACTTCTCGAGGGTCTCGTGCGCCTTCACGATGACGTGGGCCGCGGGTGCCTCGTACACGCCGCGGACCTTGAGGCCCACCACGCGATCCTCGAGGTGGTGGGTAACCCCGACGCCATGCTTGGCTCCTACCGCGTTGAGGGCGAGGATGATGCCCGGAAGGTCGAGGTCCTTGCCGTCGAGCTGAACGGGGAGGCCGCGCAGGAATCCGATCTTGACGAACTCCCCCTCGTGCGGGGTTTCCTCGACGACGTTGCAGACCTGGAGGATCGCCTTGAGCGGGGGAACGAGGGCGGGGTTTTCTATCTCGCCGCCTTCCGCGGAGACACCCCACATATTGTCATCGTAAGAGTAGGGAGAATCGGCGGTCTGCTTGACGGGGATCCCATGCTTGGCGGCGTAAGCGAGTTCCTCGTCGCGTCCCATTCCCCATTCACGCACGGGGGCGATGACCTTCATTTCGGGCGCGAGCGTAAGGATTGTGCCTTCGATTCGCACCTGGTCGTTACCTTTGCCCGTGCAGCCGTGGGCGATGCAATCGCATCCCTCCTCGCGGGCCACATCGACAGCGATTTTGGCGAGAAGCGGACGGCCTAGGGGCGTTGCGAGGTGGTAGTCGCCTTGGTACCGCGCGTTGGCTTTGATGCCGTGCGCGATGTAGTGATAGGCGAACTCCTTGCGCGCATCGATGACGTAAGCCTTCTTGGCGCCGAGCATGAGCGCCTTCTGCTTGATGGCCTCGAGGTCGTCGGCCTGCTGCCCGATATCGATGGTCAGGGCGATGACCTCCGCCTGGTACTCGTCCTGAATCCACTTGAGCATCACGGAGGTATCGAGACCACCGGAATAGAGCAGGACGACCTTGCGGATTTCACCCTTGCGTCCTTCGTAGGACGCGACCTTCACGTAATCGCGCATGAAACACTCCTCGGAGGGGGGAACGGGGAAAGACGAAAAAAAAGACCCCGCTTCAGGCGAGGTCAAGAATGGAAACGAAACGGTGGGGCGACCCTGCTGCAAGGGCGTCGTGACACGATTTCCGTGCGTGGATTTTTAGTGCGGACGCATTCGCGAACATGGAGCCCCAACCCGGTCTCAAAAAGTTTCCAAGATGGATAGTCGGCAGCGGGGGACTATGTCAACCCGCAGCATTTTGAAAGTGTGACACGTTCAACTAAAGACTCTTGGCTGCGCACCTGTCGTCCGGTCCCTAGCCTCCGAAAATCCACCCCTTGCGTCCTGTACACTTTTGTTTACCCTGGAGAACAAGCACAGCAGTTTTCGCCGCTCAACTCGTTAGTCCGCTGTCTCGAGGACGCACATGACTCCGCGAGCCCGCACCCTGTTTTCCATTCACCTCTCCGCCGCGCTGGTCCTTATCGGCCCGACGCTCGCGTCTGCGGCAGAGCGAAGGAACGCACCTGAGACCGTGATTCCGAAGGTGTCTCCCTCGCCGGTGAAGAGTCCGACGGCAACGTCAGTTTCCCTGGACCCGAACAAAGCCTCACGCTTTCCTCGCGTGGCAACGGGCGATTCCTTCCCCCCCTACGTGTCACGCGCTCTGCCCGGTTTGGGGCTTTTCCCTTCCCTTTTCGCGCATATCGCAAGTCGCGCCGGATGGACATACACATTGAGGTTCGCCCCTTGGCCGCGGGTGGAACGCGGCGTCTCCGACGGAACCTTCGACATCGCGTTTCCCTACGTTCCCACGCCGAGCCGCATGAAGGAGTTTCTCTACTCACGTCCCGTCGTTTGGGTCGGCGCGGATACGGGACTCTTCGTTCGCAAGGGCCATGCCCTGGAGGGTGTCGGTTTCGCGGGCGCCGCCCTCGCCGGCGTGCCCCGCCTGCGCCTGTGCCGCGTGCGTGGTTATGCAGAGGCGGAGGAACTCCAAACCCCGGAAGCTAAAGGCCGGTTTGTCGCCGTCGACTCCACAAGCGACGAGGAGTGTCTCCGATTCTTGTTGCGCGGGAGGGTCGACGCCTTCTTCTATGGAGAATCCCGCTTGCCGGCACTCTTCGAGCAAGCTCGGCTCGCGCCCCTCGACCTTGGTCGCATGGACGTCCGGTTCCGCGGGACCTCCTACCACTTCATCGTCTCCCGCCGCCTTCCCGACGCCCCCGCCCGTTTGGCGCAGCTCGACGCCGCTATCGAGGAGGTCCTTGAAGGCAAGGAGGCCGACGAGCTGGTGCGACGTTTCACCACGCACGACGTCCTGGCAACCGGCCCCTACTCGAGCCGGTAGGGCGATCTCGTCACTCGAAATCTGGGCCTAGGTTGTTTCCAGGGCTTTCGCCTTGGCAGCAGATTCCGCTTGACGGCGGCGGCGTCCACGGAGAGGCCTTGAAGCAGTCGCTTGCAAAAGCAAACTTCAGAAAGAAAGGCCGCAATAATGATGACCGCACAGCGTTCTCAACGCCCCTCGTCGCACCCGTTGGCTTCATTCGTCGCGTCTGGTGTGTTCTCGCTCATGCTCTCGGTGACGGCACTGGCCGCTCCACGGGTGAAGCGCGCGTCAACCGAGCCGCTCTCCTGCGCAGCCCTCAGCGTGCGCGGGGTTGATGCCTCCTTGGCGCGAAAGCCCTACCAGAGCGCAATGGGCTTTGCGCATCAGCTCGAGCAGCTTCGCTTTGCCGTGAAGACCTTCCACGGAGAGACGTACTCCGACGCCATGACTATCGAGGATGCCAACGCACTCGGCGAAGGAGTGGTTTTTTCCACCGTCCGCGTCCTCGACGGCAAGCGCTACCAAGGAGTCAACGTTGGTTTCGGCGGCGGAAACTCCGCTCTCTACCTCTTCGCTTTCGACACCCTCGAGCTTGCCCCGGTCGTCATCATTGACGGCGTCGATTGCGTCGCCCTCGGGACAGAGACCCAGGGCAACTAAAAGCGGTTCTTGGGTCAACGACCATCGAATTCGCCAGACACAGCCTGCAAGCGCGCGGGCTCCAAGCGCACATCGTCGCGCGCGGCGCGCGATGTAGGTGTGGCGGCGCACGACGTAGGTGCGGCGGCGCGCGCGTCGCCCAAAGCGGCGCCCATGGCGGAGGGCGCAATCATGAGCGTAAAGCCCAGGGGGCTAGCAATGAGAAGGGACGCGACGACGAGAGAGCGGAAAGGAAACATGTGGCACACCCCTGCGAAAGCCATACACCCCGGGGATGTGCCATGGAGTACAGGAGGGCGCAAGTGCCTATTTTGGCAAATTCGTTTGACTTATTAGCCAATGAAAGGCTCTTGGATGAACATATTCTGCTCGACGTTGAATTTCTTCTTGAGTCTCCCGCATACTTCGGCCCAGACGCTCCGAATTTGGCTGGCGAGCAAACTTCCGCGGCCCTCGACCTTGCTCTCTCCCTCCCAGAGTCCCCTCCCCTCTCTGCGCCACCCATCCTGTGCGCCAGCGACGCCTTTTGCGCGCACGCGGCAGCTCACCTCCGTGCGGTCCACACTCCCGAATCCCTTCTCAACTCGGCACGGGAAGCATGGCTCAATAGCCGCAGCCACCGTCTGGGTGTCTGGTTCGAGGAGCTCGCAATGTCCATCGCAAGGATTTGTCTTGGGAAAAACCGCGTGGCGCGCGGTGTGCCTGTTCGTGAAGGAGGCCCCGATGGGATACGCACCTGGGGTGAGCTCGACGCACTCGTCGACCTTGGGGGACTTCCCTCCTCTCCTCAAGACGGTCTCGTTGCTCATGTGGAACTTGCCGTAAAGTTCTACCTGCAAGTCCGCCCCGAAGATGCCTGGCGATGGTGTGTCGGGCCTGGGCTGCGCGATCGGCTCGACCTCAAGGGCCCGCGGACGTTTCTCCGGCAGCTTCCCCTTTCCTCCACCGCACTGGGAGTCGATGCCGTGCGACGCATCTTTCCCCACGTCGCTTCGATCGTCCCGGTAGCCTTCGTCAAGGGAACCGTGTTTTACCGCGCGCACCCCAGTGCGCGACATCCTGATGAGGCTTGGCAAGACGGCATGACTCCCGTGGGGCTTTCACCACACCACAGCAAGGGATGGTGGATTCCTCCCCACGAGGAGGCGCTGGAGCACCTGCGCTCCGCGTGGCCAACCGGACGTCTCCTCGTGCTCCCTCGGCTCCGATGGCTTGGAGGGTGGAGACCTGAAGTGGCTCTCGCGCACGGAGAGACCTGGGTGCAGTTTCTCGCACGATTACCGGAGCGGCTCGCCGCTTGCGAGACCCGCTCCGAATGCTTGATGATAGGCATCCACTCCGACCAGGACGGCCGCCAGGTCTCAAGGGGATTCATCGTTACACGACGCTTCCTCGCAGGTGCCGGCAGCTAGGGCGGGGCCTACCCGTTACTCATGAGCCACTTCAGGGGTGATACAAAGAGGCAGCTCACGATGACGACGACATCGCTTCAATTATGAAGCGAGCCTTATGTTACTTATAGTTGACGGGGTTCGCGACCTTGTCGAGGACGTAGAAATCATACTTGCCGTCGGCGAAGTTGGAGCCGGTAGCAACGCGGAAGTCGGCGTCGATGTAAAGGTTCTTGATGTTGCCCTTGGCGCCCACGGGGCCGTTGGGAGCGCGGGAGTCGCCAGGAGGCGTCACGGTGAACACGCTTCCAGCCTCAAGGCGCTCTGCGAGGCGGGTCAGGGATTCGTCAGCGCGAAGGGAACTCGCACGAATAGACACCTTGGTGAACTCGATATTGAGGAAGTCCTTGGAGGGCGTGTACTTGCCGCGAAGCACTCCAAGCAGCTTGAGAGGGCCCGGACCCTTCAGGTCGGCAAGATTGTAGAAATAACCCTTAGAAGAAATAACCTGATAGACAGAGTCGCGGTCGGTGGAGAATCCGGGCGGCTCAGGCTCGACGTCGTCGGAGAAGATTTCTTTCCATGCGCCTTCGAGAGCAGGGAGGTCTGCCTCAGCGCTTTCAGGAGCGTGGAATTGCGACAATTCAGCGACCAGGGGCTCGAGAAGGGCGCGTGTCTCGGCGAGGTTATCGCGGCGTCCGAGGTTCTCGAGGGCGATGGCGCGAATTTCGGCCTTGATTTCGGCGACGCGGGCGACGTCTCCGAAGGCGGGTGCGAAACCAGTGGTGGCGAGGGCGGCGACCAGTGCGAGCGCGGTGCGTTTCGTCATTGAATTTGTCTCCAGGTTGATTTCCTTTTGAACAATACAAAAGGCAGGGCGCTCAGGGCATACACCAGTTGAGCGTCAACCGTGAAGCATGACTCTGGAGTCAGGCCAAGAATAGCGGATCCTAAACTCTAACCCGCTATTTTCAGTGGGACGGGGGCAGGCTCGGCTTCGGGGGGAGGTGTTTCCACGGGGAACGAGTCGCGAATCCTTTGCACATCTTCGAGGCAATCAAAGAACAGGTCCACAAGATCTGGGTCGAAATGGCTCCCCGCCGACTCTCGCAACGTCTCGAGCACCTTTTCCACCGGCCAGGATTCCTTGTAGCAACGGCGCGAACACAAGGCGTCGAACACGTCGGCCAAGGCCACGACCCTCGCCTCCACGGGAATGCCGGCGCCCCGGAGCTTCTGCGGATACCCGCTGCCATCCCATTTTTCATGATGGCCGTATGCAATGTCCGCGCCCATTTGCAGGAAGGGTGATTCCGCACCCCTGAGCATCTCGTAGCCGTTGTTCGTGTGCCGTTTCATGACCTCGAACTCGTCCGCGGTCAGCTTTCCGGGCTTCTTGAGGACAGCGTCGGGAATGGAGATCTTGCCCACGTCGTGAAGCATGCTCGCAAGGCCCATCACCTCACAGGCTGCGGCGTCGTATCCGAGTCCCCGGTAAAGCAGGACGCTGTAGCGGCTCATGCGTTCAATGTGACCACCGGTGTCGGTGTCGTGGTACTCCGAGGCCTTCACGAACTGCTTGACCGTTTCGATGCGTCCACGACGCAACTGCTCGGCCATGCGGGCGTTGCGTAAAACCACGCCGAACTGGCTCGCGAGCGCGCGCAGGTAAGGTTCAACCGTCACTGGGAACGGAACCACGGTACCGCCTTCATTGCGGTTGATGAGCTGAACCACGCCCAGTAAGCCGCCCTTGGTGTCGCACATGGGAATGGCGAGCATGGACTGGGAACGGTAGCCGGTCATGCGATCGAAAGCCGGGTTGAAGGTGTATTTGGCATCGGCGGGGAGCGATGACACGTCGGGGATGTTCACCGAGTGTTTGCGCACCGCGCACGTGCCAGCGATGGTCGACTCGTCGACCGCCAATGTGAGGGTCCGAAAAGCCGGCATGGCTTGCCGGGCTTCCAGGACGCGATTGCGCGTCTTGAGGAACTCGAGGACGCGGCCGCCCCCCTCAGCGGGTGCCGCGTAAATGGAGCACCCTTCGCAGCCGCCCAGTTGCAGAGCGGTTTCACAGATGAGATCGAGCAGCTCGTCGAAGTCGTCGACTTCCGACAAGGCTACCCCGGCCGCT
>JBIKVI010000132.1:0-11458 GCA_044356935.1 Silvanigrellaceae bacterium | reverse complement strand
CGCGAAGCCGGACGCTCCCGCGACACCCTCCCGAAGCCTCTTCTTATTCCACTTCCTCAGTGGACTCCAGCTGGGTCACGGGTGTGTCGTCGAACTCCGAAGGCGCGCACACCGACACGACGCGCTCGCCATCGAGGATACGCATGAGGCACACACCTTGAGTAAGTCGGCCAATCACTTTGATTTGCTTGACCGCCAGGCGCATGACCCGACCCGTGTTCGTGGTGAGCATGATGTCCTGGGAATCGTTGACCGACAGGAGCGCCACAACCTTGCCGTTACGCGGTGTGACCCGGATGGAGTTGACGCCCTTGCCGGCGCGACCGGTGAGCCGGTACTCCTCGAGCTCGCTGCGCTTGCCGTAGCCGTTCTCAGTGACCACCAGAAGCTTCTCTTCGGGGCGAGACACCTCGGCGGCGACCACCAAATCGTCGTCGTCCATATTGATACCGTTGACACCACGCGCCGAGCGGCCCATGGCGCGGACTTCGTTCTCCTCGAACCGGATGGCACGGCCGCCAGCAGTGGCGAGGATGATAGGCTGCTTCTCGTCGGTGATCATGACGGAAACAAGACTATCGCCTTCGTCGAGGTTCACGGCGCGCAAGCCCGTGGTCCGAATGTTGGAGAAGGCCGACAGCTCGGTGCGCTTCACGACGCCCTGTGCGGTGGTCATGAAGATGAAGGCGTCGTCGCGCCATTCGCGCACAGGGAGCATGGCGGTGACGATCTCGCCCTCCTGGAGGGTGAGCAACTGAGCGATGCTCTTGCCGCGCGAGGCGGGCTGCCCCTCGGGAAGCTCGTAGGTGCGGAACGCGTAAACCTTACCGAGGTTGGAGAACATGAGGATGTTGTCGTGCGTGTGCGCGCGCAAAGTGAATTTCACGTAGTCGTCGTTCTTGAGAGCCGCGCCCGTTTTGCCCTTACCCGCGCGGTTCTGCGAACGGAACTCGTCGATGACCACGCGCTTAAGGTAACCGCCCGCCGTGAATGTTACGAACACGTCGGCTGGCGGCACGAGGGAGGCGATATCGACGTCGCCCGCGTCAGTGGTGATTTCCGTGCGGCGCTTGTCACCGTGCGCGTCCCTCAAGGCGATGAACTCATCCTTGCAGATGGCACGCACTCGGGCGGGTTTGGCGAGGATGTCGCGCAAGTCGGCGATCACGGCGGTGACCTCTTTGTGTTCCTCGACGATCTTTTCGCGCTCGAGGCCCGTGAGGCGGGCGAGGCGCATCTCGAGGATGGCGTTGGCCTGGCGTTCCGAGAGTGTGAAGCGCGCGATGAGCTTCTCCCGTGCGGAGTCGGGGCTATCGGCGCCGCGGATGATAGCCACGACCTCGTCGACGTTGTCGACGGCGATCTTCAAGCCATCCAAAATGTGCAGGCGCTCTTCGGCCTTGCGCAGACGGAAGCTCGTGCGCCGAGTGATGACTTCGAAGCGGTGATCGCGGAAGTACTCGAGGCACTCGCGCAGGCTCAGCAGCTTGGGAATGCCGCGGACGATGGCGACCATGTTGACGCCGAAGGTGTCCTGCAGCCGAGTCTTTTTGTAGAGGTGATTGAGGATGACTTCGCCGTTCTCGCCCTTTTTGAGGTCGATGACGACGCGGATGCCTTCCTTGTTCGACTCGTCGCGGATATCGGAGATGCCGACGAGTTCCTCCGCCTTCACGAGGTCAGCGATGCGCTCGATGAGCGCCGCCTTGTTCACCTGGTAGGGAAGCTCGGTAATGATGATGGCTTCTCGCCCGCTCTTGAGCGTCTCGACACTGGCCCGTCCACGGATGACGACGCTCCCTCGCCCAGTGCGGTAAGCGTCGTGGATTCCTTTGAGGCCGCAAATAAGCCCCGCCGTGGGGAAGTCGGGCCCCTTCACGAAGCCCATGAAGTGCTCGATGGTCGCACCGTCGTTTTCGAGGAGGTGGAGGAGGGCGTCGAGGATCTCGGTGAGGTTGTGGGGTGGGATGTTCGTGGCCATCCCCACCGCGATACCCGATTGTCCGTTGACCAGCAGTTGCGGGAACACCGTAGGGAGGACGTGGGGTTCGCGCTCGCTGTTGTCGTAGTTGGGTCCGAAATCGACGGTGTCCTCGTCGATTTCGCGCATGATCCACTCGGAGATCTTGGCGAGGCGGACTTCCGTGTAGCGCATGGCCGCGGGGCTATCACCGTCGATGGAGCCGAAGTTCCCCTGGCCGTCGACCAGCGGGTAGCGCATGGAAAAATCCTGCGCCAAGCGCACGAGCGCGTCGTAAACCGATGAGTCGCCGTGCGGATGATATTTACCGAGAACCTCGCCCACGGTGCGCGCCGACTTCCTATAGGGCTTGTTGTAGACGTTGTTCTGTTCCCACATTGCGTACATGACGCGGCGGTGGACGGGCTTCATGCCGTCGCGGACGTCGGGGAGGGCGCGGCTCACGATGACGCTCATGGCGTAATCGAGGTACGCGTTCTTCATCTCCTCGTTGATGTTCACGTTCACGATGTTCTGGCGGACCGGCTGGTTCATTCTGGTACCTTCTCTCACCGGGGTATTTCAGGGGACGCGGAACGCCTGCGCTCGAGGGGCGGTCCTCAGAAGTCGAGGTTTCGGACCGAAAGCGCATTGGTCTCGATGAATTCCTTGCGCGGGGGCACGTCGTCGCCCATGAGCATGGAGAACAGATCGTCGGCGGCAATCGCGTCCTCGATCTCGACGCGCAGGAACTGGCGCATCTCAGAGTTCATTGTGGTTTCCCAGAGCTGCTCGGAGTTCATTTCGCCAAGCCCTTTATAGCGCTGGATGTAGGCTCCCTGACGGCCCTCGGCGAGCATGAACTTCTGCATGTCGATCCAGTCGCCAACCTCGCGGGTCTTCTTGTCGGTGGCGTAGGACAGGGGGAGAGGATTGGCCGTGTCGATTTGATCGTGGAGCTTCTTTAGCTCTAAAAACTCGTTACTTTCCACGAAATCCGCGTCGAGGCGGAAGCGAACGGGCTTGCCCGCGATTTGGAGATTAACGATCGAGAAGTAACGATTGTGCTCGGTGTCGAACTCCACGGCGGCCTGGATGTGGCCGGTCGCCGCCACGACGTCGGAGAGGTCGGCGATGAGCGCCGCGAGGCGATCCTTGGAGAAGAAGGTCTGCGGCGAGAGACCTTCGCGCGAAACGAGGAAGTCGAGCGCGAGCTCGCTGCGCTTGCGCGCGAGCACCGAGAAGAGGCGGTTGTAGCGTTCGACGGCCGTCAGCATGTTCTTCACGACGCCGGGCTCGAGCGCGACGCCGGAGGCGTCAACAATGCCGCCATCGGAGAGCACGTTCTCCACGAGGAACCGCTCGAGTTCGTTTTCGTCCTTGATGTAGCGTTCGGTCTTGCCCTTCTTGTATTTATAGAGCGGTGGCTGCGCGATATAAAGGTAACCACGCTCGATGACCTCGCGCATCTGCCGGTAAAAGAACGTCAGAAGCAGCGTTCGGATGTGGGCGCCGTCGACGTCGGCGTCGGTCATGATGACGATTTTGTGGTAGCGGAGCTTCGAGATATCGAAATCGGTGCGGCCGATACCGCAGCCGAGCGCCTGCACCAGGATGCGGATCTCCTGATTGCCCAGCATCTTGTCGGCCGAGGCCTTTTCGACGTTGAGGATTTTGCCGCGCAGAGGGAGCACGGCTTGCACTTTGCGGTCGCGTCCCTGCTTGGCCGTGCCGCCGGCGGAGTCGCCCTCAACGATGAACAGTTCGCAGAGCGCCGGATCTTTCTCCTGGCAATCGGCGATTTTTCCGGGCAGACCGGAGAAGTCGAGGGCGCCCTTGCGACGCGTCAATTCGCGGGCTTTACGAGCCGCGATGCGCGCCCGTGCCGCGTCGACGATTTTGCCCACGACCTTTTTCACGATGTCGGGATTCTCGTGGAAATATTCGGAAAGCTTCTCGTTGAGGATGCTCTCGACGACGGTACGCACACGCGAGTTACCGAGCTTAGACTTGGTCTGACCCTCGAACTGCGGGTCGGGGATCTTGACGCTCACCACCGCCGTAAGGCCCTCGCGAATATCGTCCGACGAGAGACCCTCCTTGAGGCTGGCCACGCCCTTGTCGTCGGCCGAGGCCGCATTCACCACGCGCGTGAGCGCCGAGCGAAAGCCTGTGAGGTGCGTGCCTCCTTCGACCGTGTTGATGTTGTTCGTGTATGAAAAAACCGACTCCGTATAGCCCTCGTTCCACTGCAAAGCCACTTCGACTTCGCAGTTGTCCCTCTCCATGTGGACATAGATAGGCTTGGGATGGATGGCATTCTTGGATCGGTTGAGGAACTCTACGAACGAGAGGAGTCCGCCGTCGGCCTTGAACTCGGCCTGCTTGTCGTTCACTTCGTCTACGATGACGATGCGGATACCCTTGTTGAGGAACGAGAGTTCGCGCAAGCGCCCGGCCAGGTGATCGAAACTAAACGTTGTGGTTTCGAAGATGGTGGCGTCGGGCTTGAAGGTCGTCCGCGTTCCTTGGAGCTCGGTGGTTCCGGTGTTTGTCACGCCGCCAACGGGAATGCCTTCGCGATATTCCTGCTCGTAAACCTTGCCGTTCTTCTTGACTTCGACGCGGCAGTAGGACGACAGCGCATTGACCACCGAGGCGCCTACGCCATGCAAGCCGCCCGACACCTTGTAGACGTTGTTGTCGAACTTGCCGCCGGCGTGAAGCACGGTCATGACGACCTCGAGCGCGCTTTTGCCCGAAGTGTGCATGTCGACTGGGATACCGCGTGCGTTGTCTTGCACGGAAACGCTGCCGTCGAGATGGAGTGTGATGTCCACCGTGTCGCCATGCCCCGCGAGGAACTCATCGATGCTGTTGTCGACGAGCTCGTAGACCAGGTGGTGCAAGCCGTTCACATTGGTGTCGCCGATGTACATGCCGGGACGCTTACGAACGGCCGTGAGGCCCTCGAGCACCTGGATGTTTCCAGCGGCGTATTCGGGTGCGGGAGACTGGCCTCCCTCGACGCTGGTTTCGGAGAGACGGGGGAGCTGCATCAAGGGGTTCAGAATCATAGAGTGGAAGCCTCTTCCTCTCGAACGCCGTCACAGCGTCCGGACCTCCAGAGGAGATGCGGGACACGGCGGGACGGAGCCCGGGACTCTTGCGGTTGAACCGTATTGGTACGTCGATGAAGACGTCGCCGATGGGTCGGTCTGACGGAAAAGTCTAGCCTATGTCGACGGTATCCGCCAATGCGCCCGCCGTGTTCGGCTCAGAAAATGATCAGAATCGAGTAGGCACGAGCAAGAAGAAGACCTCGAGCCCCTTCTGCGCTTCACCCGTGACTTTCACAGGTCGATTGACGTTCTCCCAGCCGAACTTCACCGAGGATCCCGCTACGCAATTGAGGATACCCGTGAGCAGGGTGCCGTTGTAGTTGACCTCGATGGGTTCGTTCACGGTGGTACCGAGCTCGACGATTTCCTCGCCTTCCTTGAGACCCGGAGTGAAGCTCTGGACGTCAAGCACGGGTCCATCGAAGTTGAGTTTGATGATGCGGTTCTTGTCGGCGAAGAGGAGCACTCGACGCACGCTCTCGGCGAGCGACTTCAGGTCGACGTCGACGGTCATGTTGATGTTCTGCGGGATGGCCGAAGTGTAGGGCGGGTACTTGCCCGCGATGCACTTGCTCACCATGGTGTAGTTGTCTGTTTCCACCGCGAAGAAGAGCGAGTCCTGCTGCCAACGGAGGCGGAAGTCCTTGGAGGGCTCCAGCGCGCAAACACGTCGAAGTTCGTCGAGTGCTTTTTTGGGCACGAGCACGGCGCTGTTTTCGACGGTCTCCGCCATCAAGCCGTCGAGCAACTCGGCCTTGGCGAGGCGCAGAGCATCGGAAGCGACCGCGTGCAAGGAGAGGCCATTGGACGTGTCGGCCCAGATGAGAGCGCCATTGGCGTAGAAGCGGGTGTCGTCGACACTCACGAAGTCGCGGAAGCAGTTTACCCAGCGTTCGAGCGCTTCGCCTTTTACCAGAATGGCGCTGCCAGCGGTGGGAACGACGACCTCGGTGTGGGATTGATCTTGGACGAGCTGCAGACGCGCCGATGAGCGCCCGCACTTGAGCGTTAGCCGCTGAGGGAGTTCCGCCATGAGCGTAATTCGCTCCGGCGGGAGCTGCTTGACGTAGTCAGACAGCTGCTTTCCGGAAACCTTGATGACACCCTTGCCCGTATACTCGGCTTGGAAAACGTAACGGATGGAAAGGTTATGGCTTACGGCAGACATGAGCACGTCGCCGTTCCCGTTGAAGTCGAGCTGGATCCAGCCCACTTCGGTATCAGCCTGTGCTGCTGTCACGGCCGAAAGGGCTGCCGCCAGGCGATCACGGTCGAACACGGCCTGGATGCTTTCGCCGGTGGATTGGCCGTCGGCTGACTGTGGGCTCATGGGGAATCCAGAGTTTCTCATCGTGTGTACCTTGCTCGAAAGAGGGGACCCCGATGGGAATACCGCATCAGTGACGACCGAACAAGCAAGCCGACTCGTCGCGACTCTGCGGCTGGGCGGTCCCCCTTCTTCTTCTGTTTTGGATTCTAGGGATCCTGAATTCTTCTAATACTGATCAGTAGGAGTAGTAGGTGAGGCCTTTTCTTGTGGATGACCGATTGGCCGAGATTGAGATAACCAGTGATTGCGTGCAGAACTCACTCGTCCGTACCGGTGTGTGTCCTTGTGGATAACGTGTGGACAACGTGTGGATAGCCTGTGGATAAGGGGGGGGTGTCTGTGGATAACTCGACTGCTCGCAATTTTGGCAGGCGACTTGTCCACACACTATCCACAGACTGTCCACACGAAAAAGGGGGTTATCCACAGAGTTGTCCACAGTCGTTCGTGGTCGCGTAAGCCCCAGATTTGCGCACCTGCTTTTGCGCCGAGTTATCCACAAAGTTATCCACAGCAAATGAAGACGTGCAGGGACTCCGAGGAAGACCCTCGAATGTTGGGCCCACTGGCCATGTTTACCCGGCCTCGACCACAGCCGTGGGCAAGTAGAACGTCGGTGGTTCAGCCAGGTGAGTGCTGAAGTTATCCACAATGGGTTGTGGATAACTTCGCGGACGAGGTATGGACACGCCTCTCGACGTTGTGATTTAGAGAGGTTTTCCCTGGTTCGGGACTCTGGCTTAGGGCGTGTGGATAACTTTGCCCGGCCGCGGAAGGGTCCGTGGTCGGGCGGCGGGTACGCAGACGGGGGGGTGAAAAGGGTGAGGGCGATTGTTCCAGCTTCGGCTGAAAACGTAAAGCGGGCCGGTCGCCTTTTGCGCGAAGGTGGCCTGGTGAGCTTTCCCACGGAGACGGTTTACGGATTGGGAGCCTGCGGGACGAACGAACAGGCCGTTGGGCGTATTTTTGAAGCAAAGGGTCGACCCTTCACCGATCCGCTGATCCTGCACGTTGCTTCGCTGACGGACGTGCGCTCGCTTGTCGTGATGACTTCTAGACTCGCAGTGGTCGTGGAAGTCTTGGCACGACGCTTTTGGCCCGGCCCGTTGACACTCGTGCTTCCTGCATCAGACGCCGTTCCTGCTGTCGTCCGGGCAGGGGGGCCCACCGTTGCCGTACGCATTCCGGGACATCCCGTGGCGCTCTCCATTATAGAAGAAGCCGGAGTCCCCATCGCGGCACCAAGCGCTAATCGTTTTGGCCACGTGTCGCCCACGCGCGCTGAGCACGTTGCTGCGGATCTTGATGCTGAGGGCCTTCTCATTGTCGATGGCGGCTCGTGTCCCGTTGGAATCGAATCCACCATCGTCAAATGCGAGGAAGGGCGTTTGACCCTCCTTCGCCGAGGGTACGTGACACTCCATGAAATCTGCGAAGCCCTCGGCGGAATCATCGCGCCTGAATGCATAACCGCCCCGCGGCGCAGCGACTCGGAAACCGATGCGCAGGAAGCCCCTGGGGGGCTCCTGACGCACTACGCGCCCGACGTTCCGGCATTCCTCGTCGGGCCGTTACTTTGGGATGAAGAAGTCTTGCTCAATCGCGCCGTGGAAACGCATGGCCACTCTTCATCGACGGTCGTGGTCGATGTGGGAGGGCGTCTCGCTCACATCGCTCCGCGCGCGCTCGCCTACCGTGACCTCGCCACCCGGAGAGATGGTCCTGGCGACCGCTCTGCGTTACGTTATGCCTTCGACGCGTTGCGCTGGGCCGAGGCAGTCCCGGGCGCGAAGCGAATTTTGCTACCCGACCTCGGTGGCGAGTCCAGTGAGTTGCTCCAGGCGCTGGCCGATCGTTTCTTCCGCAGCGCGTCGGGACGGACTATTGGCTGAGCAATGGCTACCGCGGTCAAGAGCCTCGTCAGTGGGCCGCGTGCTCGAGTTTTCGACGTAGTTCCTTAACGGTAGCAAGCGTGGAGGCGTCCTGCTCGATGAGATCGGAGATGCGCCTCACGGCGTTGAGGACCGTGGTGTGATCCTTGCGGCCGAACGCGAGAGCAATTTCGGTGGTGGTGAGGGGTAGCATGTCGCGGGCAAGGTACATGGCCACGTGGCGCGGGAGTACGAAGTTCTCCTTGCGGCTCGAGCTCATGAGGTCCTGAAACTTTATGCCGAAATGCGCCGACACGGCCTTCTGGATGGAGAGCAATTCGACGCCGGAGCTCTGTGCGCGCATGTCCTTGCGAAGGAGCTGCTGGATGGCCTCGAGCGAAGGCGCCTCGCCCTTGATGGACTGGTTGACGAGAAGCGTCTTGAGCACGCCGGTTATTTCGCGCACGTTGCTCTTGACGTGCGTGGCGATGAATTCGATGTGGTCGCGGCGCAGCTTGAGCCCGAAGTTGGATGCCTTGACCTCGATGATGCCCACGCGATCCTCGAAGGTCGGCGGTTCGATGCTCGCGATGAGTCCCTGGAGGAAGCGGCTTTTGAGGCGTTCCTCAATGTTCGGGATGGTCTTGGGGTATTGGTCGCTCGTGATGACGATCTGTTTTTTGCTCTGGTAGAGCTCGTTGAACGTGTGGAAGAACTCCAGCTGCGTGGAATCCTTCCTCTCGAGGAATTGGATGTCGTCGACGAGAAGGACGTCGACCTGTCGGTACTTGTTGCGGAATTCATGGTGCTTGTTATGCCGCACTGCGCGCATGAAATCGAGTACGAAATCCTCGCTCGTAACGTAACGAACGTGCCACTCCGGACGGTTGCGCTGAATCTCGTTGCCAACGGCGTGGAGCAAGTGCGTCTTGCCAAGGCCGGTGGAGCCGTAGATGAACACCGGGTTGCTCACGTTCCCCGGGTTGCGTGCCGCATTGAGGCAGGCCTGGCTCGCAATCTCGTTGTTCGTTCCTTGCACAAAAGTTTGGAACGTGAACTCGGGGTCTAGGGCCCGCTCGGGCGTGTCGGACGCGCGCGTTTCGTAGTCGGTGGAATCGAGCACGGCCGTCACCGGATTGGGCATGCTCATCTTGTTGATGTTGCCCAGGGCCGCAAGGAGGGACTTCTTGCCTTTGCCCCCAGCGGTCGCCAGATTCTCCTCGACCACGGGAAGCGCGGGGGTCTCATCGGCATCGAGATGGCCCATTGCGGCTGCGGGCATGTCCACATCCTCCCGCGGCACCATTGGCGGAACCGCCATCTCCGGTTCGGGGGAAGCGGCGAACGTGTGCGTCGGAGCGTCCGGAGGAAGGGAATTCAGGGGCAGGCCCGACCTTGCTCCTCGACGCTCAACGCGAGACGACTTGTCTTCGCGCGGGGCGGTAGGGGTATTCGACTTTCCTGCGGATCTCGTCGTGTGGTCCGCATCGCCATTGGCGGCCGACAGCGCCCGCTCCACGATATGCGCGGTGGTCGCACCTCCACTGCGTGCTGAACCCGAGCGCGCGGTGGCTCCCAAGCGTTCGGCGCGCGAGGCCTGCACGGGGAGGGCTGGTCCTGCGGGCACGGCTCCTTCGATATCGGTGGGTAATTCTCTCGAGGTTCCCGACTCTTGATTGGCAGAGGTCATCGATTTTTCCGGCTTTGCGTAACTCGCCGCGGACGCCGGACTCGCGTGATTCGAGGAGGGTTCGAAGAGGGGATCGACCACGGCTTTGGCTTCGGCCATGGGTTTGCGCGCTCGCTTGCGCGGAGTATTGGCGGCGGTGCCTGAGACGATGAGGAACTCGACTCCCGCTCCCCACACTTCACGAGTGAGCGCCTTCATTTCGGCATGAACGCTTGGCTGGCGGATGAATCCTTCGTAAATGAAATCCCTTATGGTGGCGACCGCGAGGTCGCCCTCCTGACGGATTTCGAGGCGCTCTATGACGGCCTTGGCTATGACTTCATTGCAGAGCTTGTTCTTGGCGAGGCTCTCGTGCAGGCGGCGCAGGAAGAGCGTGCTCTTCTCGCGCGAGGTCTCGGATTCCGCCTGGTGACTCATCTCGCGTGTCCTGATCGTGCCGGAAGTGTAAATCCTCACGGCCCGGAGTAGGCCCGGGGTGCCTTGAGGACCCCGATTTTGACGAGGCGACTAGGGAAGGTCAAGAGCGTATGCGGCAAATGTGGATTTGGTTTGGCATCGTGTATGGAAACCTGAACGCTCTTGTGATGAGCGTGGTAGCGGGAGCGTTGTTCGTCGATACACGGCCTGGCGGACGCTTCTGTTCGTCGATTTTCGTTGACATCGGAACCTGCAGGGTGTGGATCCTCTTGATTCTAGGTGGAGTGTTCGGGACGTCCACTCTCCTCTCCGTGCGCAAGCTCATGGCCTTGCGCAGACGCGAGAGGGACGTTTCTGCAAAGGATCCAGAATCGAAAGGAACTCGTTCATGACGTTCTCATTCGACCCCATGGACCCCTTCTGGGCGGCCGTGTTCGTAGGCATAGGTTTTGTCGCCGTGGGTGGCATTTTGCTCCAGGTCCTCGCCATCGTGCGCCAATCCAAAAGCCTTTTCGGGCTTATGCTCAAGTTACTGGCGATCGTAGGCCTCCTCGGTGCGATCGCTGAAGTGCGCGATAATGCTTTGCCCTATCTCATCGTGTTCTTCGTCACGTCGTTCTCGGCCCTCGCTTGCGCTACCCTTGCGCGTCGAGCGCTGTTGCGTTAAAGGGCATTGGCTCCAGAGCTTTGTTGAATTCGTAAGCGAATTCGCGTGAATATCCCGTCCCGTGGGTTGGGGGAAGAATGAACCGGTCTCTAATGTGGAAAAGCGCCCTCGCGTTCGCTCTTGCATCGGTAGCGGTGCCGGCGCTCGCGGCCGAAAGCGGCGGTGGGCTCGTGAAAATCGTCAACTGGTGGTACATTATCGCCGAGAAGGTCACGAAGAGCCCAGAGATGTCGGCCCATGGGTGGCTCGTCGTGGCGAGCGCCGGTGCCCTTTTGGTCCTCACGGCTGTGGGAATGATCGCCGGTCTCCACAAACTCGAGCCCGAAAAGATGACCGATGAAGAACTTCTCCCACCCAAAAAGTTCGGCGTACGCGCCTTCGTAGAACTCGGGTTCGCGGTG
>JBIKVI010000131.1:0-11474 GCA_044356935.1 Silvanigrellaceae bacterium | reverse complement strand
AAGTTCTCCCAAGCCCTTAACCGGTTCACCAAGGAAGACCCCACCTTCCGCGTCCATCGCGACGAGGAGTCGGGCGAAACCATCATCTCGGGCATGGGTGAGCTTCACCTCGAGATTTACGTTGAGCGCATGAAGCGCGAGTATGCGTGCGAAGTCATCGTCGGCAAGCCGCAGGTGAACTTCCGTGAAACCATCACGCAGCGTGCTGAAATCAACTACACGCACAAGAAGCAGTCCGGCGGCTCGGGCCAGTTCGCACGCATTCTCGGTTTCATGGAGCCCCTGCCGGCCGACGCCGTCAAGGCTTACGAGTTTGTCGACGAAACCGTGGGCGGATCCATTCCGCGGCAGTTCATTCCTGCATGCGACAAGGGCTTCCAGGAGCAGGTCAAAACGGGCCAGCTCGTTGGTGCTCAGGTCGTGGGTGTGCGCTTGGTCGTCAACGACGGTCTGCACCACCCTGTCGACTCCAACGAAATGGCCTTCAAGACGTGCGCCATGGCGGGCTTCCGCGAGTCGTACCCAAGTGCCAAGCCAACGATCCTCGAGCCCATCATGAAGGTCGGCATCGAAGGGCCGGAGGAGTTCTCGGGAACGATGATGGGCCTCATCAGCCAGCGCCGCGGTACGCTCACCGGGTCGGCCACCAACGGTGGCTACGCCCAAATCGATGCCGAAGTGCCCCTCTCCGAAATGTTCGGTTTCTCCACCGACCTGCGCTCCGGAACCCAGGGCAAGGGTGAGTTCTCGATGGAGTTCCTCAAGTACTCCGCGGTTCCTCGCAACGTGCAAGAAGAGATGATCGAGAAGTACAAGGCCAAGCGCGCTGCTGAGAACAAGTAAGCTATCGAACCTAGGGCGCGGCCCTTGCGCTCGCGTTATGTGATTTTGGTTCCTTGGACTGCCTGACGCTTGCAAGACAGCAGAGTCGCATACAAACTCGATCGACCGTCCAGCGCTCATTGCGCGGCGGTCGGTCTTTTTGTTGGCAAGAGGAGCGACATGATGAAAGGTCTCGGAGAATTGGGCGCGACCCTCACGGGAGTGTCGCAGGCCTTGGTAACGGCTATGCAGCAAATTCGCATCCACCGCGCCATGAGCCTCCATTGGGGCTATGCGACGCTGGCCCACCGATTGAATGATGTCCTCGCCTCCCGAGCCGAGAAGCTCGACGCCTGCCTTCTGGCTCAATTGGCGGCCGAGGCGACTCCTGACCTCCAAAGTCTTGGGCGTCTCAATGTGGGTCAGACCGTTGAGGAAATCCTCCAGAGCGAGCGTCGGATGGCCATTGACGTTCGCGATCTCGCCTTGGTCGTCCTGCGCGAACTCCCCTCGACCGAACCTCTTGCGCGACGCACGCTCGACGACCTCATTCATCTCGAGACCATCAACGTGGCGGCGTTCGATCAACACCTCGAACTCGTCCGGCAGATGGGTATCCAAAACTACCTCGCGACGCGCTGCTGACTCCAAGCGCGAACGGGACTCCTCCTCAACGGTTTTCAAGGGAACGCGCATGCCATTGGCCCTGACGCTCGCCCTCTCCTGTGTGTTTCCTTTTCTTGGTGTGGCCGCGCAGTCCACCGGGCTCTACGCCGTGGGCATCGTCGCTCCCGCGGTCGTCGTGTTCCGTGCCCGTGCGGTGCCTTCCCATCTCGGAGCGACGCTCGTTCGAATTGGGATGTGCTTCCTCGCAATTTGGGCCCTCTTTCCCCTTGCGAACGTGCTTGGGTACTTCGCGCAGGTGCCCACCGATGTGAGCGATGCCTTCGAGCGTGTTTGGCCCGAGGCATTGGGCAAACCACTCACGAGTCGGATGTCATCGGCGTGGGTCGTGAGTGGCCTCGCCCTCGTCGTTTTTGGAGTGCTTGCACGTGGCCGAGCCGCGCGCTCTGTGGCGGTCGACGAGATGCACACGCATGGCTCCCCCCGATCTTTGCGTGCGTTCCTCGCGTCATTGACGCTCCTAACCGTGGTGTGGGCTGCGCTTCTCGCCTTCCAGCACCTCACGGGAGTGGCGTTCCATGGCAGGGCTTCCAAACTCCTGCCGGAGCACCTCATGGCGGGTGGCGTCTATCGCGCTTTCGGTTTCTATGGTCATCCACTTTCGACAGCGAGCGTCGGACTAGGGCTGTTCTCGTTCTTCTGGTTCCTCACTTGGACCGCGCTGGCGGCCGAGGTTCGCGCGCGTGAGCCTGGAGTTCCCCGAAGCCCTTTTTCGCTTTCTCCAAACCTGCCCGCGTGGGCTTCCGTTCTCGTGTACGCAAGCGGTTCGTGCGCCGCGCTCCTGGCGGTTGTGATGAGCGGAGGGCGCACTGCGCTGGCGTTTGCCCTCGCGTTCTCGCTGTTTCTGCCATTCATGGTGAAACTCGAAGGGCGTTTCGCACGCGTCCGGCTTGTGGGCACACTTGCGGCCTTCGGGGGCGGCGTGACGGTCGTTGCCCTCTCGGGCATCGTTGATCGCCTGCGTCACGTTGTGGAAGCCGCAACGCGGGGTGACTTCGAGAACCGGGTGCGCTTTTGGCAAGTCTACGTGCGCATGATTTCCGACGCGCCAGCGTTTGGTCACGGGCACTATTGGATCGAGAATGGGTTACGCACCGCCTACTACGATGCCTCGGGCCTCGCGGATCTCAATGAGAAGTTCAACGCGCATAATCTTTACCTCGAGGCGCTCGCCAATGTGGGCATCATCGGCACGGCTGCGGCCTTGGTGTTGGTCGTCGCGGGACTCCGCATTCTCCGTAGCCTCTCGATAGGCGCCGCGACTCAAGGCCCGGCTTTTATTTTTCGCGCGCTTTGCGCCGCACTGGGAGCAAACTTTCTCCACGCCCTGACGCAAAACGTTTACTTTGACACCAATGTTCTCATTCCCTATCTCGTCATCATTTGGGGGTATGTGTGGCTCGCCGTTACGCAAGCGCCGTTCGCTCGAACTGATCCGCGTCACATCGAATGAACCTCCGCAAACCGCCGGAGCCATCTCGTCGTGAGAGGCAGCTCGCGCGCCCTTTTCGAAGCGCGCCCTTCGATTGGCGAGCCGGTGGTCTCGCTATTTACAGTAACGCACGCGAGTGGGCTCGCTGCGCCTTCGAGCAGCGCGCGGCCTAAGAGCCACCGGGGAGGGGACCTCGTCCGACAGCACTTCTCGCGATGTGACGGGGAGGGGCCCTAAAGCGGAGCGAAGGGAGGAAGTCGCAAGTGACGAGGGAGGACGTTCTCGCCCCGCGCCGAGCAAACCAAGTGCCCGAGCGCGGTCTGCTGCCGCGAGAGATTCGAGTCCCCTTTCGAGGGATGCCAGTCGGCTGACGGCGTCTTCAAGGAGCAGTTCGCGCCGTTTCGCATCGCACCCTTCAACGCGCTTCTGTTCCAAACTCAGCGCGGAGGTCTTATCCTTCCCATAACCGATGTTGGCGCTGCGAGCTGGAGAAGGAGAATAGGGTGGTGAAACGAAGACAGTGTGCGAGTCGGGCGCGAAGGTGCCGAACGAGGTGCCGAACGAAGTACCGAACGCCGGTTGTGGTCTTGAGTCTTCGTTCAGACCCGAATTTTCATTGACGCTAGCACCTGGGCGCGCTTCTTCGTGGCACCGAGCCTTTGCACCTGATGCGGCATCGCCTAAACGCTCGGCGGCTGGCGTGAGGGGGAGGGGAACGTACGAAGGTGGGCGTTGGTAAACGACTGCGCGATTGACGCGGGCAAGTTCGTCGATTTCATCGCGCCGGTAAAAGACGCGCCAACGCGCGCCCACACGGCGCCGCACGTGAGAGAGGGTTCCTTTGGTCGTCAACTGTGAGAGCCGTGCGAGGCTTACGCCCAGGGTCTGAGACGCCTCTTGAACGTCGAGCTCGTAGAGATCGAGCGCATCGGAGGATACCGAGGACGAGTCTGGTTCAACAAGAGCGCTGGCATCCAGCGGTGCTTCGAAGTCCTCGAAGGTGTCGATACTGTTGTTTCCATTCATGCGGCGTCATCCCTCTCCCTGGAAGATACCCGCATGGTATGCCTTTGTAGGCGCTCGGCTCAAGACGCGGGCCCATCAGCCTTGGCTTTTTCTTGAGGGCCAGGTGCGCAGGCGCAGACCCGTTCAAAAAGATTGGGAGGCTGTGAGCGTCAGCAACTGGTATCGGCTGGAAACGGCGGATTCCACGCCGGGCGCCTTTTCAGCTTTGCCGCGTCCCCATTGGTGGACATACACGGCTCCGTACTCCGAACTTTTGAATCTGAAAGCCATGCCGCTCGAGGTTCCGAGGTAGTCGATGTGCTCCCCGCGGCTCTGCGCCGAGAAGACGTCACGTGAGGCAGTGGCATCAAAATTGGTGAATGCGCCTCCCCTGAGGATGAGCCGCGAGAGAAGTACCACTTCGATACCGGTCGCGACGTTGGTCACAGCAGCCCGCGCTAAGCCTGCGACCCGGGCTTCTGCCGCCGAGTGATGGATGACATCCGCGGACCAGGTCGCCACTTTGCCCCCGAGTAATGCCATACCGGCGCGAACTTCGTTGGGCCACTCCGACAGGGCGTCGTCGCGGTCGGTGCGTTCTTCCTTTCTGTCGACGCGGCCTGCGAAGCGTTCGTCCTCACCGGGGGCCACAACCGCAGTTCCCGAGGAGTCGACCCAAGCCGACAGGGATTCCCGCTGGGCAGAGTAGTTTTGGCTGAGTACGCGGCGGACTCGCGCAGACAGCCCAAGACTTACGAAGGCGGCCGGCGCGAAGCGCAAACCCGCTCCCACTTCCACGCCACCCACCCGCAGTGCACTTCGGGAATGGACGCTCGAGAGCGATCGCACATCGCGATCTCCCGTCGACCTGAAGCGATAGGGGCCTTGATCGACGCTTTGCTGGATTATCGACAACTCGTCGACGTCAAAGTAGCCCACCGAAATGCCCAAACCCGCGTGCGACCCGAGGCCCACGGCCGCGCTGGTGGAGGCGTGGAGGGTTGTTGCGCGCGTGCTCTGCGTGCGACGGTATCGCAGCAGGTTGGCCCTCGGTTCGTAGAGGAGGGTCGAGTTCTCATCGACGAGCCCCGCGTCTGGTGTCGAGAACGCGAATCCCAAGGTGAGTCCTTCCAGGGGCGCCTTGCCGCCGAGGCGCGTGAGTCCCCCTAGGAAGCTCGACACCGCACCTCGTGCCTTTTCATCGAAGTCGCTCTCGCCGAAGACGCGCGCATAGGTCGTCCTGCGCTGATAGAAGGTGGCGCTCGAGAGCGAGAGGTCTCCTCCCCTCGCGAATGCAGTACCCCCTGGGTTGTAGGAAACGCCGCTCGCGTCATCGGCCAGGGCCGTGAACGCTCCCGCGAGCCCCTGGGCGCGGGCCCCGAGCAGCACGTTTGCGTAGTGGTATTGGTCGGCCGTTGCCCGCGTGGCCGGCAAGAGGCACACCGCGAGGGCCGCTCGGACAAGAGTTCCCATACCCATGGAAGGTAACAGCCGTGTCCACGTGGGGCGTGGGCACCCCTTGCCGCTTTTCGCTTGCGCACCCCGACGTGTTTGGTTATCCGCCCGGATGTCTGTTACGAGGGGAATATCGTGAGCTTTTTCCATTGGGGCCTGTGCGCGCTCGCCACGGCCGTCCTTCTGTCGGTGTATGTTTGGGTCGGAGTCGGGTTCTGGCGCCTGCACCGCGATGACTTCACCCGCCTTTCCGTTTGGGTCCTCACCCACCAGCCGGGCCTCATTGCGAACTTCGCGACGAGCCGGCCCCGGTTGCTGGCGCGCGCCAATGGGATGGCCCTCGATGCGCTTTCGAACGCGCGTGTCGTGAAGGTGTGCTTGGCTTGGCCCATTTTCGTGCCTCGCTTCCGCGACGTTTTGGAGTTCGCTCGATTCAGTTCGCGAATCCTTGGCGACGAGCGGACCGACGCTCTTTCGGAGAGGCTCAAGGGCCTAGGCCTCCTGCAGGCCGATGAGGATGACGTGAAGGCGGGTGAGCGCTTTCGCGATGGTTTCCTCGTGCGTCGCCTCGACGAAGAGCTGGTGGCTGTTTTCTGGCATGAAAGCGCCGAAGGACAGCGCTCCCCGGGCCCCCGCAAGGTTGTTCCGTTGCGCGTGCCGGCGGAGCGACGCATCCGCGCCATCGCCCAGGCGTTCCAGAAGTGGGGTCTCTATTCTCACGTCGCCGAAGGGTCGACGCAATCGCGTGGGGGGCTCTCGTTACCCTATGTTGTCATCTACGAACCTCACAACCTCGGACGTGCCCCCACGTTGAAGGCTTTTGGCGCGTTGGCGCGCGGCGATGCACGCCGGACCTGGGAGCGGCTCACGGGGGCGCCCGCGAGGGCTCGCGATTCCCTTCGCCGTGAGGAGCTCGACCCCTTCGAAGCGTTCGGGTTCGACGTGGGAGGGAATCGTCCCGCCACGCGAGGCGTTGCCGATGACGAGGAAACCCTCGCCCGCCGCGCGGAGAACGCCTATCGGCGTTTCCTCTTGTCGACGCGCTCCTTGCCGCGGGAGGGCTGAGCGCGCTCGAAGGGGAGACAATCGCTCGGCACCCGCCAGAGTTATGTTGGCCGGTGCATGCGTTTCCTTGCTAGCGCATCTGTTCGCACCTAACCTCTCGAGAGATTGCTGATCTCGGAGGGGTATGTTTTGCATCGCGTCGCGCGAGATCATTTTGATGCGTTGATCCTCCGCCTCACGCGGCGGACGAAGCCTCAACGAAACATCATCGCGCTGATGGCGACACTTTGCCCACTTATGGCGCCTGCAACTGCGTTCACTCAGGACGGTGGTACGCCTGAGACTCGCGTAACGGCATCGCCAAGTCCAGCGGCATCGCCTCGTCCAGCGAAGCCCGGCGCCTCCGAGGAGGCACAATCAACTCCCGAGGCACCCTCCTCGCTGGCTCCGCAAACGGCAGCCAAACCTTTCCGCGTCGCGCGGGCGGTGGCAATCATCGTGAAGGCGAAACCGGCTCAAAGCGCGAACCCCGAACTCGTGAAGTCCTTCGACTCTGACTTCGCCATTGTTTGCGCCGCGCTGCGTCGGAATCTCGTTGCCGGTCCCGAGAGCCCTTGGGGACTCTCGCCTTTCCATTCCGTCGCTTGCGAAGTCGACGCACCGAAACTCAAAATTGAGGAGTCGAGCCTCATCTATCGCATCGAGGCCCAGGCCGCGGCCAAGACCTTCGTCTTTCGGGTCAAACTCGCGGGTGGCGGGGCCGCGGGTGTGAAAGCGGCGCTCGACGAAGCCGCCACCAAGGGGAGTAAACCCGTAGCGCAAGCCTCCGTGCGCGCCACCCGCGTCTCACTCGCCAAGCTCAAAGTCCGGCGCTTCTCGAAGCTCGTTGCGGCGACCCTCGTGGACGGGATGCCGTTCCTCGCTCGCGTCGAGTCGGAGAGCCATCCAGCTCTCGTGAAGCCCGAGGCTCCGTCGGCCGACCCAAATGCAGATGTCACGCTGCCCAGCACAGGTGGTGTCAAGGACGCGAAAGCGGGGGAGGGCGCGACTTCAGGCGCCGAGGCCATTTACGCGCTGCCGCCCGGGCCCACGGAGTTTAGTTTCGCGCAGTTCGAGTTCAATCCTAAGAACGCGCGCTTGCGAAAAGGCAACGTCAAATCCCAACGGGTCAAGACAGCCTGGCTCAAGGGCCCCGTGTGGAGCCTCAATAAGGCGGGAAGAAACAAGAACCGGGCCGCGCTGGCGAAGAAGGTCGCGCAGGCCCTCAAGGTCGTCGACCCCGCGGAGGTTCCCGAGGATGCCGGTGACGCCTACGACGAGAAGGACAACGCTGCAAGCGACTGGGGAACATGGCGCTTGCGCGGTCAGTTTTCCGCTGGTGCGCTGCGCGAATTGAACTTTAGCAGTGGCGGGTTCTCGCTCAAGTCTTCGCTTCGGCTCGGAGTCGGGGGCCCGTATCCCGGCTACCCCTACGTGATGACCTCTTATGGTCGCGCGAAGATCTTCTTACTGACTGAGGGAGATTCACAGGGGGACACGGTGTCCATAACGCTGTCCAGGCTCCGTTACGGCGGTGGATGGAGGTTGGAGTTCCCGTTCGCGGGAGGGGCCTTGCTCCTTTTCGCGGACCCGTATGCCGCATCGGAAAGGAGCTCCGTGAAGACGCAAGGCATCGAAGACCTCGGCAGTTCCCTTTCCGACGAGGCAACGGCGACGCTCTATGGAGCGGAGGCGGGCCTGGCTCTGTCGTCGGAGAATCTTGGCGTGCAGTTTTTTGGGGGTGTGGAGCGGTCGCTCAAGAAAACCGGCGGGTACTCGAGCTGGGGCGTGGGTGCCTTGGGGCAATACGTGGTCGCGAGCCACGGACTCCTTGGTTCCACTTGGCGGCATTCCATCCAGCTGCTCATAAGCTATGAGTCGTTTGCCTTCGAGTTGGCACCTCAATCTAATGATCGTGTTTTCGACGTCGCCCTTTCTGTGTCTCAACCTGGCGCAGGGCTTGGATATCTCGTCGCCTGGTGACTCCGTGAATCGGTCGGGGATTTAGGGGGCGGGAGGGCGCAATTCCGGTTCCCCTTGGCAGATCAACTCCGAAGGCTCACCCGGCAACGTCCAGCGCGCGCCGCGCGCGAGGTCCTCGTCCGCCTCCTCAAAAATCTGGGCGTATTCCTTGACCGAGATCTCCGCGTCTCCCTCGAGCTTCCATGCCCTGCTCCACGTAACGTACCGCGAACCACGGATATCCTCGTCCGCGCGGGTCGAATCTAGGCTCACGATAGGCGCGTCCACCTGGGGCTTGGACGATCCACGCGTGACCTTCAGGCGACCATTCTTCTCTTCGAGGCGCCATGCGGCTTGACGTCCTTCGCCCGTATCGCAGGTGGCATGGGTCCGGGTCCCGTCGTCTGCCGTCTGGCTCGCTCCATCGAGGGAACGCCACTCGGAGGTCGCGCGCGCCATGGCGGTGACGCCGTGCTTGATGTGACTAGACGCAGAAAGACCAGGGAGGCGTGCCCCCTCGAAATGCGCTCGCTTGCGCAAGTCGCAGCGCACGAGGGCCTGGAAACCGTCGCCCTGCACCCGCAGGGTGAGGAAGAGTGTCCGCGCGAGTCCGGTATCGGATCCGCGCGCCCAGTCCACCGTTACGTTGCCACGCGTCGTTGGAATCTCGATGCGCCTGTAGGAGCGCACGCCGACGAGCCCGTAGGCTTGAAGGAGGCGCGCGGAAGGTTCGGCGCGATCGATTTGCTCCTTGGCCTCGGCGCGAAAGACGGTCCGGCCGTCGCGCAGGATGACGAGTGGCGGCAAGCCTTCCTCGGCTTGGGGATCCCCCTCACCCAAGCGAGACTCGGACGCGCTGTCGGGATCGCCCGGGGAGGGTGAGGGGGCCGAAGGGCTTGGAACGTCCAGGCGCCACGTGGTGGACTTGCCCGCCTCGACGCACTGGAACCACCGAACGGGAGGCGCCGCGTCGGGGAGTCCATCGCCGTTCGCGTCGGCGTCCGCGTCAGTATTGTTGGCGGAGTTGAAGGAGCGGGAGCGGCACGCGACGGCAGACATCGCTATGAAGGTCGTCGACACCGTGAGGAAAGTGATGCGCCGCCGGCCTGTTACGAACATAGAATTCCCCCCGCGCGCAACGAGCTGACATCGTAACACAGCGCGGACGAGCCTCGGTAGACAAGAGGCCCCCTTGAATGGAATGCTGGGACGTTGAAACCACAGGAAGTCAACGAAGCGGAAGCCAGCACGGAGGTCGCCATGCGCGCTCATTCATTCCCGTTCCCTGGACCGGGTCGCGTTCCGTCATCGAGACGTATGACGTCTTTGTTGCTCGGGGTCGCTGCGCTTACGGTGGTCGCGGGTGGTGGCTGCCGGTTCTTTAAGGGGCGCGCGAGCAAGCCCACGGACTCGAGGCGCGTAGAGAGTGCCGATTTCGTGAGCGCGGGCCGAACCTTGGCATTGGAATTTCTCGCCGACGACGTCGTGGCGTTCGAGTACAGACAGGGCGCCGCGGCGCAACACCCCTTCTCGTTCACCCCCATGGTCGACGGCGACGCGCGAGCGTTCACAGGACCCACCTCTTTCGAGAGGGCCTCGGGTGAATTGCGCACGAGCCGCCTCATCGTGCGCGTCGACGAGTCGAGCCTCTGTTTCAGCGCGGTAGACAAGGCGTCAGGTGCCACTCTCACGCGAGCGTGTCCCGAAGGCGATCTCCTGGGGATCACGCTTTCACGCGAGGGCGCCACGCATGCGTGGGGGCTCGGGCAGCACTTCGTCGATCCGGGCTCCACCAACGGCGATTGGATGGGCCGCGTGAGGGCGTCGCCTGGCGAATTGGGCAACGTGCTCTCGGAGTTCCGCGGTGGGGGGGGCGCGGTGGGCGACATCCAGATACCCGTGGCTTATTTCGCGGGGAGCGGGGAGAGCGCCTGGGCGCTCTATTACGACAACGCGCGCAAGCAGACGTGGGACCTCCAGGGCGACCCCATGCGCGTCCGAGCTGACGGCGGCGCTCTGCGAGGGGTACTCATAGGCGGACAGACGACGCCGCGGCAGGTGCGCGCCCGTTACCTTGAGCTCACCGGCCGTCCGCCGCTTCCTCCTAAACGGGTCTTCGGACTCTGGATGAGCGAATTCAGTTACGCCGGCTGGGACGAGATGCGTCAATTGCAAGAGGAGCTGCGCGCGGCCGGATATCCCCTCGAAGGCTTCCAACTCGACCTCCTTTGGTTCGGCGGCGTGAGCGGCGGCGATCCCAAAAGCAATATGGGCGCGCTCGCGTTCGATCCCACCTTCTTCCCCGACGCCGCACGGGCCATAGCGGAGTTCCGTGACGCGCGCGGCCTCGCCCTCATGCCCATCGAGGAGAGCTACGTCGCCACGGGCCAACCCGCATACGCTGCCATGAAGGAGCCTGCTGGGTCTCCCATGGCCTTCCTTGCGCACGATTGCGGGCGACCGCGTGAGCCCGTGGGAATCACGGGGAATGGCGGCCCATGGTGGGGCGCTGGAGGCATGATCGACTGGACCAATCCCGCCGCGGGTGATGCCTGGCACGACCTCAAGCGCGCTCCTTTGGCCGCCATGGGAATCCATTCCCACTGGATCGATTTGGGCGAGCCCGAGATGTACGCCAAGGACGCGTGTTACCATGGGCACCCGACGCTCGGGAACCGTCATTGGGACGTGCACAACGTCTACAACCTCTTCTGGGCGGCGAGCATCTGGCGTGGCTATGAGCGTTCGCGCTCGAGCGAGCGTCCCTTCATCGCGGCGCGCTCGGGAGCTGCGGGCATCCAGCGCTACGGCGTTGGCATTTGGTCGGGCGATATAGGCGGGAGCCTGCGCGCGCTCTCCGGGCACCTGCGGGCGCAAGCGCACATGTCGTGGTCGGGCGTCGACTACTACACGTCCGACATCGGGGGATTCCACCGAAAGGATGAGGGGTGGCGAGAGCTTTCTCAGGAGGCGGTGGCGCAGAACTACACCATATGGTTCGCCAACGGCATGATGTTCGACTACCCGGCGCGCCCCCACGTGTGGAACATGGACCTCGGAGCGCGCGGGC
>JBIKVI010000130.1:0-11493 GCA_044356935.1 Silvanigrellaceae bacterium | reverse complement strand
ACGGCGTGTGCAACGTGCGTGTCACCTTCACCGATGGAACAGCCAGCGCCTTCGACGAATTCGCCGTCACTGTGAACGCCGTCGACGACTTGCCAGTGATCGTGCAAAGCTGCGCGCCGGGAACTTTGCAGGACGTTCTTTATTCATGCGGCATCGCTAGCTTGAACCCCGACGGTGGGACACTCACTTGGAGCAAAGCGGCATCGAGCACATGTGGCTCCTGGGTCAACCTCTCGGGCACAGGTGCATCCGTCACGCTTTCGGGCACACCCTCGAACAGTGATGTTGGCTCTTGTACCGTTGACGTTTCGCTTGGCGACTCTGTGGGTAACAACACGGTCGAGCAAACCGTGTCGATTGTGGTGGACGATGCTGACGACCTCCCTGTTGCCGTCGACTTCTCTGCATCAACCGCTGAAGACACAGCAGTCAGCATCAGCATAGCTCCAGGAGCAATGAACCAGTATATCGACCCCGATGGGGACTTAGCGTCGGCCATCAGCGTCCGCAACGCTGCAGACGGCGCCATCGGAGCTTTCACATGCAGCGTGGGAGTGTGCAGTTCTTCCTTCACGCCGGCAGCGAATTTTTCCGGTTCCGCGAGCTTCGAATACCGCGTGTCGGCGGGGGCCTCACAATCGGCGCTTTGGAGTACTGTGACCATCAGCGTGTCGGCTGTTGACGACGCGCCGGTTATCTCGCAGAGCTGCCAGACCTCCGTTAACCAAGATGCTGCTTATTCCTGCTCCCCCTCCGCGAGCAACCCCGACTCGGGAACACTCGCCTGGAGTAAAGACGCGGCAAGCACGTGCGCATGGGCCTCTGTGAACTCAGGAAGCGGAGCGGTGACCGGAACCCCCAGCAACGCACAGGTCGGTGCGTGCACGGTCGTCCTCAAGGTCAACGATTCGATGGGCAGCAACGATGTGATGCAGACAGTGAACGTTTCTGTTGCGAACGTCGCACCCACCTTTTCAGTCACGAACCAAAACATTTCTGAAGACGGAACACTGACTCTTGCGGATGCGGCGGTGCAGGCATCCGAAGAAGGACAGGGGGCGACGGTCTACACATTCGATCACGCGGCCACCACCGGTGAGCGCTGCGCGGACGTCGGCAGTTTTGGATCTCTGGACGCCTCGACCGGCGCACTGTCGTTCACACCAACGGCCAACTGGAACGGCATCTGCAATGTGCGCCTGAGTTTTGCCGACGGCAATGGGGCTGCGGATGCAGCGCAGTTCGCCCTGACTGTCACGGCAGTCAATGACGCTCCATTGATTTCACAAAGCTGCGCTGTTTCGGTGAACGAAGATGCCACATACTCCTGCGCCCCAACAGCCACCAACCCCGATGGCGGAACACTGACCTGGAGCAAAGAGGCCTCGAGTACCTGCGCCTGGGCTACTGTGTCGGGCACAGGGGGAACAGCCAGCGTCGGCGGAACGCCCAATAACACTCATGTGGGATCCTGCAGCATCGTATTGAATGTTACCGACAGCGCGGGCGCGGACGCCGTTACACAATCCTTTAACGTAACATTAAGCAACGTCGCACCCACACTCACGGTTGCAGACCAGTCCACCAACGAGGACACCGCGCTTGTGCTTTCCAGCGCCGACGTGGTTGCGTCTGACGAGGCCCAAGGCGCGGGGGCTCTCTATAGCTTTTCCCAGGCGTCAACCACAGTTCCTCGCTGCTCAGACAACGGCGCCATTTCGGACACGAACACGACCACGGGAGTTCTGACCTACACGCCCTCTTCGAACTTCAACGGCTCGTGCAATATTCGAGTCACGTTTACAGACGGAATAGCGGCCGTCTTCGACGAATTCGCAGTCACCGTTGTTCCTGTAGAAGACCCTATTCAGGGCACAGTGTCGTGTAACTTGCCCAATGCTATTGGCAGCCCAGGGGGGAGCTATTCCATTGAATGCTCAGGCGCATCGGACGTCGACGCGGCGACGTCGTACGAGATCTCTTCTTCAACGGGAAGCATCTGTCCTACCTTGTCGTCTAACGGAACATCGAGTGGGACTTTTGGTGGCACGACAGGCACCTGCACCTATAGAGTTCGCGCCTGCCAGGGCGGAGTCTGCACGGCAGAGAGTTCTCTTTATTCCTTCAGTGTTTATACTCTAACAACCTCGCTCGCCACCCCGAGCCTGAACGCGAGCTGCGCACTCTCCTTTGCCGGGAGTCACACGCCTTCTGGCAACATTTCGTTGCTCCAGTTTTCAGGCAACACGGGAGTTTCCGGGTTCGCCGGAACCGCAACGTCGACTTCACTGGGAGTCACGCTGCCCGCCACAACAACTCCCGGAGCGTTTTCTGCGAGCTGGGGAATCGAGAGCGGAACCATAAACAGTGCCAGTTCTACGGCAGTATTCTCGACAGCAACGCGCGCGTACAACCTCGCTCGCACCTTTGCGACAGAACAAAGTTCCCTCCCTGCGGCAACGACGTATTACACCGCCACCATGAGTGGCAAGCAAGTCGGACTCTCAAACTTAACAGGATGCCAAACGTGTTCCACCCAGGGATTAGAGTTCCCGTACGGAATGATTGCGGGCGGCCAAGACAGCATGTGCACCATGAATGCAAACAACAGAGTCTACTGTTGGGGTTCCGGTGCAAACGGGAAGATGGGCAGCGGCAACACGTCTAACGTGACTTACCCCACAGAAATGACCGGATGGGGGCCCGACACAGTAGCTATTGCCGTTGGAAGTTCGCATATGTGCCGAATTTCCGATTCAAATAGCGTCTATTGCCTCGGTAGCCGTTCGAACGGACAGGTCGGAGATGGCGTCATTTCAGGCACGCCACTGATGACCCAATACGCTACCATCCCTTGGCCAGGCAGCAACAATGTTGTCGCTTTGTCGACATTCAAGGATTTCACTTGCGCACTGAGGTCAACAGGCCTTGTGTCGTGCTGGGGCAAAAACGACGCCGGTCAAGTGGGGACTAGCGCCTCCAGCAACCGCTCAACACCCTACGACATCCCATCCGGCACACTCTCGAACGTAGTTGCGATTTCCACCGGGGAACGCTTCACTTGCGCCTTGACCTCAGCAGGCGCGGTCTGGTGCTTCGGTGGGGGCGCTCTCGGCCAGCTAGGAAATGGTGCGTCGCCAACCAGCTCGACTTCCCCAGTGCAGGTCACAGGCCTCACCAGCGGTGTTGTGCAAATTGCCAATGGGGAAGACTCGGCATGCGCGCTGAAATCCGACGGCACGGTGGTCTGTTGGGGTAACAATTCCAGAGGCCAGTTGGGTAACAACTCGACGACTACCAGCAATGTCCCTGTGAACGTAAGCATCGGCTCTGATCGCTATGTCCAACTTAAGGGCGGAAATCAATTTAACTGCGGACTGCTGACGACGGGTGGTGTGAAGTGCTGGGGAGACAACGATGCTGGCCAGTTGGGAGACGGCACCCTTGTGCAAAAGAATGTCCCGACACAGGTCGTTGGCCTCACCTCGGGAGTTGCCGTCATTGGGGGAGGGCTTCAAACACCGTGCGCCATTCTCCACGATGGCAGAATCATGTGCTGGGGTTCGAACGGAAGCGGCCAGGTTGGAAACGGAAACACCACCAACCAAACATCTCCGACGTTTGTGAAGGCCGATGCCTCAACTGATTTCGTAACGAGGGTTCAGCGCTGCTGGAAACTCGATGTCAATTGAGTCGTCTCAAACCAGCCCCCTTGCTTAGCCCTCCTCAAGGCCGAGGCTCTCCCGAGCCCGACACGCGCGCGCACGCGCCCCAGCGATGTCGGCATCCCAGGCCAACGCCACGCCCATCCTTCGCCCCGGACGCGCAACGGGCTTACCAAAGAGCCGCACGCTCACCTGCGCGTCGGAAAGCGCGGCTCCCAGGCCCGTAAAAACGGGAGCTGCGAGTGAGCTCGGTGCGCGAAGCGCTGCGGAAGCCCCCACGCGATGCCGATGGATAGGACCTACGGGTAGGCTGAGTATGGCACGGGCGTGGAGTGCGAATTCGCTCAGCTCTTGAGTCGCGAGGGTGACCAGACCCGTGTCGTGCGGACGCGGACTCACTTCACTGAAAAGAACTCCGCCGTCGGCAAGAAGGAACAGTTCGACGCCGAAGAGTCCGTATCCTCCGAGCCTATCGGTAATGGCACGAGCGATGTGCCGGGCGCGCTCGAGCTGCGGGGCCTCCATGGGATGGGGCTGCCAGCTCTCCACATAATCCCCCTCCTTTTGCAGGTGGCCTATAGGATCGCAAAACCACGTCCCTGTGCGGGCGCGCACGGTCAGGAGTGTGATTTCGCTCTCGAAGCGAATGAACTCCTCGACGATGACACGACCCGCGCCAGCACGTCCGGCCGTTTGACTCAACTCCCAGGCGCGCGCGAGGTCTTCCTCGCCCCGCACCACACTTTGACCTTTGCCGCTCGAACTCATGAGTGGCTTAACCACGCAGGGCCAGCCGAGAGCACGCGCGGCTACCACGAAGGCGTCGTAGTCGCTCGCGAAAAGGGAACGCGCCGTTGGCAGGCCCAGCTCCTCGGAGGCGAGACGCCGGATGCCTTCGCGGTCCATGGTGAGGCGCGCGGCCTCCGCGGTCGGCACGACGATGTGGCCTTCTCGCTCAAGGACAACGAGTTCCTCTGTGGCAATGGCCTCGATCTCGGGCACGATGAGATCAGGGGCTTCGCTTTCCACCACGGCGCGGAGCGCGCCGGGGTCGCGCATATCGAAGACGCGCGCGCGATGCGCCACCTGCATGGCAGGAGCGTCCGCGTAGGAGTCGCACGCGACGACCTCAACGCCGAGCCGCTGCAACTCGATGACGAGTTCCTTGCCCAGCTCGCCGCTGCCCAGCAGGAGAACTTTGCAGCCACCCGGTTTGGTTGGCGCGCCCAGGCGCACGGAGGGGTCAAGATGGATTCTCGACGGAGGCGTCATCGCGGCGTTTCCTTTTCGCAGAGGGAGCGGATGGCGAAGGCACACCGACCCGTGGGCACAGGCGCGCCACAGCGCACGTTTCGCAGCGCGGCGCGCGCGCGATGCAGTGGTACCTTCCGTGAAAGATGAGGTGGTGGTGGGCAGACTTGGCGTGCCGCTCAGGAACCTTGCGCACCAACGCTTGCTCGATGGCGAGTCGGTCGGAGGTGGGCGCGCAGAGTCCCATGCGCACCGCTAGGCGCGCAACGTGGGTGTCGACCGCCATGGTGGGCAAGCCGTGCACGACGTTGAGGACCACATTGGCCGTCTTGCGACCGACGCCTGGCAACGCCTCGAGCTCCTCGCGCGCTGCGGGAACTCGCCCGCCGTGACGCTCGAGGAGGTGGCTCGACAAAGCAACGCAGTTGCGAGCTTTCGTAGGAGCCAAGCCGATGCTCTTGATGACCTCGAGGAATCCCTCCACTCCCATGGCCACGAGGTCTTCGGGTCCAAAATGGGGCTTACGCAAGAGCAGAGGCGCGAGTGCTTTGTTGACGGCCTTATCTGTGGTCTGCGCGCTGAGCACGACCGCAACGAGCAGCTGGAACGGCGAATGGTGAGCGAGTTCGCAGTGGGCATCGGGCCAAGCGGCCGCGAGCGCGTCGAAGAGGTCTTCGGCTTTCTTGACGGAAAGGAGCGTCACGATGGCCTCCAGCATGTTCTTGCTGAAGACTTATCGGCCCCCTCCTCCCTTGGCAAGCTGCCCATCTCTTCCAAGCTCCTCTCGAGGAGGAGCGCGCTCGAAAGCCATCGCCACGTCGTCGGGTCGCATGGGATTGCCTCGCTCGGTCCAGTCGTCGAACGCTTCTGGAGGCCAGAGACAGGGGTGTTGATCGCGCACGAGGGCTGCTGCCCCGCCGCCGTCGATGCGCAACGCGCCCAAGCACGTCGTGAATGCGCGACCAGGAGCTATCTCGAATCGAACGACATCCCGTGGTTGAACGACCACGCGCGCCCTGTCGCCCGGTCGCGCGCGCCCTTCAAGCCTGAGCCTCCATAGCCCCTCCCCGAGCGCGTCCCAGGTCCCCGTGAGTCCCACGGGCAACTCCAGCACGCGCGCTCCCGCCTCACGCTCCACGACAACCGAAAGGTCGACTGGACCTTCCTTGGCGAACACGAATCGCAGGGGAAGGCCGTGCGGAAAATGAGCGGCACGCAGACGCTCGCGGAGGGCTCTCACTAAAGCACGAGGTGGTCCGGGCACGTCGACCTCCGCACCCAATCCGCCCTGCGAGACACTAAAGTAACGCTCGCCCGGCTCTCGTTCGCGGGCGACTCGGGAGCGCCCGCCAGGAGGATCGTTCTCGGAAACTCGTGGGACGAGCCGGTCGACGAACTTGAACGCCGCATCTTGCGCCCGCGCGGGAAACACCATGATGCCAATCGCTGACGCTCCTACGAGCCGCGCGATGCGCCTGTCTCCTAGCGTGGAATTGAGCTCAAGGAGCGACCTCGAGGCCATCGCGTGCGACACGTCGAGAGCCATGGAAGAGGCAAGCGGAGCATGGGAGGAGCCAGCGACCCCGTGGAGCGATGCCAGGGTCACGGCCACATCGGGTGCGAACGAGGCCCTGTCGACGCGGTACGACTCGCCTTCTTCCTGGCGGGCGGCTTTCCATACGAGGGGAACCCTGATCTCATCGTCGGAAAGACTTGCGCCGTGCGATCGCAAAGCACCGGGCAAGTCGGGCGGAAAGACCTCGGCATCTCGCAGCGCCAGTGGGACCAGCGGCAAGGCTCCGTTGGACGTGACCACGAAATCGACTTCTTTCCAAACGCCCAGTGCGCGCAGGCGCGAAGCCAGCGTCGAGAGCTCCGCATCCACGTAGCGCAGAACCGCTCGCCGCAGGGTGCGTTCGCGCTCGACTCCCAACGGCGACGAGAGCAGGCTTCCTAGGGACAGTCGTGAAAATGGCGGGCGAAAGGGAGGCTGGAGTGTCGCGTACTGGGCGAGCGCGAAGAACGGAGCCTCGCCGTAACGTTCCAGCCACGCACTCAGCTCCTCGGTGACGTGCCGTGCCTCGTATTCCCGGGCCTCCAACGAAACGACGTCGTCGAAGCCGTCGATCCACGGGGCTTCCGAATGCGCGTCGAACGATTCACCGTTCGCGGAAAGCCCTCGGCGAGGCAAGCGACCGAAGGCCCCTGTCCTATAACCGGCGGCGCGCAGAGCGTTGGGCAGCGAAGTCGCGCCTTCGGCTCGTTGCGAAGACTCCATCCCCGAGAGGAGAGCCCTCGTGTTGGACTCGGCATCATTGGTCGAAACACGATGCTGGGTGAAGTTGAACGCGTCCTTCCGCGCGAGGCTGGCGAGAAAGGGCGCATTCTCCGCGTCGAGCGCGTCTTCAGGCCGCAGCCCTTCAACGACCGCGACCACAGCCCCTCTGCGGGAGTAAGGGTGCACGCGCTGCCATTCGAACGACGGCTGCCCCACCAAAACGAGGCAGTCGTGCGGCGGGGAAACCGAAAGGTCTTCCGCACCGATGGACGGAGCGTTCGGCATGACACGCGTCACGCGCGCAACGAGTCGCTGGGGGAGCCTGTCGGTGTCGACAAACGCCTCGTTCCACGACAACGGTTCGTAGGCGAAATCGGGCGTGAAACGGGATTGGAACACCACCGACAAGCGGCTGGCCAGTGCGCCGGGAGCGGGGGGAGGCGCGAATTCGGTCGAGGTTAAGGCGCGGCCAGTGGCATCGAGCAACTCGAAACGGCAAGTAATCCCTTCACGTGAAGCCGTGGGAAACGCGAACCAACTGGCGCGAAGGCGATTGCGCCCCTCGATGGCCACCCGCACGGGAGCCCCGGCGGTGAACTCCACCGGCACACTCTCGCTCGCGAGGTGCCCCTGGACGTACTCCATCCGTCTCGGCAGCGCACCCACCGAAAAGATGTAGCCTCGAGGCGCGCTCCGCGCGAGGCTCGCTGTCGCTCCGTTTTCTGGGGCTCGCAAGGGAACGCCCGAGTCATCGCGGACGGCTACGCCTCGCACGGTATCCTCACTCGAGAAGAGGTGGGCGAAAGGCGCGAGAGTGGAGTCCGACGTGAAAGGCCGATCGACGCGCAATGAGGTCCGCGCGGGAAGCGCTAGGGCGGGATAGCGCTCAGGCACGCGCTCGGGCACCGGCAACACTCCGCGCAAGAGCACGAAGGCGAACAAAGGCAGCGATACAAACACGGCACCGAAAACACCTTTTGAAATGAGCGCCGCCCAGAAACGGTTCTTCTGCCACAGGGAAGCGACTGCATCGACGGTGGCACGCACCCAAATTGGACCGTGGGCGTAATGGTAGCGGCTCGCCTTAAGGCCATAAACCAGTGCGCGCCTCTCGTAGGCCGACACGGTCTGCGCGGAGACTCGGAGTCGCGCGCCGTCGGCTCCGGGCAATCTTACTCCCCGGCTTGAAAGGAACAGGACCGCGCGCGCGTAGGCCTGCCAGAGCGCCTGCCAAAGCACGTTGCCCAATCGCCAAACCCCAAGGGACTCCCAGCGAGGATGGCGCGGGAGTCCGGTTCTTTCATCCTCCTCGAAGGCCTCGGGGCCTTCTGGGCGGTCTGGGCCTTCGGGGCCTTCGGGGCGGTCGGCGTCCTTCATCTGGGGAGATTCTCCTCGAATAGGCCGCGTCCGGCGCCGAGATCGGTCCATCCTACGCCACGCTCGCGCAGGACGGTGCGCAACTCTCCGCGCAACCCCTCTGCCACGCCCAAGGCGCGCAGACGGTCATCGGGAGTGACGCCTGACGCTCCACCCTCGACCTGTGAAGTCTCGCTCTCGGCGAGCAGATTGAACCGACCGGCATGATCGCGTTCCCTATCGTAGAGTTCGGAAACGAGTCCGTCGGGGCCCGAGCGTTCGACGTACCGGTACTTGGGCGTGAGCCATACGCGGGAGCGGAGCTGAGTGGCGGTTTCCTCCACTCCATCGTGAAGGGAGAAGCGCCCTCCGAGGCTCTCATCGACGCGCAACCATCGCTCGAATCCGCGCGCAGGACCGCCGGCATCGAGGCCGGCTCCAAGCGCCTCCATGGCCGAGAGCATGGAGGATTCCTGGTAAAGGGCACCTATGCCGAATCGCGGGGTTTTGTCGATGGGTTCGAGCAGCGGCGCGCCATCGCATTCGTCGGTCGCGAACGAAGCGAGCTGCATACGCCTTGCCAGCGTCGGAGCGACATCGATTGCCCGCGCGATGCGCCCGTCGAGTCCTATGGTTTCGGTTTCCCTTGCGCGACCCGACGTCCAGATCAACAGCGGCGACGTGAAAGCGGCGTCGGAAGTGACCGCCGCGACATCGCGCTCGAAGAAGTGATAGCCGCGCGGACCGGTCAACACCACGACTGCGTTGCGCAGCCACCCTCCTCTCTCCAACCCGGACCAGAGGGCAGCAAGCGCGGCGTCGACCCTCTCCAGTCCGCGCGCGTAGGCCGCGGGTCCTCCGTTCTCGCGCAAAATGGGATGCTCCAGAAAAGGGAAGTCCGTACGGACCGAGGCATAGGGCTCCGAAAAGGCGATAGTTGCGAAGACGGGTTTTCCATCGCGCGACGCATCGTCCAAAAGCGAAAAGACGTCGGAGGCAAGCGACCGGGCGTCAGCCGCACCAGGGTTGAGCAGGAGGGAGGGGGCCCAAGCGCGCAGGCGCGGATGGAGCGCCATCGCCTGCAAGGGGGCGAGCGTGCGCAGAAGCGAATTGGAGGCGAGCACGGAGAGCGAGAGCTCGGGCGCCGAGGATCGCGCGAAGGGCAAGGGAATCTGCGAGAGGTAGGCGCCGACAAAGTCGGCCGCAAGGAGCGTCGAGTATCCGTCGCGTGCCGCTGCGTGAACAAGTGAGGGAGGGGGCGAACGTACCAGGGAACGTGCGGGAAACAATCCGCGCACGCCCGTGCGCAGTCCCTGCCGGCAGGTCGCAACCTCCATCCACGAAGGCAGGGCTTCCTGGCTTCCGGAGTGGAGCGGTGTGGCGAGTTCCGACTGACTCGCGAGATGCTGAAGAAAAGGCGCCCACTGTCCCTCGCGCGATGCCGGCTCAATGACTTGGCGGCGCAAACCGTCGACGAGGATGACAAACACGTGCGGCCGCGCGAGGCGCTCAGGGGCATCGGGTGCGTCTGCGCGAGGTTCTCCCCAAAGCGCCCAAACGCCCGAAACCGACACGAGGGCGCACACACCGACGCTCACACCCGCCATGGCGAATCGCCTGCTGGCGAGATCGAGTTCGTCCATCCGGAATCCGCGCCGTGCGCGGAGGAACCTCTCGTACTGCCGGAGCAGGAGAACCGAGAGCGCCCACATGTTGGCGAGGGCTACCATGGCCAGCAATCCTGGAGTCGACCAGGCGACGAGCGCTCGAGACCACGACCCCGGCTCGAGGCCCGAGAGCCAGCCGATGATGGCGCGCACGGTGGACGACCGCTGATAGACGAACCACTCCGAGGCAAGGGCTGGGTGGAGTGTCGCCATGCGCACGAGCGCGACACCGGCGAACACCAAAGGCAGGAGGATGCGCGCGCCCAGGCCTAGCGCAAGGCTCGCGCCCTGCATCAGCAATCCCACCACGAGCACACCGACGACGGCCGGGAGCGCTCCATTTGCGAATGCCATAGGGTACGTCGACAGGAGAGAACCCAGGAACGAACGCGATTCGAAGGATGCATCGCCGAGATCGGGCGCGAAAGGCACGGCGATGGAAAGGAACAAGGCCGCCTGTAGGAGGGCTCCCCCGAAGAGACGCAAGATGAGCTGTCGCCATCGAAACAGTGTCAACATCCTGTCACCGGCCCTCCCGCAAGGTCGCCACGGAAGTTTGCCCTTCCCCCATGCTAGACTCAAGCCAACCTTTTCGAGACGGGACGTCGGGGGGCCGGGGGCCGGGCCCTCCCCAGCGGAGTGGCAGATGAAGTTACCGAAGATATACGAGCATTTCAGCTACGGGCAAATCTTCACCATTGACGAGGCCCGCGAGAAGCTCGAGACGACCGGCAACACCCTTCGCAAGCGCCTCTCCGAGCTCTCGAGCCGCAACTACATCCACCCCATCCGTCAAGGACTCTATCGCGTCGCGCGTCCGGGCGAAATGCCCGAAGCGCGACGCAGTGATCCCTTTCACGTGGCCGTCAAGGTGACCGCCGCCGGTTACGTGGCTTTCCAAACGGCGCTGGAGTTGCACGCGGGCGTGCAGCCCGCCGAGGGTGGCAACGTATTTTTGGTCAGCGCATCGAAGTTCAACTCGTTCCAATTCGAAGGAAGGCTTTTCTTCTGGTGCCAGAACCCCGACGCCGAGGGCGTTGAGCAGGTCGACGTCATGGCTCACGGGATCGTGTTGCCCGTGCGTGTCACCACGTTCGAAAAATCCATCGTGGACTGCCTCAAGAGGACGGCCCACTCACCCACGTTCCCGAGGCTGGTGGAGCTGTGCGTCGCCGCCGGCCGTGAGCCCGACTGGACTCGTTTGGTCAAGCTCGCCTCGGAGTGCCATGTGGCGGCCCTCTTCAATCGTTTGGGCTATTTCGTCGACAGGATGTCC
>JBIKVI010000416.1:0-3192 GCA_044356935.1 Silvanigrellaceae bacterium | reverse complement strand
TCCAACAGGCCGTCGCCGTCGAGGTCGCCGACCGCGCTCCCCGTTCCCTGGAACAACTCAAAGGCGCAACCCCCGAGGTCGACCTCCTCCCATCCATCGTGGCCCAAGTATCGGATCATGCGATTGGGGCCATCCCAGGAATTGAGGAACACCTCGTCGAACCCGTCGTTGTCGAAGTCAGCCACGACGACGTTGCGGTACTTGGCGCTAGAGCGCAGGAAGGGAGGCGTGCGATCCTCGAAGCGCGCCGGCGACGTCTGAGCGAGAATGCTCGTTTTCGCATCCCAGTTGCACACGACGAGCGAGAGGCGCCCGTCGCCGTGCAGGTCGCAGGTGGCCACGCCACGGCCATCGAGGACTGGCGAGTCGATTCCGACGTCTGCGGCCACGTCGCGGTAACGTCCGCCACGGGTCCGCGCGAAGAGCCTGTGAGAACCCTCATCCATCGTGCACAGGAGGTCGAGCGAACGCTCGCTCACGAGAGGCGCGGCCACGACCCCTCGCGCCCGTCCGGCGTCTCCCTCGAAGCCGGGTCCGGCCAAGCCCCGCTTGACGGCTGTCTCGACGACGCGCCCACGCTCTGTGTTGAACTCGAATAGCTTGGCGGGCCCGCCGTAGCCCGGCACGTAGAAGTGGTGCCGGCCATCGCCGTCGAGGTCGCATGCCACTACGCTGCGACCCGCGTGCGGATTGCCCCGGGAGGTGTCGAGATGCGAGAGGTCGGCGAAGTGGAGGGGATCGCACGCGCCGCTGCGACGCACAAAGAGGCTGTCGCGCTGGCGCTTGGGCCCGGCGAAAGCCTCGGTGTTGAGCGTGTAGAGACAGGGCGCGCCGGCCCCGAGAAAATCGCCTACTGCCGTGCAAAGAGAGCTCGCCAAGGGAGCGGCGAAGGCCGGTGGCGCCACATCGTGGAAGAGGCCGTCGGCCTCCAACTTGAGAATGAGGTTCGGCGTGTCGGCGGCGTTCACCAGGATTTCTGGTCGCCCATCGCCATCCACGTCGAAAATGGTAACACCGTAACTTCTGCAAGGCTCGTTGGAGGCGAGCAGCGCGGTGCGATCCTCGAAGGCCACCTCAAGCCTTCCAATCGCCGCGCGGGAAGTATTCTTTCCAGCGACCATCGACGAGAGCCACCGTGTCGGGATCGGGCTCAACGGTGGGCGGGTACCAAGGCTTCATGCGGCTATCGAAGAACACCGGCGCCGAAAGCGCCGTATGGAATCGGGCATGGGCCACGCCGGCCGCGTGGATGTCCGCGGCCGGCTCGAAGCGCGTGAACCAAGTCCAAAGGAACTTTTCGGCAGACGAAACACACTCGTCGTGATCGTCCACCACGAGCACGAGCTCGTGGCTCGAGAAGGCCGGGTGGTTGCGCACGGCATCGACCCACTTCGGTTCGCTCGCATAGTCGGGCGCCTCGACAACGAGGCAGCCGGGCACGAACACCGAGGCCTTGCGCACGCCCGGAGGCATGGGGTGCGAGGGCATGGCCCCTTCGAGACGCCGCTTGGGTTCCTTGCCGAGAGCCACCCAAAAGCCCTTGCTTCCTTCATTCACCTTGGGTCCCGAGTAATCGAGCGAATCCTGGCTCACGTTGCTCACCACGAAGAGGTCTTTGGCCCACTCGGTGCGCTCGAGGAAATGGACGAGCAGCTTGGGGAAGTCGTCGAGGTCCACGTCGCCGTCGGTGAGCATCAGGAATTTTTGCAGCGAGAGCTGCCCCTCGCCGAGGATGCGCAGGGCGCTGCTGATGGCCTCGCGACCGTACCTATCTTTCACCCGCGCGGCGGCGAGGGCGTGGAACCCTGTTTCGCCGTACGTTTTGAGTTCCTTCACGCTGGGCATGACCAACGGGAAAAGCGGTGAAAGGAGCTTTTGAAGGTAGTCGCCGATGAAGTAGTCTTCTTGCCGCGGCTTGCCGACCACGGTGGCGGGCCAAATGGCGTCGTCGCGGTGGAACATGTGCTCGACCTCGAACACGGGATATTCGTGCGCCCAGGAATAGTAACCGTAATGGTCGCCAAACGGGCCCTCCATGCGTCGTTTGCGCGGAGGCACCTTGCCCACGAACGCGAACTCGCACTCCGACACCACCGGATGGGGCAGGTGCGGCAGCTTGGTGGTCGTGAGCTTCTCGCCCAACAGCAAGCTGGCCAAGAGAAGTTCGGGCACGTCCTCGGGGAGGGGCGCAATGGCCGAGAGCATGAGCGCTGGGGGGCCGCCCACCATCAGAGTTACCGGCAGAGCCTCCTCGCGTCGTTCGGCCTCCCAATAATGGAAACCACCGCCCTTGTGGATTTGCCAGTGCATGCCGGTCGTCTTCTCGTCGTAGACGTGGATACGGTACATGCCCAGGTTGTGTTTCTTGGTATCGGGATGCTCCGTGTAAACCAATGGGAGAGTAAAGAAACGCCCTCCGTCGAGCGGCCACTGGACGAGCGCCGGCAGGAGATCGAGCCCCGACTTGGGCAAGAGCTCCACCTTGTTTGCGAGCACCGGCGCGCTCATGCGTTTCTTCAGGCCTATGCGCAGGGCGTCGCGGGCCACGTCGCGTGCGCCCCAGAGCTTGCCCGGCGTGGGGGGCAGGAGGTCGTGGGCGAGGCCCACGAGGCGCTTGACGAAGGCCTCGGGCTTGACGCCGAAGGCGGTCTCGATGCGGCGCACGTTGCCAAAAAGGTTAGTGGCCACGGGGAACGAGCTGCCCTTGACGTTCTTGAACAAGAGGACCTTGCCGTTCTCGGCGATGACGCGGCGGTGGATTTCAGCGAGCTCGAGTCGCGGGTCGACTTCGGCTTCAATCTCGACGACGTCGCCTTGGCGGCGCAACGCCTCGAGGAAAGTACGGATGTTCTTCACGAGGGGTACCCGTTGTGAGCGCGGAGCGCGGCGCGGCCGCGATCGACGGTGAGTGGATTCTGAAGCCTCCACAGGTATCCCACGTGCGCTGTGGCCGGCAACAGACGGGGATGCAGGAGGGTCTTGCGGATGCGCAATGCGCGGGGCTTGAGGACCCTCTCGAGCTTGCTGTCGTCATCACAGGTTGACGCATTCTGCGCCTTTTCCCACTTTGGCCTCATTTCGCAGCATATCCAGAGGAGAAACGAACGATATCTGCTTCGCCCATTAGCCGCTCTCGGGTCGCGCCCGATTGTTACTTTAGAGCCACTTCAAGAATCCCCCGATAGCTGCGTT
>JBIKVI010000417.1:0-3192 GCA_044356935.1 Silvanigrellaceae bacterium | reverse complement strand
CTCGCCCGTTTCCACGCGGATGGGCACGCGCATCCGCGCCTGATTGCGGAACCATCCGGCGTGCACGAAAACGGTATGCGGCACGTCCATGAAGTTCTCGGCGAGGTGCGTGACCTCGTTGTCGAAATCGGTGATCATGAAATACGAGTGCCATCCCTTTTCTTGCGCGTAGGGGAAACGCCACGGTGGCTGTTTCGAGGTCGGCTCGCCCTCGCCCATCCACACCCACACGGCCCCGTCCTGTTCCACGGTGGGAAAGGTTCGCAGGCTCGCGCCCGAGCGCCCTCCACGCGAGTGCCCGTCCTCACTGAGGCTAGCCCCGCGGCGCGCGCACCCTTCCGACGGCACCTCCACCACGCGACCACGCGCGTCGTAAATCCATCCGTGGTAGGGGCACGCGATGCGCCCGTCCTTCACCGTTCCTTTGGAAAGTTGCGCATGGCGGTGGAGGCAACGATCGGCAACGCACGCAGCGCGTCCATGGCCATCGCGGAACAGGGCGAGAGGCGTATCGTAAAGGATTCGAGGCAAGGGCGCTCCCGGGCGGAGCTCGGATGACAAACAGGCAATGTACCAATTGTCGACGAGCGCGCCGTCGCGCTCGCGAAGGGGTGCGTGCAGCATGGGTGACTCCGGCAAAGCGTGCGCGTCGGGGATGACGAGGTCGCACCTTACCAAAGCGCGCGCGCTTTCCAAAGCCTCTCGAGCATCGTACCCTCTGGGAACGAACCATCCGGAAAAGGTATCCATGCACGCTGCCAAGCCCCGCACCAAGGCCCGTGCCGAGGCCCTTGCCGAGGTTTCCTTACGACGGGTCGAACGAATCCTCCTAGCGCTCTTCACGGTGGCCTGCGCTCGCCCACGCGCCACCCTGGCCGCCTTCGCGGCGCTGTTCCTTTGCTGTGCGACGGCCATGGGAGGCCTCACCACCGTCGTGTCGGTTGCCGACTTCGTCGATGAGGGCTTCCCCTCCATGCGGGCGCTGCGCACGCTCGAGCGCGACTTCGACATCGGCGGCACGGCCATGATCGTCTTCGCCCGCGCCGACGATGGCCCATTAGGGCAAGCCGATTTGTGTCTCGCACGCGACGCCCTTCGCGACGCGGCCTCGACCTCGCCCGACATCGCGCGCGTGCATTCGCCTTTCGACGCCCGCCACACCGTAACGGAAGGCGCGCGTCTCCTTTACATGCCCCTTGTCAGCCTTGCTTGCCCGGGCGACGGCCTCCTGGGCCCCGTGGAAAGTCGCCTCGCCCGCGAAGCGCTCCTACGCGCCAGTGCTCCCTCGGGTCGCTCCGGACTCCTGGAGCCCCTGGCCACAAGCGTCATGGGGCCGGTCTACGTCGATGCGCTCGGCTCGCGCTTGCTAGCACACGTTGATCTCGTGGACGCTCAGGGACGCGCGCGTATGGGACGATTCGATCCCGCCCAAACGCGCGATCTCCAATCGCGTCTCGATGCCTCGCTCGCTTCTTCCCTGCGCGCCACGGTGACAGGGTTAGCGCGCCATCAGGAAAGCCTCCTTGCGGGCATCGAGGATGACCGCATCCTCAACGTTGCGGCGGCGGTGCTGCTTGTCCTCCTCGCCCGCGTCCTCCTTGGCCGATTCAGGGGAGGCCTGTTACTCGTAGGCACATTGGTGTTGGCCGCGGGTATAACCTTCGGAGCCATGGCCCTCGCCGGGCAGAGCGTCGACATGCTCACCAATGGGCTGTTCGTTCTCCTGGCGGTCGCCACTCTCCAAGATTTTCTGTTCGTGGCCAGCGAGCTGAGGCGGCGGCCGCCCGCTGCGTGGAAGGGCGCCTTCCGCCGACTCCTCGCACCCTGTTTCTTCACATCCCTCACAACCGTCGTGGGTTTCGGCTCCCTCACGACCACGGGTCTCGATGTGCTGGCCAAGTTCGGCACATTCGCCGCCATTGGCGTAGCCATCGAATGGGCCGTCGTGTTTCTTGCCCTGCCGGCCCTGCTCACGCTTTTTCCGCACTTGCGGCAATGGAGCAGACCCACCCCACGCACGTTGGCCCTCCTGGCTGGCCTCGAGCGCTGGGTGCCTCCGCGAAGCGCCGTCGTCGCGGCATTGATCTTGGTACCCGTGGCGCTTTGGTCGCTCGCGCACCTGCGCACGGGTGACGACCCCGTCGCGACGTTCCCTTCGACGCACGCGCATCGACGCGTCATGGAAGACCTCCAAGCACGCTTCGGATTCCAGACCGAAGTCTCTCTCGTGCTCGCGGACGCGTCCAATCGCGCACGCGCAGATGCCGCCATGGCGGCGTTGCGGGCGAACCAGCGGGTCGCCAAGGTCATTTCTCCGTGGGAGGTCGAGGACGAGTTCACACGTGGACTTGATCCGGACATCGCCGATCTCGTGCGCAGGGAGATACGCGCTACCGAAGGCTGGAAACGATCGTTCGCGCTGGGCAAAGCGCGCGCGGCGGTTCTGCTCGCCGACGCGAGTTCCGAGACAGTGGAGGGTGCCCAAGCCGCCCTCGCGTCCGCTTGCCCTCCCGACGCATGTTACCTCGCGGGCGAGCCCGTGGCCTTCGCGGAGTTCACTCGCCGCGTGACGGCCGCCTTGGTCGAGAGTCTGTTCGTGGGCCTGTGCCTCGCCATGGCCGTTCTCGGCTTCCTCGCGGTTGCCCTGCGACAGCAAAGAAAGGGCCCAATGTTTGTGGCCACGCTGTGGGGGCCTGTCGTAACGGTCGGTCTCCTTCCTTTATTGCCCTTCCATGTGAACTTCGTGACGAGCGTCTTCGCGGCCGTGGTCGTGGGCGTGGCCGGCGACAACGCCATTCAGTACTGGTTCGCTGCGAGGCGTCGGCCGCTCGAGGAAGGCATCGACCAGCGTTCGGAAGGCAGCCTACAGATGGGTCTGTGCATGGTGGTCGGCACGGCGCCCCTGTTCCTTTCCGTGTTCACGCCCCCGCGGGTCCTAGGTCTTCTTTTAGCGGCGAGCTTCCTGCTTATGACCCTGGGCGATCTGTTCCTCTTGCGGGGTTTGCTCGCATGGAAAGAAAGACGCGCTTCGTAGGTCCTTCCCATTCCCTCGCGAGACCGCTAAAATCCCGTTCCAACTCCCCTCAAGCTCCCCCCAATGCCCGGAGGCCGCCCGCCTTATGGAACCCGCGCAGTACGCAGTCGTGGGCCTTGGGCTCGCGCACCTCATTTCGGATCTCTCGCGGGGGCGTA
>JBIKVI010000129.1:0-11538 GCA_044356935.1 Silvanigrellaceae bacterium | reverse complement strand
ATTCCCACTGGCGCGTCCCTTGCTTCAAGGTGAGGTCGAGTCCGGCACTGCACCGGCAACACAAACAATTGGGTCCTAAACAGGACCGCAAGGAGATCGCTCATGACAGCATCCGCACGGATAATCCAGGCCTTCGCAATCGCCGCCAATGGTGCTCTCTTCGTCGCGTGCGGAGGCCCTTTGTCGGAAGGAACAGCCAGCACCTCGGCAATTCAGAAGTCTCGGGTTGTGGTCGACCAGAGCCTCCCTCCCGGCGACTACCGCATTGCGAGCTGCGTTGAGAAGGACGGACGGACCTTGACCGTGTCTGCCACCACTCGCAACGTCCTCGTGCGCGACGGAGCAGGCATGGGCAAGGATCTTCTGCGGCCCGATATCGCTGGGGTGAAGGCCGTAGCGGGCGGCACCGCGAAGTCCACCGGCTCCTTCTCCGGTGCAACGAGTCTCGAATTCAACAAGGTGCGCGCAGGCATGACCTTGCAGAATCAATACGCCTTCGAGGGCACGTTCGCCCTGGCCGGAGCAAGCGCGCCCGCCACGATTTCGAGCGTCGTCCTCGCATTTGAAGACATCGCATCACCCCGAATCGCCGGAACCGTGCGCGTGACCTTCGCGAGCGGCTACCGGGCGGATTTGGCTTCGTACGTGGGATGCACCATCGAGAACGCGGCCTCGCTTCTCTACAAGGTCGCTCACTGAGCCGAAAGCTTGGCGAGGAAGTCCTTGGCCATCTCGAATGAACGGGCGTCGGCCCGCGCGTCGTAAGCGGCTCCCTTCGACGGATCAGTGCCTGCGGCCTTGTCGGAAAAGCTGTGCACCGCGCCGCCGAACTTCACCATTTGCCAGTCGACCTTGTGGTCGTTCATTTCCTTCTCGAACGCGGCGAGCTCAGCGGCGGGAACGTAGGGGTCGATGGCGCCGTGCAGGGCAAGCACGGCGCCTTTGATTTTCGCTCCGTCGGCGGGAGTCGGGCTGTCGAGCCCGCCATGGAAGCTCACGACGCCGTCGACGTCGGCACCGGAGCGGGCGAGTTCGACCACGGCCGTGCCGCCGAAGCAATAGCCGATGGCGAAGAGGCGGCCAGTGTCCACAGCTGGGTTCTTCTTCATTTCCTCGAGGGCGAGCGCGAGGCGATCACGCAGGAGACCGCGGTCGCCCTTGAACTTTCCCGACAGCTGGCCCGCATCCTGCGCGTTCGACGGGCGCACGCCCTTGCCATAAACATCGGCCGCGAAAACGACGTAGCCGAGGTCCGCGAAGCGTTCCGCCTGCGCCCGAGTCTCATCGGTGACGCCCATCCAATTGTGCACGATGAGCACGCCAGGAAGTTTCCCTTTGGTGGGTTTCGAGGGGACGGCCACAAATCCCTCGAACTTTTCGGCGCCCTTGGCGTACTCGACTTTCGTCACCTTGGCGGCCTGAGCCTTGCCTGGGGTGAGTGAGGAGGCCAGGGCCAGGACAAGTTTGGCGGACACGAGGAACGCGGACGATGTGAAGGGTGCGCGCATGGGATCTCCTTGCCTTCATTTCGCGCCCTCCGGTTCGGGGGCGCGCGGGACTTTTTCGTGAGGCCGTGAGCTTGCCTGGTCGACGGGGCGATCGCAAACAATGTGCCGTGGGCGGGCAGCGCGAATCGAGGACACCAACTCCACGTTCGCAGCTCACCGTCCCAATTCGTCGCCCAGGATCAACGTGACTCCCGCACCCAGGAACGCCCCGGCGGATCGGAAACTCGAGTTTCCCAGAAGTGTGTTCTTGGAGGGTTTGCCCAAGAGCTCGTTGGAAATCACGCGCCACCCCACGGCGACGCTCACCGCCACGTTGCGCCGCGAGAAGTTGTCGACCTGGGCGAACGTGGAGATGCCGTCGGGGATGGGGGCGATGGTCACGCGCGTCTCCCTGGGACGCTTGGGATCGCTCACGTCGGGAGCTCCGCGCGCGCTCAGAGAAGGGTACCAATGCGCAGAATACTCGCCTAGCAACGAAACGCGCGTGTCCGTGAGGAAGTTCTGCACGACGCCAACGAGCACCGAGGGAAACATTACGCTGCTGCCCGGTCGGAAGCCTTCGTACGTGCGGTTTTGCCACCACGTCCCCACCCCCGTGCCGAGCACCAGGCCGAACTTGCGCACGAGATTGAGATGGAACGAATAGCGTAACACCAGACCAGGTTCCCACACCTCGAACTCGACGTCACGGATCTCTCCCGCTCGCCGCACCCTCCACATGGATTGCTGGCCCTGCGCCAGGAGTGTTAAGTTGTGACCCGGTCGGAAGCTCGTCGAAGAGGTGGCACCCACGGGCGGCCCTTCGCCCACGGGATCCTGCCCATGGGCAAGGCCCGGCCGCAGAGCTACGGCTACCACCACCACCACCGCCGAGGCCATGGCAGCCGTGCTCGCCCCGCGCACCCTTGCCCGAACGGAATCCACCATGCCCCCACTCCCCGGCGTCATTCGCCTGCCTGCGGTCATCGTAACACCGATGTGCCTCTTCGGCTTGGCCCAAACCTACGTCGCATGGGCGACCGGCATCACGGCGCGCTTTGACGCGCGCGGGCTCGGCGTGGCCCTTGTGGGCGTCTTGGCTTGCGCCTTGCTCCAAACCATTCCTGCGGCGCGCCCCTTCGCGCGGCGCGGCCTGGCCGTCCTGTTGCTCTTCACGCCAGCGTTGGCCTTCCCGTCGGCCGCCTCTGCGCTCTTCGCCATCATCGCGTTCCTCTTTTGGTGGCTCGCCGCGGCGGCTCCCCTAGGCGATGCCGAAACATCATCGCGGCAGGATCTGCTCGCGGATCTTGGCATGTCGATGCCCGGTACGAGGTCCTTCCCCGCGCAGTCGGAGCCCACCCGTGCGCGCGACGCCACGGGCCCACGTGACGTGGCAAGCTACGGAACGCGTTTGAGCGGCGTTCTCGTGCACGAGGCGTTGGGACTCGCTTGCCTCGCTATAGCCGCCGCCTGCGTCCCGCTGCGGGACTCGCTGCCCGATCACGCGGACCTCCTCGGGACGCTCGTCTTCCTCCTGGCGTCCGTGGCATCCTGGGAACAAGCCTTCCGAGCGCTACACGTCGCAGGCGGTTCCTCGGCTTTCAATCGAACCGCGCGTCCATCCCGCTGACGATCCAGGAGCGTGCCCCATGACCGATTCCGACAACCAACGACGTCCTCCCCTCGCCGACTGGCGGAAGATCCAAGAAACCCTGGCCGATGCCGCGCGCCTTTCGAGCCGCGAAATTCAAAGGGGGGTCGACTACGCGCGACGCAACCTCGAGAAGGTCCATTTGTTGCAGCGCCGCAAGGATCTGTTCTCACAGCTAGGACGCAACCTCTACGAAGCCCACCTCGATGGCCTGCCGCCCGAGGTGGAGCGTTTCCTCGCGGAAACCGAGTTTTCCGAGATCATCGCCGAGCTCAAAGATGTCGACTCTGAAATCGCTCGACGCACAGGGAGCGGCGGGAGCGGCGATGCGGGAACCCGCGCATGACGACTTTCCAGCTCCGCCCCTCGCGCGAAGCCGCCTTCGCCGTCGGGTTCGTAGCCGTGGTCGCCTTCCTCGTCGTGTTCCTGCGCATCGTCATCGGACCGTTCATCCTGGCGCTGGTGCTGGCCTACGTCTTCAACCCCTGGATTGAGGACCTCGAACGGCGCGGAGCGCGGCGATCCGTGGTCGTGGGCGGCGCCATCATCGTGGCAGCCACGGCCCTGGTGTTGGCATCGTGGTTTCTCGTTCCGACGCTCGTTCACCAGGCAGAGTACCTCCTCAAGATGCTGCCCGATATGCGCCGGCACGTGGAAGCCCATTGGCTCCCACGCGTGCACGACATCGTCAAAGACGTCTTCCCGTTGCGCGCGGACGGGCGCGTGCCGCAGATCACAGACTTCTTCGACGTCGATCCCGAACGTCCCGCCCTAGCGTTCATCGAGAACATCGGCCATTCCACCCGTTTCATTTTCGGTTGGGTCATCGCCGTCATCCTCGCGCCGGCCTTCGCGTTCTTCGTGATGCGGGACTTCCGCAGGCTCATGTTGCGCGCTTTGGTGTTGGTTCCGCCCGACTTGCGCGGCCATTTCCTTCGCTTCGTGCGCGATGTCGATCACACGCTGCGCGCCGTGCTGCGCGGGCAGATCCTCGTCATCTCGCTCCTGATGACGCTTTACTCCACCGTATTCTTCTTCGCGGGACTCCCTGCGGGCATCGTCGTTGGGGTGATCACGGGAGGGGTTCGCGTGGTGCCCTACCTCGACATTCTCGTGGGCGGGACGCTCTCGTTTCTGATCTTGGTGACCAATTCTTCTCCTCCGCACGTGGTGCTCGGCGTCGTGGCGGGATTCTTGGCCATCCAACTTTTCGACGGCCTGTTTCTCACGCCTCGTATCATGGGGCAGTATTCTGGGCTCCATCCGTTCGTCATCATCATCGCCGTGCTCTGTTTCGGCGACTGGTTCGGTTTCTACGGAGTGCTCCTGGCCATCCCGCTCGCGGCGGTGTTGCGGGTTACGATTCTCACTCTGTTGGAGGCTTACAAGCGTTCCCAGTTCTACAGAAATGGTTTAGAACGTTGACGCTTCGGCCCCGTTCGGCGCACGTGCCCGCGTGCCTGCAACGAGGACCCAGGAGGGTGCTATTTCATTGAGCGTAATTTCGAGCGACTGGAATAGCGCTTTCGTGCACGTCACGAAACCTCAGTGGAACATGCTTTTGCGCTTCGCCTACAGCCTTGCGCACGCGCGGCATGAGGCCGACGACCTCCTCCAAACCTGCTTGCTCAAGGGCCTGCGGGGATTCCCGCGCTTCGTGGAAGTGAATCTTCCCGGCGTGAGCACACCCGAGGAGGCCCAACGTGCCTTTGAGCGCGAGGAGAACCTGAATCACCTGCGCAACTGGTTGTTCAAAATCCTCAAAAATTCCTTTCTCGACGATTGCGCCAAAGGTAAGCGGATGGTCGGCGAGGAGGCCTTCGACCCTCGGACGGTGTCGCAAGACGATGTCCAGGGCCGATGGCATGGGCACGCGGCCAGCGCTTTTGGCGAAGAAGCCTCTTTCCGAGGCGACGTGAGCGTGCCCGATGCCGAAGTGGCCCGCGCGGAAGCGACGTTTTTCAAAGCAGCCCTCGACGATACCTGGCGGACTCGCCTAGGCACTCTCACCTCACGGCAGCGCAGCGTGCTGTTCCTTGCCGCCGAGGGGTACGCATACAAAGAAATCGCCAGCATCCTCGATGTGCCCATCGGCACGGTCATGAGCAATCTTTCCCGTTCCCTCCAAAAACTCAGGAGAGCGGACAAAGCCAAAGAGGAGCCCGAGGGAATAATTTCTGGAGATGGAACGTAACCCCGGTGAGCGCAACACTTCGACCCTCCGGTTCTCTAGGGTGTCTGCTTTTCCAACTCTTTTACCATGCTTTCTCCACATTCGATTCCGAGGACGCGTCCACATGAGCGAGAAGACCACCCCAAGCGCCCCGCCGGTCGACGAGCCGACCTGGCACGCTCAGGTGCGAGCGCACTCCTCGCTACAATCGGTGGGAAAGAGCCAGGCCGACTCCCTCGAAGCCCTTCTCCTGGCTTGTCCTGCGGCTGCGCCCGAAGACCCTGTGCGCCGTGTCGTGCATGGCGCGGTAGCCGGTTCGCACATGCCAGGATTTGCGGTCTCCCATAACTTCACACGCTCGCGCGCGCGCGACAGCTTGCCGCGCTGGGCAGGCCGCCTCCACGCGAGCGGTGCAGGCTACCTGGTGTCGGCCCTGGTGGCAGCGGGCGTCACGCTGTTCGTGCAGTACGCGCGCGAGGAAGAAGCCATCGACCCCATCGCCGACCTCGCAGACGTCGCGAACCAAGGCGGCCCTCGCGCCTACCCCGCCGACTTCGACCTCGAGGGCGATCCCGCTGGCTTCCGCGAAATCGTCGATGAGGTGTTCCCCCAACAGGACATCTTCTCGGCCGAACTCCCCAAGCAACTCACCAACGGCGCCTACGCGCCAAGCAAAGGGCGTTTCTTCACGTGGAGCGGAGAACCGGGCGTGAGCATCCTTCTCAAGGACGCCTCGGGCAACGAGGCCAACCCTTCGACGCTCTACATCGTGCGCCTCACGGACAAGAACGAAAAGAAGTTCCCGCGCGAGCGCACCCTCAAACGCGTGGCGGGAAGATACGGCAAGGAGCGTAAGGTGAACTTGTGGCGCGAAGGCCGGTACGGCTACGCCATGGTTCAGAGCGTCTCCTTCAGTGAGTGAGCGGGCGCTCATTGGATGCCCGGAGGATGCGCTCACGGTGCGCCTCGTGCGCGCAGAGCCCGAGAACACAGGGGCGACTCCTCCGCCGGTCGAAGCGCCCGACTCGCCTTGATAGACCCATTCTTAGACGCGACGATACTTCGCCATATCAGCCAACATATGGATTTGCCCGAGCAGCGTTTTACGGAAATCCTCGAGATGCAGGCTCTCGTTTTCTGAGTGCGCGTTCGTGTAGGGGTCCTCCACGCCCACGAGGATGGCCGGAATGCCTCCGAGCTCGTCGGAGAGGGGCTGCACGAAAGGGATACTCGCCCCGCAGCCAATGAATTGCGTGGAGTGCCCGTAGCCCTTTTCAAGCGCCCGCGCGGCGATGCGGTAAATGGGCGCATCGGGGTCGCCAGCACTCCACCAATGCCCCGCCGACTCCACGCGCGTGGTGAGGCGTAAGCCTGGTGGGCATGCCTTGCGCATGTGCGCTTCGAGCAGCTTCGCAACGCGATCTGGCTTCATGTTCGGCACGATGCGCACCGACACGCGCGCCCATGCGCCATTTTGGATGACGTTGCTCACGAGGCGCCGGCTCCCGCTCTGCACGGCGTTCACCGAAAGGTGCGGCTTGCGCCACAGGTTGCGAGCGAAGTCGCGCTCGGGAGCGACGAAGGAGGCATCGGGGAGCAGTCCCGTGGCCTTGCGCGCGGTGTCTTCCATCTTCAAGCGCGAGAACGCTTCCTCTTCGAGAGCCGTGGGGGGCGCAACGTCGTCGAGGAGACCGGGCACGAGGATGTTCCCGTGATCGTCGACAAGCGAGGCGAGGATGCGCGCCAAGGCTACGTTGGGATCGGGCAGGATTCCGCCCCACAGGCCCGAGTGGACGCTGTGCGAGAGCGCCTCGACTTCCACGTCGATGGCCACCAGGCCGCGCAGAGCGGTGGTGATGCTCGGGATGCCTGTTTCGACGTTGGCGCAGTCGGTAAGGACCATGGCGTCGGCCTTGAGGCGTTCGCGATAGCGCCGCGTGAATTCGGCCAAGTGCGTGGATCCCGTTTCCTCCTCGCCTTCGATAATGACCTTCACGTTGACCGGCAGCTCACCCGTTGTGGTGAGGAACGCGGAAATAGCCGCGGCGTGCGCGAGGATGCCGGCCTTGTCGTCGGCCGCTCCCCGACCGTAGAGGCGACCACCCGAAACCTTTGGATCGAAAGGAGAGGACTTCCACTTGCCCTCTTCCCCGGGCGGCTGGACGTCGTGATGCGCGTAGAGCAGGAGCGTGGGCGCTCCAGGCTTGTGAACCCAATCGGCGTAAACGTACGGATGCACGTCGCCGAATTGGATGACCTCGACGTTCTCGAGGCCCGATGCGGCGAGGAGCTCGGCTGTGGCTTCGGCCGACGAGGCCATGGCCTCGCGCCCGAAGCCCTCGAGGCTCACCGAGGGGATGCGCACGAGGCGCGAGAGATCCTCGAGGGCGCCGGCGAGATTCTTTTCGCAGTGGTCGAGGGCCTTTTGAGTGGCGGGCGTGGGGGCCTCCGCGAACAGGGGCTCCCCTTTTTCGTTACGGCAGCCACAGGAGGCCGAGTGGACATGGCTCACGGGTGTGTTTCCTTCATGGGTCCGGGGAGCGTTGTGGGGTTTGTGACTCATGGGCCACTCCAAAAAGGGCCGGGGTGTTTCAGGCCTGTTTCGTTTGGCCCTCGACGTACGACTCGAACACGTCCCAAGCACGCTGCACGAGCGCGAACGCTTCGTGGGCGCGAGCGTCGGCGCAGACGTCGGGGTGGAAGAGTCGTGCGCGCTGGCGGTACTGGCGACGTGCGCGCTCCCTATCGGCGGTCACCGGGATGGCGAGGACCTTTGCGGCCCAGGGAAGAGAGCCGGCGCGCAGGCGCGCAGCCGTGGCAAAAAGGCCGTCGATAAGCGCGCCAGCCTCCTCGTCGTGACCGTCACCACCGCCCTGGCTCACGGCCGCGCCTCCGAGCGCACCACTCCCCGCTGCGGCGATGGTTTCGCGCACGACACGTTTAGCCTCGACACGCTGTTTGCGTTCGTCGCGTTTGCGCATCTGTTCGGAAGCGGAGGGCCTCGCAGCGCCCTCTTTGGGAGACTTGCGGCCAAAGGATCCTACAGAGGGGCGCTGCGGCCCGGCCGCGCGCGCGCCGCTGCGATCGGTAGCAGCCGACGACCCCTTGGAACTCTGGAATGCCGCGTCACTAGCTCCCGTTGCTTCATCCGCGCCGTCATCAAGAGGCCCTTCCCCCAGTGTGCGTGCGGCTTCGACCAAATCGTCGTCGAGGACGGAAAGTTTTTGGGCGATGAGCAAGAGAGCCTCGCGGACAAGCCCTCCAGCCTCTGCAGAAGTACGGGTGCCAGTGCCGCCCGCAACGACGGTTTGCAGGGTGTGGAGCCCCGTATTCACGCGCTCGGTAAGCTTAGCGACTTCTTTGCGCAAGACGTGCACCACCGCTCGCGCCTTGAGCCCGCTCGCATGGGCACCCCGGCCGGCAAAATCGGAAAAATGCGCTGCGACATCGTCACCGCGCGCCAAAACCAAGAGCGCGTGCGGAAAAACATCGAACAAAAGACGTCTCGCGTTCTCTGAGGCCGGGGTGCCCACAGCGTCGGAGGCGACTCGAGCCACGACGGTAAACAGTTGGGAGAGCTTCGCGTCCATGAGACCTCCGAGCGCCCGCGCAGGTGCGAGAAGGGAACGAGCATGCCGTGGCGCGGTGCGGTGCGGCACGTTGACCTCACCTTAGTATCAGGTCGAGGAGAAGGGCAACGCGCGCGCCCCCTGCCTCGAAAAGGTCCATTGGTGTGGAGATTGAACGGGAGCCGGAAACGCATATCGAGCCCTTGGCGTTAGTGAACATCCAGCGCCGCACGGGCGAGGTGAAATGCGGGAACGAAGTCTAACTCGATGCGCTGCACGAGTTCCTCGGCAATTGACCGATTGTAAGAGTGGCTTGAAAGATTCCGAGCCTTCATCATGGCGAGCCACACCTCCTCGCTCGTGAGCAGGCCGAGCTGGTTGGCAGCCACGAGCGCCTGGCGCGGGCCTCCGGTAGGCAGGTTGTTCGCCTGTGCGATCTTTTGGAAACCCGTCCAGAAAAGTTCGTAGGTGTATTCGAATGCCTGCACAATTCCGGCAAGGACTGCTGGAAACCGCGGCTCCGTCGCGATGAAGTCCTCGAGGCTTGCGAAAGCGCGATCGAGATTGTCCAGGTGTTTGGCGAATCCCTCCGGGAACACGAACTCAGTCTTCATGGATCACTTTTCCCGTTAAAAGAATGTCGGCGCGCAGCGGTTCCGAGCAACTGTTTAAATCCACGAGATCGAAGGCCAGAAGGGTCTGCGCCTCATCCTCCATAATCGCGCAGAATGCATTGAATCCGCGAATCGCACTCGGGTCGAACTCGAAAGCGAGATCGATGTCGGATGTCCGGCGATGTGTGCCACGCGAGCGAGAACCGAAGAGGTAGATGCGTCGAGGTGCGAAGTGGTTTTGTGCCAACGTGATCATATGCTGCCAGAAGGCAGCGGAAACTCCGCTCGCGACGAGCGCCGGATTCGAACCGCCGGCAAAATCCATCAACGTGCTCCTGGCCTTTGGCGCTCTTCTTAAGTTGACAGCTCAGAAACTATCACGCGCCGCGGCCTGAGAAAAGCCAGGACGTTGCGGCATGCATGCCTATGGTACTCACTGTGAGCCCTGCCGCAGCATGCTCAAGGGTCTGTGAGGAGGGCGCCCCCGCTGACCAACCCTGGGAGGGCCCCTCGCGATCGCGGTCCTACGAACGACGCCTCATTCCCAGCACGAATTGTACTCGTCGCCTTTTTCTTCCAGAAGATTTTTCGCCCGCAACCGCTCGATAAGTGATTTAATCCCCGTCGAAACCATCTGCTCGTTCATGGGAGATGAATTATAATGCACCGCAAAGAATTTTAACTGGCCACAGGCAGTATACAGGCTACCAAGCTTGAATTTCTTCATCTGTGTCATTTTGGCTGGCGTGGGATCGACTTGGTATGTCTGATTGCAGTCTGGCAAATCTCTTTCGAATGGATGAGGCACAGAGGATATGATGACTGAGGCCGAAATGCATGCCTCAGGTAATCACTGTTACCTTATTCCCAGAGCTGGACCGGCGGACCACGGTTCACCGTCCCCAGTTCACCGTCTCAGTTTCCGTCGTCGAAATGCCTTGCCCCACTCAGCCCCGCGTCCAAGGCTCCAACTGTGCCCAGTCGCCAAGTGGCTTGTCCACGCGCCCGCTAAAGGTATTGGCCTCGTCCGGCGCAAACTCTTGCACCGTTCCTGAAGCCAGGACGATGGGGCGCGAGTAACCGCGCGCACGCAGCCTTCTCGCGAAGGCGAGTCCATCGAGAGGCTCGTCGGATGCGAAATGGAAGTCCGTCACGATGCACGCAAGCGTGCCTATAAAGTCCGTCTCCGCCTCCATGCGCGCGAGGAACTCCGTGGGCGAGCGGAACTCGTGGAGAATAGCCTTCCCCTTGACCTTCACGCGCATGCCCACGAGGAAAGAGAGCGCGTCGTCGATGTAGGCGATCTCGGGCAGGGGCGCATCGGCAACGCTCGACGCACGGACCTGCGCATGAGCCGGGGCTTCGCCCTCGGCTCGTGTACCGGCAACCCCACCGGCCCCGGCAGCTGCAGCCTCGGCGGATTTCTGGGCAATGTTGCTCAGGAGGGCAAGTAGCTGCGCACGGCTCATGGGTTTGGGAATCACATCGTCGGCGCCCGCCTCCTGGGCGCTTGCGTCGTGGGTGCTCAAGAAGCGATTCGAATGGACGCAGACGAACCCGCGGAACCCGCGTTTGCGAAGCTCGCGCACAACCTCGAAGCCGTCTTGCGACGCGGGCCCGAGATCGACGTCCTGAATCAAGAGGTCCGGAGGGCGTTGTGCTTCCGCCACGGCCGCAAGAGCCTCGTTAGCGTCACGCGCGCAACGCACGTTCACGCGGCCGGCTAGGTTGGTGCTCCGCTGCACGAGCGCCACGAGGCCGTTTCGATAGACGGCTTCATCGTCCACGAGGAGGACGTCCATGCACCCGTGCACACCTAGGGCGCGCAGGAGATTCCGTTCACCTTCATCAGCGCGGGCCTGCTCTTCGAGGAGCGAGCGATGTCCAGTGGACGAAAGGGATTTGTCTCGAAAGTCCGCGCCGGAACCGGGGAGAGGTAACGACGGAGGCACTGCGACCGTCGCGCTGACCGGCACGGTAAAGACAAACTCGACGACTCCCTCGGGCTTTTCAGGAGTTCGCACGGAACGGCACTGAATAGTAC
>JBIKVI010000415.1:0-3205 GCA_044356935.1 Silvanigrellaceae bacterium | reverse complement strand
CTTGTCGATGAGGGTCTTGCGATCCTTGTTGTTGGCCTTGAGCCCCTCATGAATGCGCGAGGTGAGCGGGACCGCGAAGCGGCGGCCTAGCCCTTCGACGACAATAGCGACCGACTGGAACATGTGAACCATGACCCACTCGGGCTTGGAGTTGTTGTTGGATTCTTGGTGGAGCGACTTCACAGCAGGCATGCGCCGGCCTTCCTTCGGAACCTTGAGGCCGTCAACGGCAAGCACGACTCTGCCGTGAACTCGGACCAAGTGCTTTGCGAAGATCTTGAGCACGACCCGGGTCCACGTGTCGGCAAGCATCCCGACGTCGATGTGCGCTCGAAAGAGCCGCAACAACGACTTGTAGAAGGCAGGCTTGAGGTCGAGAGCCCTGACGATGCTAGTGACGCCGCGCAGGTCGGTTCGAACCATGAAGCCGATAACCGCGGTCACGAACACGAAGAAGGTCACTTGCCGCGGGAATACCGGGCGGAGTTGCGCGAGGACGGGTAAAAGGCGTATCCAGGGCATGGGGTCCTCCTGTGACGTTGTTTGCTTGGCAGCTCAACGAAACAGTGAGGGCCTTTCTTGTTCAACTTGGAGAAAAACTAAAATCCTCTCCGGGTTCTCGTCTCGGTCGGCGCAGCAAGGGGATTTTACGCTACGTCAGGCCGGGCGCGCCGACCGGGACGAGAACCCGGGACTCGTGAGTCGCTTGGATTGCGAACGAATTCGTGTCGAACCTTTGCTTTCAACCGGAACTGGGCATCTGCCGGCAGGCGGAAAAGTAAACTCAGCCTCGCAGCTCTTCCGCCGCAATCAGTTCCCGCGCCCTCATCGCCAGCTCGTTCTTGCGCACCTTACCATTGTGCGTGGTGGGCAAAGCCTCGACGATCCAAACGCGTGCGGGTCGTTTGTAGGGCGAGAGTCGCACGGCCGCGAAGGCGCGAAGTTCTTCCTCCGAAGCGATCGCGCAGGAGCTGAGGACCACGAAGGCGACGACCGTTTCGTTGGCCTCCTGCGCCACGCCCACCACCGCGGCCGCCGCCAGCGCGGGATGCGAGAGCAATGCTGCCTCCACTTCCGCGGGATAGACGTTGAAGCCCGAGCGGACGATGAGTTCCTTCTTGCGACCGAGGATGTGCAAGGCGCCATCGGCGTCTTGGCGGGCCAAGTCGCCCGTGCGAAACCACCCCTGCCCATCGAGGACCTCGCGCGTGCGTTCGGGTTCGCGGTAGTATCCCCGCATCACCCCAGGTCCTCGCACAAAGAGTTCGCCGTCGGCTTCAACGCGCACTTCCACGCCGGGCACCGGTTGACCCACGCTGCAGTCGGCGCGGGGGGCGTCGAGGCGTGTCTGGGCAACGGTTGGCGAGGTCTCGGTGAGGCCGTAACCGTTGTTGAGCGGCAAGCCGAATGCCTCTTCCACGCGTCGCTTCAGGTCGGGCTCCAGGGGCGCTCCTCCGCAGTGGAGGTAACGCAGCGCTGGAAAGAGGCCAGCTGTGGATCCGGCCGCCGAGCCGTTCATGGTGTCTGTCGCATCGCTCGCAGCGAGGTGCGCGAGGAGCTTGAAGTAAACGGCTGGTACCGTCTGCAGAACTGTGAGGTCGCGCTCGCGCAGAGTCGTGCAGAAGGACTCGGGCTCGAAGCGCGGCACGAAGTGCAGCGAGGCGCCCGCATGCAGCGTCGCGAGGAAGACCGAGCTCAAGCCATAGACGTGCGACACCGGCAGCATGCCGCAGACCCTATCCGTCGGCTCGAGCCGGCGCAGTCCGCTCGAGGTGGCGGCCACGAAGAGGAGGTTCTCGTGCGTGAGAAGAACGCCCTTGGGAACACCCGTGGTGCCGGACGTGTAGATGAGCGCTCCGATGTCCACCTCGGACTCCGGCTCGGCCGTGGGATAGGGTTCCTCAATTGCGACGCCTAAGGAGCTTAGGACGTCGACGCAGGGCAGGGCGCCTTCGGTGTCCCGGGCTTCGCTACCATACGTGCTAACCTTAAGAGGCGAGCGACGCTTCGGAGGCTCGCCCTGAGTCCTAGCCTCGCTGAAATCGTTCGACGTGAACACCGCCAAGCGGGGCCGCGCGTGGGCGAAAATGGTTTCGCGTTCCAGCGCCGACACGCGCGCGTTCACCAGCAGTGGCCATACTCCACGGGCCACGCAGGCGAGGTAACACAACGCCAGCGCCACGCCGTTTTCGCCCACCAGGGCGACGCGTTGTCCCGGTTGGGCGCCGCGGGCGGCCAAGGCGTCGGCCAGATTCGCCACGAGCCTGAGCGACTCCCCGTAGGTGAGGGAGAGCCCCGTGCCAGTGTCGGCGAAACACAGGGCAAGGGGCGTTTCTTCGGCTCGGAGTGACAGCAAGAAGTGGGCGCTGCGCGGGGCTACCTTGTCGCGCACGACTAAAGACCCCGCGCTTCGCGCACCAGCGCGCGTGCGATAACCACCTGTTGGATTTGGCTTGTGCCCTCGTACAAGCGGAACAGCCGCACGTCGCGGTAAAAGCGCTCCGCGGCGTACTCGCTCACATATCCCGCGCCTCCGTGCACCTGCACGGAGCGGTCGGCCACGCGTCCCACCATTTCCGACGCGAAGTACTTGCAGCACGCTGCTTCGGTGGCGTAGGGCCGACCGGAATCGCCTAGGCGCGCGGCCTCGAGCACCATCGATCGCGCGGCAAAGAGTTCAGTCTTGGAGTCGGCGAGCATGCCCTGCACGAGCTGGAAATCGGAAATAGGTTGACCGAACTGATGCCTCTCCGTGGCGTAACGGACGGCGTCCCGAAGGATGCGCTCGGCCACTCCCACGCACACAGCGGCGATGTGCAGCCTGCCCCTGTCAAGGACCTTCATAGCCATCTTGAAACCGAGTCCCTCCCGGCCGCCGATGAGGTTTGCTGCTGGCACACGCGCGTTCTCGAAGACGACGTCGCAGGTGTGAGTCCCGCGCTGGCCCATTTTCTTGTCGATTTTGCCCAGGCTCACTCCAGGAGTGCCCTTCTCCACCAAGAACGCTGAGATGCCGCGCGCTCCTGGCTCGGCCGGGTCGGTGCGCGCCATGACCGTGAAGAGATGCGCTTGCGGCGCGTTGGTGATGTAGCGCTTGGTGCCGTTGAGGACGTAGTGGTCGCCCTCGCGCCTAGCGGATGTCTTCACCGACGCCGCGTCGGACCCAGCATCGGGTTCGGTGAGGGCGAACGAGGAGATGATCTCG
>JBIKVI010000414.1:0-3211 GCA_044356935.1 Silvanigrellaceae bacterium | reverse complement strand
ATTCGCCCGCGTTCCCTTAGGCGCGCCGTCCAACGGCGCCGCCATCGCCTCCGCCGCGTTGCAGGTGGTTCAGGCGAGTTTCGTCCTCGGCATAAAACTCGCCGCCCCGTTGCTTCTCGTGCAACTGCTCATCACCATCGCCTTGGGGCTCCTCAACCGCGCGTTGCCGCAACTCAACGCCCTCGTCTTGCAGTTCCCCCTGTCTTTCGCCGTGAGCTTCGTCGTGCTGTTCTTCACCGCGGCATCCTTCGTCCGGCTCGTGGGTGGGAGCGGGGCGCGTCTTGGGACAGGGGGCTACGAGACCATGCAGCGTGCCCTGGCGGAGAAGCCCGCAGGGAGTGGCGAAAGGCTAGCACCTAGGGATTGACGCACGCCTCGCGCAAAGCCGCGTCGGTGGCCAATCGGGCGTTGCCGCGGATAACCGAAAAGAGCGGCTCCGGAACCAGCCGCGTGCGAAGTCCGAGCGTCCGCTCGATGCGTTCGCCCAATCCGCGCAGGAGCGATCCCCCGCCCGTGAGCCACACGCCTGATTCTCCCACATCGCCGACGAGCTCGGGCGGGGCGTCCTCCAGCGCACCGCGCACGAGTTCGATGATGGCGTCGGCGAAGGGAACAGCCGCCTGCGCCATTGCGCTGGGATCGAGGAACACCCGCCCGGGTGCGCGCCGACGAAGGCACAGTCCGCGCGCTTCGACGACCTGTGAGCTCGGCCTGGCCTCGAGGTCTAGGAACTCCGCCTTGATGCGTTCCGCCTCGTCCCAAGGAAGGAGGAAATCGTGTTCCTTCCGCGCAAGGGCTTGGAGGCTCTTGGTAACGTCGTGTCCCCCGACGCGCAGGGAGCGCCCTTGCACTACGGAACCGAGGGAAGTGAGAACGGCTTCCGAAATTCCGCTACCTAAATCAACCAGCAGGTGACCGCGGCAATCGAGAAGGGGCAAGCCCGCTCCCACGGCTGCCGCAATGGGCTCGTGAACCAAAGCAACGGCGTGTCCGAAGGCGTCTCCCGATTGCCGAAATGCCTCTCGCTCGCGAGAGGTCGCGCCCCAAGGCACGGACACGAGCACGCGCCCGCGCCCTCGTCGCAAGAGGTTTCCTATCTGTGAAAATCGGGGAGACTCCCCGCGATCCCGGCTAGCCCGCGCAAGGAAGTCACGAAGCATAAGGCACGTCAGGTCGGTGTCCTCAACCACCCCACGCGCAAGCGGGTGAACGATGGCCACACCGTTTCCAACTCCGACCCTTCCCTGGAGACGACGCGCCTCGGACCCGGTCGCCACGAGGCGACTGCCGGAACGATGCGGTGTGAGCGCCGTGCGTCCGTTCCCTTGCGCCAATTGGCCATCCGAAAGGGCCACCACGGCCTCCTCACGCACGAGGAGCCCTCCCTCTCGTGCGTGGATGAGGACGTTGCTCGTGCCCAGATCGAGGCTCCAAATGATGTCGGCGTCGGCGCGCCAGGGCGCTCGGGGCATGCATCCCTCCGTTCCCTTCAACTCTCGCACGGAGGCACGACGATCGCCATGGCGTCGACACGGATCGGCTTGCAGGCCGTCGTCTCGCCGGCGGGGTTACTTTTGCCAGGTGGAGCCCTAGGGCTTCGGTGGCGCCCCCAAAGGCGCCAGGGCGCGGGAGGCCGAGGAGTGGAAGAGCGGGAACAGAGTTCCGACGACAAAACCGAAGATGCCTCCGACGAGCGACGCAAGCAGTTCCGCGAGGAAGGCAACGTCGCCAATCCCCGGGAACTCATGGCGGCGGTGGCGCTGTTCGCGGCCACGTTGGCGTTGTACTTCGTCGGGCCGGATCTCCAGGAAGCCATCGTCTCGTCGTTCAAGCGATCCACGATGCTCGTGACCCGCAGGGACCTCGGGGTCGAGGACGTCCTCGGGGCCGTGGCGGCGGTGGCCTCGCCCTTCCTCCCCATGCTCGCGGCTACGGGAGTCGTGCTCACCCTTGTTCCGCTCGTGCTCGGACTTCTGTTCACGCGGTTCAACTGGGCCTGGAAGAAACTCGAGTTCGATCTGACGAAAATCAATCCGGTAACGGGGCTCCAGCGTATCGTGAGCCTGCAGGGCTTGGGTGAGCTGGTCAAGAGCATCGTGAAGCTCGTAGTGCTCACCACCGTCTGCTACTTCTTCACCAAGGACGCCATCGCCGGAAGCGGCCTCACCTACTTCCTCGACGCCAAGACGCTCATGGGGGAAATCGCCGACAACCTCTTCGCGCTGCTGCTCGCGGTGAGCATTGCGAGTTTCGTCATCGGCGCGGCCGACTTCGGTTGGAATTGGTTCCAGCTCGAACGCAAAATGAAGATGACGAAACAAGAAGTCAAGGACGAGCACAAGCAACAGGAAGGTGACCCGTTGGTCAAGGGCCAGCGCCGTCGCATGGCGCGCGACATCGTCATGAGCAAGACGCTCGCGAAGGTGCCCGAGGCCACATTCGTCATCACCAACCCCACCCACTTTTCGGTGGCTATCCGTTACGTCAAGGGGATGTCCGCCCCAGTCGTCGTGGCCAAGGGGCAGGACTCCCTCGCCCTGCGCATTCGCGAAATAGCCAAGGACAAGGACATCATCCTGGTGGAGAACAAAGCGTTGGCTCGCGCGCTGTACAAGACCGTCAAGATAGGCCAGGAAGTCCCGCCATCGCTCTACGCCAGCGTCATTGAAGTTATGAAATACATCTACCAGGTCCGTGGCCGCGATTACTTCCAGCGCTTCGCCGAGGGCCTCTAAGGAAGAGACCCCGGCGCGCTGTCGGTTCAGAGAGCGGTTCAGAGAGCGGACTTCGAGGGATCCGTCACTGAGGGTTCAGCAGAGGGTGCGGCTCGCTCGGGCTGTGCTTCAAGCTCCACAAAGGCATCCCCGAAACTGGGACAGGTTTCCGCACTTGCGGGTGCGGATTCACCAACCTGGCGCGCAGACTTAACAGCCGCTTTCCAGGGCGCCACCGACACACCCGTGGAATCAGACTCGGTGAGAGTTTCGGTGTTGAAGAACTTCAAATCCCAGTACTTTTTTTGCTCGTCTACTCGTTTTGGGGAAAGGCCCGCCACACGTTCCGCGAGGAGGCGTGCGAAGCCGATGGGAGCGAGAACCATGTTAGCCCTTCAAGGCGCTTCTCGACAAGCTGGCCGCGGCGCCCGATCCCGACTTGCCCGGCACCACTCTGCTCGAGAACTCGGTCGTCCTGTGGGTCACCTCCTACACGC
>JBIKVI010000413.1:0-3224 GCA_044356935.1 Silvanigrellaceae bacterium | reverse complement strand
CCTTGGTTAAGGCTCCTTCGGGGACCATCGCTTCGTGCAAAGCGAGTTGCGCGCTCACCCGCAATTCTTCGAGTTCCTTTTCATCGAATTCGTCCTTGTAATCAGTTTCTTTGCTGGTTCCGAGGACGACCTTTTCGAGGAACCCCATCAAGCCGGTCCGCACGGCGGTTGTGGCTTTGTTCGTATTCTCGCCGGTCAGCAGAGCGATTTTTTGCTGCTGGCATTCCCCAAAGCTTCTTGCCTTGCGTTGAGCCAATTCTTGTTCGTTCAGGGCGCGCCCTTCAGGAGAGAAGGACTGCCACCGGTTGTATTTGCTGCAATCGAAATTGGCGATGTTACTTGCCAGTTTGACCAACTGGTCGGGCTTGGGTTTGATATCCGCAGGCGAATTGGCGGTTTCGATATTCGTCAGGAGCTTGGCCGTCTCGTAAACCAGGCCTGCGAAGTACTGCGCATCTATCTCCGTGCCCGCCCCGCCAATGTAGTAGCGCACAGCCGGTTTGCCATTGATCTTCTTGACGACTCGCGACGTGTGGCAAGCCGCGCACGAGAAGAAGGTCGTCTGCGCGTTCTCGATGGCGCCCGGATCGCCACTCACATCGGGCCAGGAGACCAGTCCGAAAGGCAATCCGTACCGCTCACCGGCAGGCTTGAGGTGCGTCCCCCAGTCGGCCCATGCGGGACGGGTCGATTGCGTCACATAGTCGCTAGGATGGTTGCCCATCCCCAAGGTTTTGCCGAGGGTGCCGTCAAGGTCCTCTCTCATGCTTTCGTGCTTCTGCCAGACTTTCTTGTAGTCCTTATTGGTGGCGAGCACCTGGAGCAGCAGGTAGGGGAAGCCTTGAATTCCGAGCGGCTTATTGTGGTACCAATCGAAATTCTTCTCGTTTCCGTTGATAATGTAGTTGAGGTAGTCCTTCTCGCGCTTCCAGAACAGTCCCCCCGAATTTTGATCCTCGGGATTTCCCCATTTTTGGTGACCCTCGAGCTTTTCGCGGTCTGGCGTCGCCCCACCAGGAGTGGTTGCGATTTTGTTGAACGAACGCGTCTTGCATGCGACGCCCGCCACTGCGAGCACCGAGAGCGCCGCGACGGCGGACGTCGCGACGAGGGCGCGTTTGCGGATCTTTGTGAACTGCACGAGAGACTCCTTTTGTCTGGGCGCCTTCGGGCGCCACAACCGTTCCGTTAGACATGTGTTTGGACTGCGGTTAGGGTACCATGCCCGGTCATTCCCCCAAAAGAGGTAACGATGAAATCCGGTCGGACCGGCATAGGAAGGTAACGATGTCGCGCGAGCCACTTTGGAAATGCGGATTCGAAGTCGAACTCATGGCTCCCAAAGGCAAATCCAGGGAAACTTTGGCGAACGCATTGGCGCTTGCGCTGGGCGGTTCCTGCCGGCGGACATTCTATCCCCAATCAGAAATTGACACTCAACGAAAAGGCGCCGGCTTCGAGACGCTCACATTGGCGTTCGAAGTTCTCGACTCCGCCGGCGTGCGGGTGTGCCTCCTCGCCGACGACACCACCCTCAACTCCGACATCGATCACGAGGTGGAAGGAGCGAGCGGGTGGTACCGCATCCTCTCGTCGCACCGTGCTCCCCTCGACCTTGTGGAGTTGCACTGCGATCCCGAGGCCGCGCTCCCGGAAGTCCTTGGTCCCATCGCACGCCTGTTCCACACGGATGTTACCTCTGGCTCCTTGGGCATGCGGCGTGTCGACGGCCCCAGTGGAACCGTCGTCGCCGCGTTGCCTTTGGCGGGGGACCGCGAGCGCGCGTGCGAGATCATCACCCGCCCTCTGCTGGCCGATCACCGCCTCGTCCTTGGCATTTTGCTCGATGCGGCGCGTTCGCAGGGATTCTTCGTCCCGCGCGAAAGCGCGACCCACATCCACTTCGACGGCACGCGCCTGCAGGACCCTCGCGCCTTGCGCAACGTGGCCCTGGCGAGTCACAGGTTCCGGGAAGTCCTCAGGGCGCGCTGGAAGACGAATCCGGCCTGCACGCGCCTTGGGCCGTGGCCCCGCGACGCCCTGGAGTTGGTGGCGTCCTCTAAGTTCCTCGCCCTCACCTGGAGTGAAGCGGCACGGGCACTCGACGCCACCAGTTTGCGCAAGTGGTGCGACTTCAACGCCCTCAACCTTGTCGATCGGTTCGCACGCAAGCGGACATTTGAAGTCCGCATCCTGCCCACCACGCTCAGCGCCGACGCCCTGGTAGAGGCGGCTCTTTTCTTCGAGGCCTTCCTGGAGCGCGCCCTTGCGTGCGAAGTGCTTTCACCCCTCCCCACTCTCGCTCCCGAAGCCTCAGCCGATGCCGCCCTCGCGGCTTTCCTGGATGCCGGCACCTGGGGTCCCACGCCCTCTGAGCGCAAAGGTGTCAGCACCCCAGCCGCGCCCACGCCGATCACCTTCAAGGCCCCCCTACCGGCAGCAGCGACGGGCGTCGTGAAGCTTTAGCCGGAGGATGCGGAACAAGCTGAGGGCAAGGCGCCGCGCGGCGCCGTGGGCGTAAAACGGAGGCCCACAAGCCGCGCGGCAACGCTGCCATCAGCTTGTTCCGCTCCTCCGTCAGCGTTTTTTGGAGGAGTCGGACCACACTGCAAACACAATAATCAACCCCTTCATCACCATCTGGTAGTCGGTGGACAGCTCGAGCATGTCCATCCCGTTGTTCAAGACACCGATGATGAACGCGCCGATGATGGAGCCATGGATGCGCCCCACCCCACCTTGAAGGCTGGTACCGCCGATGACGACGGCCGCGATGGCGTCGAGCTCCATGAGCTGGCCTTCGGTGGGCGTGGCGGAATTGAGGCGTCCGGAGAGGATGATTCCTGCAACGCCGGCGAGAAGGCCCATGACCAAGTAAACCGTGAACTTGATCCGCTGCACGGGGATGCCCGAAAGCAGGGCCGCCGTTTCGTTACCGCCCAGGGCGTAGAGCCCTCGGCCGAAGGTGGTGCGGCCCAGGACGAACATGCCGATGCCGGCGACCATGATGAGGATGAGCACCGGAACCGGGAGACCGCGGTCGGTGAAGAAACTCCAAAGCGCGAGGCCCGACAACCCAAGGAACAGGATGGCTCCAACGGCGAGCTCCACCCATGAGGCGCCAGGTGAGAGGGACTTGGCGCCCGTGTCGGACGCCGCCACGGTTTGGGGAGTGTTCGCAGCGGAGGCTCGCTTGCGCGAGGAGGCCGCGAACATGACCGCCA
>JBIKVI010000411.1:0-3233 GCA_044356935.1 Silvanigrellaceae bacterium | reverse complement strand
CCGCCCCTAATGTTTGGCGCCAAGGCATGCCTCCCGTAAAGCGCGTGTCGCCGAGGTCGCGCGCCACAACACCGAGCCTTACGTCGAGGCTTTTCGAACGCTTTTGGAGAGTCAGACCAAAGTCTGTGGAGATGCCTGTGCCGCGCACCAGGGCCGACTTCAGGCGTTCCTCCATCGGGAGCCCATCGGATGAGCTTCCGCTCGTCGCCGTGGCGGGGGATGAGGTCGAAGCGTCGCTTCCCGACAGCAGCGTGTCGAGACCCACGTTCTCATTGGCCTCGGCCACATGCAGGGGCTTGACTGCTAAGCCTATGGCGAGGACGTCGTGCCAGGCGTACGACCCGCTGGCGGCCGCGCCCGCGTGGGCATGGCTCCGGCTGCGCAGTTCGGGCAAGCCGGAAGAACCGAACTGGCGTCCCTCGACGTCGAGCCGTGAGGAGGCGAAGGCTCCTAGGGACGCCCGCGATGTGAGAAAGCCCGTCGAGAAATCGACCCCACCGTGGTAAGGGCGCTTGATTGCCTCGCGCAGGAATGAGGCGTCGACTTTTGCATCACCTGAGCGGATTTTTCTGGCCAACTCGAGGGCGTCCTTGTTTGTGTGCACGCCCAGTCGCACATAGATGGATCGGAGGGTTCCGGCACCTAGAGCGGGCAATGAGGGGTTCGCGAAAACGACCCCGTCTTGAGTGGCTCGCGTGATGCTCGCACCTCCGGCCGCGAGGTCGAAAGGGTTCTCGTAGGCAGGTTGGTTGGTGTGCAGTGGTGGAGGTTCGCCCGACCCGTCTGCCTGGGCGGAAGGCAAAGGAGTCAGAAGAGCGCATGCACACGCACCCAAAACGACTTCGGCAAATTTTGAGTGTCCGCGCTCGGCGGCCTGTCTTCCTTGCATCACATCTGTAGTCTAGGGGTGAATGGCGCCCAGGGGGACCCCGTGGTGGCGTCGCAGCATTGACGACACCGCGCATCGAACGGGTCCGTGCCCTTCGCCAATCGACAAGCCTCCTCACGTTCTTCGCTCTTGCGCGCATGGAGTTCGCCCATGGATTTCCTCTTAGGTCTCGTTCCCCACCGCAGCTCCCTTTCAAGCGTTGTCTCCTACAAGGGGGCATGGCCTCGCTTGCACCCAAGCGTGTTCCTCGCCGACGGAGCGCGTATCGTGGGCGATGTCGACATGGGCGCGGACTCAAGCGTGTGGTTCAACGCCGTGGTGCGCGGGGACGTGCATGCCATCCGAATCGGCGAGCGCACCAACGTGCAGGATGGCGCCATCATCCATTGCACCTTCGAGAAATTCGCCACCACCCTCGGCAACGAGGTGAGCATCGCGCACCTCGCCATGGTGCACGGATGCGTCATCGAAGATGGGTGCCTTGTCGGCATGCAGGCCATCGTCATGGATGGTGCCCTGGTGGGCGCTGGGTCGATTATCGGCGCGGGAGCCGTAGTGACTCAAGGCACGCGCATCCCGCCGGGAAGCCTCGTTCTTGGTGCGCCTGGTAAAGTCGTGCGCGCTGTAACGTCCGACGAGAGCGCCGGCATCCTGGCCACCACACGACGCTACGTCGAATACGCTCGTGGGTATGCCTTCACGGGCGGCCACGGCCACGGAAAGTGAGGAACGCACTCCATGGACGCCATGCTCCCAAGCCGCCTCGGCAAGCTCCGAATCGTCTGTTCCTTGCCCCTGTTTTCCGATGCCATTCGCATTCGTCGCCAATCGGCGGCCGAGCATGGCTTCACGCAGGCCCTTCTTTCTATCGCGCTCGCGCCCCAGCTCGGGCTGCCCGTGGAGGCCGAACGCGATCTCATTGAACTTGCGATTTTCGCCGAGCTACCCAAGGCCTACCTAGGCGATCCTAGTTACTATTTGAGGCAGCGGCACCCCGAAGCGCAGCGCATGTACCGCGAGGTGAGAGGACGTCTCTGGAAGGAAACCGAGGTGTCGTTTGGGTTAGCCACGACGCGCTCGCCCGAGCTCTTCGGCGTCCACAGCCTGGTAGATGCCTTCGCGGCCATGCTGTTCATCGAGAAGGAGTGCCTCCTCGGCAACCAGTATTTCGCGGCCGAGAGGCACAAGACCCACTACCAAATCATGCGCCGCTCGGTGCTCGACGGTCGCACGTTAAAGGCGCCGCACCCCGCAACCCACGTCGACGTCGACATCGAAGTCCCCCTGTCCGACGGGCTCCCCGAGCTCGATTGGCGCAAGGCCGTCGCGTTCCTCGACGCCCGCTTCACCGACGCGGAACGGGCGCGCCTCGAAGGCGGGGTGGGTGAATATTCGTCGACCTTCCTCGGCATGACGGAAAAGCTCAAGGAGCATTACCGCTATAAAGGCTGGAGCTACCACTATGCCGAGAGCGTTGGGGAGCATACTTTTCAGGTCCTCTTCCTCACTTACCTCCTAGCGGACAAGCTGCGCCTCGACGCCGCCGAGCGCGTGCGCCTTTACCGCCTCGCGGCGTTCCATGATCTTGCAGAGGCCTATGCCTCCGACGTCGTCTACCCCGTGAAGGTGCGCGAGAAGGATTTGGGCCGTCTGCACCAAGAACTCGAGTCGAAGATTACCGCCGACATCTGCGCCGACCTGGGCTTCACCCTTGAGGGCGACGAGCGGCTCCATGCGCTTTTGGACATCTGCGATCGCTTTTCTGCCCAGCTGTATTTCGACAGAGAAAGGCGCAGCGGCAACACCCATTTTCTGGTGCCCAACACGAGCATGGAGCATACCCGCGCCAAGTTTGGGGATGTGCACCCCGACGCGTTCGCATTCCTCGACGAGCTGTGGGGCGAGTACCAGTCCTGCTTCTCGTGAGCTGCGGGGGGTGGGGGGCTTGCATTCCTCGCCTAGCGCGGGTAGACACCCCGTACTCCTTTTTCGGTGCTGTGGCGGAGTGGCTACGCAAACGATTGCAAATCGTTTCCACAGGGGTTCGAATCCCCTCGGCACCTCCAAGTTTTAGAAGCGCGCGGCGCCCCTCCCTCTGGACGGGCGCCGTGGTGCGTTTGGAAAACAGTTCGCCTGAATTTACCTTGACCCCAGCTGCGCCTTCGCCGCTGCGAGATGCTCTTCGTTCTGAGTCTCGAGGGCGAAGAGCCCGTAGCGGGCCTGTAACTTGAGGCCGCCCATGACGCTTGTTGGCATCAGTCCGCTGATACGATCTTGATGAGAGGTTGAGCAAGTGGAGGAGAGGGCACTCCCCGGGTAACGTTCCTGTTCCAAAACGAAAAGT
>JBIKVI010000006.1:0-35821 GCA_044356935.1 Silvanigrellaceae bacterium | reverse complement strand
GACGCACTCATGACGCGTTACGAAGGCCCGCCGGACGAGGACTTCACGCGATGGGCCCTCTTGCGCAAAGGACTTCTCGCGTACCTCGGCAAGGACTGGTCGACCGCATCCTCCGCCTTTGCGCGCCTGGCCGAGGTCGCACCCGATGCCGCGACACGCTCTCAGGCCTGGTACTGGCGAGGGCGCGCGCTTGCACCCCTCGCACGCCCCGCCGAGGCGCGCGAGGCGCTCCAGCGCGCCGGCACCGAAGATCCCCTGAGCTACTACGACATCCTCGCCGGTCAGCTTTTGGAGACGCCATCGGGCCTCGCTTCCACTCGCAACGTCTCCCCGTTCGAGCGCCCCTGGCGCGAAATTCAGGAGCGGTGGATCCGCATGCGCGTAGGACGACCCTTCGCGCTTTTTCGTCCGGAACTCTGGTTCGAGGACGACTCCCCTGGCGCCGACGCTCCAGCTCCCCTCGGTGCGGCCGGCTCACCCACCGACGCCGGCCTGGAAGAGGCCTCGCGAGGGCGGCGCCGCGCCTTCGAAAACTCCGTGAGTTCGAGCCTCCTGCTTGCCACCGCGCTCCGCGCTGGGCTTGGCGCCGAAAATTTCGAGCAGTACACCGCGCACTTGCGCGACTCGGGGTCGCTGCTGACACGCTTGCTTCGCTCTGAGGCGCTATGGGCAAAACAGAGCTACGGAGCGTTCTTCGGGGGAGGCAAAAGCCACTTCCCGAGCGCAGTTCGGATCGCGTGGCTTCTTCACGTCCTGGGAGACTACCGCAACGCCATGCCTTTCGTGGCATCGTTCAAGAGCGACCTCATGGGCGAGCAAGAGGATCTGGCGTTCCTCTATTTCATCTTCTATCCCAAGCCCTACGTAAGTGCCTTTACCGATGCCGCCCAACGTTGCGGCGTGGATAGCGATCTCCTTTATGCCCTCGCGCGCCAGGAAAGCCTCTACCAGCCCGAGGCGGTTTCGCCGGCCGGAGCAATGGGACTGATGCAGGTGCTTCCGGCCACCGCCGCGCGCGCACTGGCGCGCCTTCAATTGCCGCGCAGCGACGGGAGGAACGAATCCACGCGCCTCACCACACCCGAGCAACTCCTCGATCCCGCGACCAACCTCCTCGCGGGCGCATGCCACATGCGGCACCTCCTCGATAGGTATCGTGGAGATCTCGTTCGCGCTGTGGCTGCGTACAACGCCGGCGAGCAGGCCGTCGACACCTGGCTTGCGAGACGCGACAAGATTCCCGATCCACCTTTCTTCGTCGAGTGGATCCCCTACCAGGAAACCAGCGACTACGTGCAGAAGGTGCTCCGCAACTTCCACAACTTGAAATGGATCTACGGAACACGATGACGCGCTGCCGAGTCCCTCGGCTCGCCACGAACGCGAGAGTTCCATGCCGTCCCTTGAAATCGTGCGGATTCGCACCCACCATGGAGCATTACAACTTCTTCGCCTTCGCGCATCCGAGGAAACCCCATGGCATCCCACGTCACCCGGAGGACGCTCGTCCCCGGGATCCTTCCTAGTCCACTCGCCTTCACCCTCGTCGCACTCGTCCTTGCCTGCGTCACGCTCATTTCACCTTCGTGCAAAACGCGAACGTTCGACGATGGCAAGGAATCGGCGACCTCAGACAAGAAAAAGGGCAAGAAAGGCTCCGACGGCGACACGCCAGAATCCGGAGGCAAGCTCGAGATCACGGGCGAGCTCAACATCAAGCGGGACGATGGTTCGCCCTTGATCGAAATCTCGGCGCTGACGCGCTGGAACGATCCTTTGGGCGTTGCCGGTGGCAGTGCCATTGCCGCTTCCGATCGTTCCTTCCAGGTGGTCTCATTCGAATTGGGTACCCAGCCCGGTTCGCGCAAATCTCGCGAGTGGAATCTCGCCCCCGCGCTGGAAGCCGCAGGTGAAAACGCCTCCGGCGATTCGCAATGGGAAGCCGCTGCCGCCGACGGTTCGGGCGCCCTCTTCCTTATGCAGGAGACGGTTTGGAGCCTGGACAAGGATGTTGAGAAACCCGAAGGGCTCATGTTCGACGAGGGCCTCACACCCATTCTGGCGAGCGACGTCAAGGACAAAGGGTCGCACGTCTTTACGCTCGAGACGCCCCGCTGAGGCTCGTAGTGCTCCGTCCGCGTTTCTCTAAGTCTCGCCGTTGGTCATCATCTCGTAGGCCTTCACGAGCTTGAGCGCGTGCGAAAAAGCCATGAAGAAACAAAAGACGAATCCCGGCACGCCGTCGAGAAAACCAAGGCGTAGAATGTAGCCGCGCGCGAACTCGAGGACGAAGCGAGGCAACGCTTGCGCTCCCATGCGAGCGCCCGAGGACCCCGCGTTGAGCTTGGCGCGGGCGAGAACCGCGGCGCGTTCGTCGGTCACGCGTAGCCAATCAGTCGTGGACGCCCAACTGAAATGCAAGACCCGACCGCCGATTCGGCCCACCGGCGTGGAACGACCCGGCAAGGCAACGACATCCTCGTGCACTCCCGCTTCGTTCCATTCGAAAGACGTCTTGTTATACAGCCGCAAGCGCCTCTGCTCCGAGGCACCGCCATGACGGAGGCGACGTCCGAAGAGGACGAAGTCGCGCGCGAGCGTGGCAGCCTTATGGAGCTCGTGTTCGCCGCTCGCGAAGAACGCCTCCAAGCCTCGCCAGAAGTCGTCCTCGGGCACCTCGTCGGCATCGAGGTTGAGGATCCACTCGTTGCGCGCGAGCGCAGCAGCGCGACGTTTTTGGAGGCCGTACCCTTCCCACGGATAGGCGTGCCAAACGGCTCCGTGCGCACGCGCGACGGACTCCGTGCCATCGACGCTTCCGCTATCGAGGACCAGGATCTCCGAGACAAGTGCGTCAGGACGGCTTGCGTAGGCCCGCAGGATCGGCAGGAGCCTCCGCAGGTTCCGTTCCTCGTTCTTCGTGATGATCGTGATGCTGATCAACGGCGTGTCCTTCGGCCGTGCGGGGGATGGCTTGGGCGACGGGCTGCGCCACCGGCAGCCCTGACTCCTCAGGCTCAATCTGCGGCGTGAATGCAGGGTTCTGGGGGGGTATCGTGGCGTCGCCACCAACGGCGAGTTCGCCTTCCGACCCACCGGGCACAGCGGCGGGCTGGATGGTCGGGTCGTCGGCGGGATAAGGATGATCCCCCTGCGGGGGCTGCTTGAGGGGCTTGTCGGACACCGCATCTCGGACCGTGTTTTCAAGATCGGCGGCCATGATGGTCCTCGCGACGTCGTCGCGGACCTCCGTCCACGAACGCTGTGCGTCGTTAGCCACCTTCTTGAACTCGTTGACTCCCTTGGCGACCTTACGCAACGTCTTAGGGAGATCGTTCGTCCCGAACAGGACGATGGCGATGACCACAATGACGACGATTTCACCCATCCCTAGGCCGAACATGCGTCCTCCGCCCAGAAGCGTGCCTGCTCCCGAGGTCTAATGGCGACAGCGCGATTCAGAGCTTCGCGAGCTCTTCTTCGATGATGCGGGTCATTTCACGCTCATCACCAGGAGCCTTGCGGCCGTTGACGAAGTACGTGGGCGTCCCCTGCACTCCGTACTTGCTGCCGTCGTTTTGGTCTTCGGTGACCGCGGCTGCCACAGCCGGATCCTTGAGGCATGCTTCGAACTTCGTTTTCTCGAGTCCGAGCTCGCCACCCATTTTTTCGTAGAGGCTCGCGCTGAGCGATTGCAGGTTGTCGAACAGGTAGCCGTGCGCTTCCCAGAACTTGCCCTGCTGGCCCGCGCAGCGCGCAGCAACGGCGGCGGGAGCGGCCTCGGGATGGATTTCACGCAGAGGGAAGTCGCGATACACCCACTTCACCTTGCCGTCGTACTTCTTTAGAATTTGCTTCATTGTAGGCACGAAGCGAGCGCAGAACGGGCACTGGTAGTCGGCGAATTCGACGATGGTCACTTTGGCGTCTTTGGACCCCATGGCCGGATTCGTGCCGACGGCGACGTCGATTTTGGGTTCCACGGGACGTGCCATGGCGACCTTCACCTGGCCGCTTGCGCGGGCCTGATCGACGAGCTCGCGCATGGCGCTTTGGCGCGCACGGCCATCGAGGAACGACCGCACCTGGCCCATGCGCTGATCCTCGGGGACCTTCTGCAAGCCAGGGTTGTCCTTGTTCTGTTCAAGGAAGGCGGCGACCTCGGCGTCGGGCACCTTTACCTTGCCCTCGAAGTACTTCATCTGAGCCGTGCCTACGTCAGGCAGATTGTTCTTCTTCTGATAGTCGTCGAAGAAGTTGGTGAGGTAGCGCTGCACGAGGACTTCCTCGACGGCGTTGTAGTAGGCTTGTTCGGCTTCGAAGAGCTTCATCTTCTCTTCGCTGCTCAGCGAAGCGCGCTCGAGCGACTTGTCACCGTACTGGCCGAGTTTCGCCCCCATGCCTGCCGAAGCGCCGCCGCTAGCCGCTAGCGCAGTATCGGCGCTCAGTGACGACGAGGCGCTCGTGCTTTCATTCACCGCCGCCCTATCGTGCAGGAAAAGCGGGATGACACCCACAGCGGCGCTCACGACGAACACCCCTGCGAGAAGAAGTTTACCATTAGCCATGATTGACAATCTCCAAAGATTCGACAGCTAGAACAGACGCGGGGGTTTATAGCACACTATTTTGCCGCCGCCAGAAGGGTCACGTCGACCGATACGCCCAGCGAGAGGCAGACGCAATCGAGCAACACACCGAACTCGGTTGGCTGCATGAACGTCTCCACCGCCCCGAGGGCATTGGCCTCCTGGATGGAGTCGCTCTCAACATCGTGACCGGAGTTGAACACGAAGGGGATATCACTCCCGGCCTCGCGAACACGATGAGGAGATGCTTAACCACTCTGAGTTCCCCGAGGCATTCGGCTCTTATCCTAACATACCTCAATCGGATTCACTTGAAGCGCCGCTCGAGTTCTCCAATGTCGCGCCGATACGAAGCCTCTTCGGCCTCCCCGGCGACGTCCGGCAGCTTCTTGGCGGCCTCAAGGAGCTTGAGGGCCGATGCCGAATCCTCGGTCTTGTGGACCACCTCGGCGAGGTAAGCGTAGTTGAGCTTGCTCTCGGAACCGAGATCCACGGCGCGGCGCAGATCGGCCAGGGCCTTTTTGTTGTCGCCAAAACTGATGAGCCCGCCCGGGAGTTTGAAGTAGAGGCGCCCACGCACGCGCAACGGACCCGCGAAGTGATAACGCTGATCGAGCCTTACGGCCTCGTCGAGAGCCTGACGCATATCGTCGGCAGACCCGAGTGAAGCCATGACTCCCTTGTTGATTCCGAAGCCACCTACAGACACGGCGTACCAGTAGTGGGCTTCCACCCGTCCTGGCTGGAGCTTGCGCGCCTTGTCAGACGCCTCCATGCCGACCCTGAAAACATCAAGTTTCTCGTCTTTACGTGCGTCGGGGGAAAGCGCGAAAAAACCCGCGTAGTAGGCGAGGCGACCCACGCGCCACAGCACGTCGTAGTCGTCCGCGAGACGGGGTTTCGACTTCACGAAGGCTACGATGGGGGCGTGAAGGCCGGCGCGCCGCTCCCATGCGGAGTCCAGGGAAGCGACGTTGGGTTCCAAGGCCTGGGCCCGGGCGACGCTCGAAGCAAGGCCGGCGACGATTGCCGTTGGGATGGCGCAAACCCTAAACGTCCAACGGAGTGGGATGAAAGAGCCTGTCATGGTGCGTCTCCCTTGGAAGGCTGCCAACTTGGAGTATGGCGCAGGAGGGGTGAAAACGAAAACCGCCGACACAGCGATGCTGGGTGGCGGTTCGGGAGGACACGCCAGGGGGGCGTCTTTGTGTCCTTACTTGAGGAACGCCTTGAGCGCGTCGACCTTATCGAGGCGCTCCCACGGGAACTGGTTTCGACCGAAGTGGCCGTAGGCCGCGGTCTCGCGGTAAGTGTAGCCCTTTGGTCGCTTGAGGTCGAAAGCCGCGATGATATCGGCGGGCTTCATTTTGAAGGTCTCACGCACCGCGGTTTCGATACGGGCGCGGGCCACTTTCTCGGTGCCGAACGTCTGAACGTTGACGCTCACGGGCTCGGCCACGCCGATGGCGTAGGCAAGCTGCACGAGAGCACGATCGGCGAGCCCCGCCGCTACCACGTTCTTGGCGATGTATCTTCCGAAGTAGGCCGCTGAGCGGTCGACCTTGGAGGGGTCCTTGCCCGAAAAGGCGCCGCCGCCGTGCGCGCCATGGCCGCCGTAGGTATCGACGATGATTTTGCGTCCCGTAAGACCGCAGTCACCCTGGGGACCACCGGTTACGAAACGTCCGGTGGGATTGATGAAGTAACGCGTCTTGGCGTCGAGGAGGTGGGCCGGGATGGTCTTTTTGATGACGTCCTCGACCACGTACTCCTGGAGCCGGGAGAGGGATACCGCATCGGTGTGCATGGTGGACACGACCACGGTGTCGACGCGCTTGATGACTCCATCGTGGTACTCAACCGTAACCTGCGACTTGGCGTCGGGACGGAGGAAGTCGACCTTCTTGGACTTGCGCGCCACGGCGAGGTTGCGCAGCACCGCATGCGAGTACTGGAGAGTGGCGGGCATAAGCTCGGGCGTCTCATTGATAGCATAGCCGAACATCATGCCTTGGTCGCCCGCACCCATCTCCTTGTGGAGGCCCTCGCCCTCGTTGACGCCCACGGCAATGTCGTGGCTCTGGGCGTCGACGGCGACGATGACGCCGCAACTACGCCAGTCGAAACCATTGTCGGGATCGTCGTAGCCGATGTCCTTGATGACCTCGCGCGCGATGTCGGCGTACTTACGCGCCTTCGCCTTCGCGGCATCGTTCACGGTGATTTCGCCCGCGACGACGACCAGGCCGGTCTTGACGAGCGTCTCGCACGCCACGCGGGCGTCCGGGTCATGCGTGAGCAGTTCGTCGAGGATGCCGTCGGAGATTTGGTCGGCGACCTTGTCGGGGTGGCCTTCGCTGACGGACTCGGACGTGAAGTAGGTGACCTCGGGCGAGGAGGAGCGCGCGATGGGCGCACGGACGGTGAACATGGACGGGCCCTTTCGATGACGGACTGGATTGACCCAGACAACGCGGGGAAGCAATACGGAGGAACCATACGGGACTTGGGGAGATGAAGGAAAGGGATGGCCTGTAAGCCGGATTCTGTCGAGGACCGCAATTTCTCTTGGCTCCCTCGCGGGAACTCCTGGCGACCAACCCGGGCGTCGAGCGAGTCGAGCCGACTCTCCGCCCCTATTTGGTCTTGCTTCGGGTGGGGTTTTCCAAGCGCCCTGTTGCCAGGGACACCCGTGAGCTCTTACCTCACGATTTCAACCTTGCCGTCGCGGCATTCCTGCCGCGCTTGGGCGGTGTGTTTTCTGTTGCACTTTCCGTCGGGTTGCCCCGCCTGGCCGTTAGCCAGCACCCTGCTCTGTGAAGTCCGGACTTTCCTCACGCACCAAGGGCGTTAACCCCCGGATAAGTGCTGCGGTCCAGCCATCCCCACCCCCCGTCTAACGCACGCCCTTGTCGGGGGCAAGGCCGATCAACAGTCGCCCCCCGACGCTCGACGCGCCTCCTGAGCGGTCCTGGTCTGCCTGCTCGTTTTTCTGACGGTGGCCCTCGCTCTCACACGGTATGCTGGTTGCGCACCCGGAGACGAGAAGGAACCGGCACGCACCTTCGCGCGCGGGAATTCCCACGCCAAAAACACATGGATGGTCGCATGGTTCGAATTTGGGCTTCCCCCATGGGGACGATGTGCCGAGCGCTCCTGACGGTAGCCCTCGCCGGCACAATACTGAGCTGCGCATCGCGTTCCTTCAATACGGAGCAAGGTGCCGAGGAACAGGCCGTGAAGGTCCCCAACTTTCGCACGGCCGCCTTCGAAGGGTCCTGCGGAGCCGAAGGGTTCACGCCACAATTCCTCGAGGGGAAGGACGGCCGCGCCGTTTACGTGTGTGCGTCGGACTCCACTGTCCTTGGGCCCTTCACGGGCGTCATGACGGCTCAATGCAAGGAGGTCCTCGGCAAAGCAGGCAAGGACACCGCTCTTTGCGACAACGTTCACGAGTTGTCGCGAGAAGGATTCGTGACACTCATCAACTGGATTCCGCTCAAACAGTTCAAGCTTTCCAAACTCAACCCCTTGCAACAACGGGCCCTGCGGAAGTCTGCCAATAAAGTGGGCGCCTCGGGTCTGAGTTACTGCCTACCCGGAGCAACGCTCACGCGATGGCCCGTCGACCCTGACTACTTCCTCTGCGAAAGCAAGGAAAAGGGCGGCACCCTGTACTACTGGGGGCCCTTCACGGCTCGGATGGTGGAGATCTGCAAGGCTTTTGAGCCTGTAAAGGCGTGCAACACCCGCACCATGGCTTACACCCAGGGTTATATGGCCCAACTCATCAAGACCATGCATGCGTGGCGCGTCGCAGGGAGGGACCCCTCGCAGATCGCGCCCAAAACAGAGCTCGGCGCGGCACCCAACCCGGCGCCCAACGCGCCGCCTCCTACCGCCTCCGTGTCAGAGCCTCCCCCCATCGTGGCGCCGCTGCCCGACAAGGTCGAGCTCCGAGGCGCATGGCTCACCAACGCCGGCAGCGAGATACTTTACGATAAAGCGCTGCTGCGTGATGCCTTCGTGTCGATGAAGGCGTGGGGCTTGAACGCGGCCTACATCGTAGTGTGGCACAAAGGGTTCACGCTCTACCCTTCCGAAGTGAACCGAAAGCTCTCAGGCGAAGCAGTTGAGCCGGACAGGGAGGTTTATCGTTCGTGGGACATGCTCGCCGAAGCTGTGAAGTTAGGAAAGGAGTTCGGCATCAGCGTCATTCCCTGGTTCGAGTGGGGCCTCAAGATTCCAGAAGGGCACAATGCGCATGCCTTCCACCCCGAATGGTTCACCAAGCAAAGTAATGGCGAAATCTACACCGGTGAACACCCGAGGTTTGGTTACTTGAATCCGACGCTCGACGAAGTGCGCGCCTTTATGGCCTCCCTCGTGACCGAGCTTCTCGAAAAGTACGATGTCCAGGGCATCCAGTTCGATGACCATCTCTCGCTGGGCATAGCTTACGGCTACGACGAAACAACCAAGTCCGTCTATCGCTCGCGGCATGGCCGCGAAGCCCCGAGCAACCACAGGGAGGCGAACTGGAAGGCCTTCCGCTCCGAAATGGTGACCGACTTTTTGCACTACGTGTTCCGAGCCGCGCAGGCAAAACGGCCGAACCTCATTCTGAGCGTATCGCCCATCGGCTTCCCCTTCTCTTACGACGAGCATCTGGTGAACTGGCCACGCTGGCTCGAAATGGGACTCATCAACGAAGTTATCATCCAGGTTTACCGAGAGAACATCCATTCGTTCAGGAAGGAAATGTCGCTTCCTTCGATTCTGAATGCGCGCGGCAAGGTCAAATCCGTAGGCATTGGCATATTGACTGGCTACCCCCACCAGCGCTGGGACATCGACTTCATCCTCGACAAGACGAGAGCCGCCAAATCCATGGGATTCGGAGTCGTCTATTTTTACTTCGGGTCGATGAAAGAGTGGATTCCGCCGAGCGACACCCCAGAGGAACGCCGCGCGAAGTTGAGCGACCACTTTCGAGAACCCGCGCGATCGCACTGAGCGAGCGCGCCGACACTGTCCTTTCTGAGAGGAGATTCCATGACACTTCCGAGGGCCGTGCCACTTCATTCCTGGCCTATTCCGTTCATCGCAATCTCCTTAGCGTCAGCGGCGGTGGGATGCGCATCACGTGGATACAACCAATCCGAAGGCGCCGAGGACCAATCCGCGCTGTCAAGGTCGCTCTCAAAAGCGGAACTCTCCGGAGAGTGCGGAACCGAAGGGTTCAAGCGCGAAATCATCGAAGGAAAGGATGGGCGAGCCGTTTTGGTTTGCGCCTCGAAGAAAACAGTGCTTGGTCCATTCACCGAGCACATCGTCGATTCGTGCCTCGAAGCTGCGAAGAAGGCCAATTCAGTTCCCGACGCTTGCCTTAAGCTGAAGGAGCTCCCTCGGGGCTTGTTCGTGGCGCTCATCAATGCAGTGCCGATTGAGAACTTCACTTTGATTAGTGGCATGACCGATACCCAAAAGCAGAAACTTCGGAAATCGGCGAAGAAGCGGGGAGTCGAGGGATCGAGTTACTGCATGCCCGGGGCAACGCTCACCCCTTGGGACCTCGACGAGAACTACTATCTTTGCAAGGCCATGGAGGCCGGCGATGAGATCCGCTATTATGGCCCCTTTCCAAAGGAACTGGTGCGCACATGTCAAGCACACGAGGCCTTGCCTAAACCGGAATGCTCAACGCGCATCATGCGCTATACTGACGGATACTTGTCCCTTCTGAAGAAATCCATGGACAATGGCGCTGCCAAGCCGGGCAAAAAGAACCCAAAAACCGTCAGCTTCCACACTGGGTTTGGAGCCCTGCCCAGACTCCTCAAGCCCGAAGCGCTCTGGGCGCAAGCAAGAACTATGGGACTGGCAAAGCCACGCGAGTTTACCCTCGTCTCGCGAGCCAATTGGCATTCACATAGCCGCTACAAAGATAGCTATAACAACCAAACAACCTACAAGCGCATCATCATTCACCACACCGCTGGGCCCGTGCAGATCGGGGAACGCTCACCGGAGCAGCTCGAGCAGCTTTGCCTCGATAAAGTCCTCGGCGTGCAAAGAGGACACCACAGCGCGGATTATGGCGCGACAGGCTACCACTTCATGATCTGCCCCAATGGCACTATTTACGAGGGGAGGCCTCTGTTTCACGAAAACGGAATGGGCGACAGGGGCGCACACACGCGCCACCACAACGAGCACAGCATAGGAATCAGCTTCCTGGGAATGTACGATCCCGCCAGCGAGACTCCCAACCTTCCCCTTGACGCCTTGACGCCAGAATCGGTGGATGGAGCCGCGCGACTCATCGCATGGCTCTCGGCCAAAACAGGCATCGACGCGACCAATGACGACTCACGCAACGACTTCCCGCATCCCCTCCTGAGGGCAGTGACAGGGGAGTTGGAGTTGGATCCCGGTAGGGGCCTCCCCGCAATAACCAATCATCGGTATGCGGGAGTGGTCACCCCACTCCAAATAGGCTCGGGAAGGAATAAAGGACCAAGCTTTACGGCGTGTCCGGGTAGTTACATCCATGAGGCGCTGTTCGTGAAGGAAGGGACCGCAATGGGCCGGGGTTGGCAAAAAATCGTCGACGGCACCGACGTTTATCGAAAGCTGAATCCGCTCTTCCTCGAGGCCATTCAGAACTACAAGCGAATGGGCATCGAACCCAAAGTCCTTTAGGGTCTCGTCTTTGATTGACGGGATCGCGCCGCACCACGAAGGATCGCGCCCACATGCGCTCCCGAGTGGTGCGCATAGAGCGCGCCAAGAAGCGTGTTCACCGTGAGCATCAAGGCGCTCTGCAGGACGCTCGCCGAACTCACCACTGCGGGTGCCACACCGAAGAGGCCGAAGACTCCCACCGCCACGAGCTGGTATCCACCCAGTCCACCGAATCCCAAAGGGAACAAAGTGGAAATGGCGATAATGGAGAACGTCGACACGACGGCGAAAAGGGGAAGCTCCCCGCCCGTGGCGAAGGCCGCAAAGTAAAGCCCCATGCAAGAGAGGGCCATGCAGATGGCCGAGAGCGTTAGGGGCCAAAGGAATTGCGGCAGGAGCGCGACGCCATCCCCCAGCATCCGCAGCAGCGATTGCGCGCGGCCCACGATGCGTGCCGCGCGCGACGCAGGTCCGGTCGCGGTGCCGTCCGCGCCCGTGGCAGCGCCCGTGGCAGCGCCCTTGAATCGCACCTGCAAGGTATCGAGGGCGGCATGCACCACGGCGGAGCGAGCGACGAACGGAAGCATGATGATGGCGAACGCTCCGGAAAGCGAAAACACGGCCAAGGCCACGAGGCCTGTGACCCGTGCGTCGGTCCAAGGGCGTCCTTCGCCCACGAGGCGCGAAACGACCAGCAAAGTCGACACACCGCCGAGAACAAGCATGGTGAAGAATCCATTGAGGCGATCGAAAAGGCTGGCCAACGCCAGCCGCGAGCCGTTTTGCTCAAGCGCGCGCCCCTGCGCACGCTCGGCCCCGAGCATGAGGCTCATACGAAGGACTTCTGTTACCGCGAGCGCTCCGGGCGCCCACTGGCCCACAGCATTGCTCACGAAGTTCGCCGACGCCAGATGGGGGAAATCGACCCGGACGCCCACGAGGCCCACAAACACGCCGTAACGGAACATGAGCAAGAAGGCCAATGCGACCTGGGTGCCGATGACAGCGAGGATCCAGGGCCACCCCGTGTGAAACGCGCGCGCCACGCTGGCGAACGCGAACAACCCGTAGTGGTTCATGACGAGGAGAACAGAGACGCCGAGGCTCGCGAGGAGCAACGTGCGCGCGAACATGCGGATCATCGCGCGTCCTCCTCGGCGCGCGCGTCCAACGCCGCCGTGTCGATTTCGAACTGCTTGAGCTTGCGATAAAGGTGGCTTCGTTCCATTCCCATGGCGTCGGCCGTGCGCGAGACGTTCCCTTGGTGGTCCTCGAGGCGGCGAAGAATGAAGAGCCGCTCGAAACCCGACCGAGCCTCCCGGAAATCACTCCGCTCGAGGAGATTGTCAAAATCGGTGCGTCCACGGGTCGCGGGGGCGCCCATGGGGTGGGGGAGGTGCCGCGTCTCGATGACGTCGTCATGCACCATAATGGAGAGCCTCTCCATGATGTTCTTGAGTTCACGGATGTTCCCGGGCCACGCGTAGCCCCTCAGGCTTTCGAGGGCTTCGCGTGAAAAAGCTTTGCGGCGCACGCCATTCTCCGCGCAGTAAAGATCGAGGTAATGCGCAGCGAGATCTTCAATGTCCTCCTTGCGCTCGCGCAACGGGGGAAGTTCGATGGGAATCACGTTGAGCCGATAGTAGAGGTCTTCGCGGAAACCTCCCCTGCGGATTTCTTTGGGCAGAAGCTTGTTCGTCGCGGCGATGACGCGCACGTCCACCGACACACTCTCATCGCCGCCGATGCGCTCGAATCGCTGCTCCTGGAGGACGCGAAGCACCTTGCTCTGCGTTTTGAGGCTCATGTCGCCTATCTCGTCGAGGAACAGAGTCCCGCCATGGGCTTGTTCGAACTTTCCACGTTTGGCGCCCGTCGCGCCTGTGAACGCCCCGCGCTCATGGCCGAACAGTTCGCTCTCGATGAGTTCCTCGGGGATCGCCGCGCAGTTGATGGCGACGAACGGCTTCTTGGAACGGGGAGAACGCTCGTGCACATTGCGCGCCACGTTCTCTTTCCCCGTGCCATTTTCTCCCGTGATGAGCACGGTGCTATTGCGTCCCGCCACCATTTCGATAGTCGCGCGGATGTCCTCGAGCGCCTTGGATCGGCCGATGAGGCGGTAGCGTTGTTCGACGCGGTTGCGCAGGTTCTGGTTCTCCGATCGCAGCTGCCGGATGCGCAAGGCGTTCTGGACGGACAGGAGGACCTTGTCGAGCGAAAGCGGTTTCTCGATGAAGTCTACAGCCCCGAGGCGCGTGGCTTTAACGGCCGTTTCGATGGTGGCGTGGCCGCTCATCATAATGATGCTCGCATCACCACCCGCTAGCCGCACTTTTTCGAGCAACTCGACGCCGTCGGCATCGGGCAACCACACGTCGAGGAAACAAACATCGGGGAGCTCCTTGGAAAGGAGCTTGAGACCCGCCTGCGCAGTGAGTGCCGTGAGAACCTTGTGGCTCTCGTCCGTGAGCACGCCCGAGAGCATGGCACCGATGTCGGCTTCATCGTCGATGATGAGGATCTTGCCGGTGAGGGGCGTGGCCTCGGTCGCCGCTGCGTTCATCTTGGCGTCATCCTCAGGTGAAGGGCGGATTTGGGCGGAACGGGCGCGGGCGCCCTATGCGAGCGTCTCGTGGGTCCCGGGCGCCAACGGGAGGTCGATGGAGAAGACCGTGCCTGAAGGGACGTTGTCGGAGATGGCCATGCGTCCGCCATGATCGCTCACGATCTGTTGGACTATGACCAGGCCAAGGCCCATTCCCGTGCGTTTGGTGCTGAAATAGGGCTCGAAGATCTTGGCGCGCAGCGCGGGAGGAATGCCCGAACCACCGTCGGCCACGGTGAGGCGCACGCAGCAAGCGGGAGCGTCGTGGATGAGGGCCACCTGAATAGGCGGAACGTCGCCCTCGGCTCGAACCGCGGCCGCTTGCGCGGTGGCGGAAATAGCGTTGGCGATGAGGTTCGAGCACAGGCGTACGAGTTGATTGGCATCGAATCGAACGGAAGGGAAACTCCCGGAGGCGCACGTGAGGCGAACGGGTACCCGCTCCGTATTGTCGGCGAACCCGGCCACCGCCATGCGGATGGCATCGCGCGGATCGCCTTCGCGCAGCACAGGCTGGGGCATACGCGCGAATCGGATGAATTCGTCGACGAGCCCCTTGATGCTCTCAGTGGAGTGGAGGATCACCTTGATGCACTCCCGAAACACATCGGCGTCCTGGGGTTCCGAGAAGCGCTCCTCGAAACGCCGCGAAAGGCGCTGCGCTCCTAGCTTAATGGGCGTGAGGGGATTCTTGATCTCGTGCGCGATGCGCCGCGCAACATCGCGCCATGCAGCCACGCGTTGGGCGCGGGCGAGCTCGGTGATGTCGTTGATGAAAACCACCGTGTCCGACTCGCCGGAAGGGGAGGTCACCAAACTCACGGTGATTTGCAACTGCACGTCTTCGGCGCCAAGGCGACCAGAATACTCTCCAGTCGCCCTGCGATCCTTTGCCTCACCCACGCGCTCGAGCAGGGGGGCGAGCGCCTCGGAGTGGAAACGCGCATCGATGAGACCCGACAACACGCGCCCGCGCGCGACGTCAAACGGAATGCCGAAGAGCCACGAGGACTCCTGGTTCCAACTCTCCACGCGTCCCTCGCGGTTGCAGGTGATGACTGCGGCGTTGATGTCGCGCAGCAGGATGGCATTGTACTCCGACTTCTCGAAGAGCTCGTCCGCCTTCTGGCGGAGTTCGAACGCCGAGGTATCAGCGCGTCCCTTGGCGGCGTTGAGATCGTCGACCATGGATCGGAAACTCCGCGCAAGCAACCCAAGCTCGTCGTCGGAGACGATATCGTCGATGGTGACGCGGTAGTTCCCCTGGGCCACTGCCTCGGTTGCCTGCGCGAGGACTTGTATGGGGATGGTCAGCTCGCGCGCGATGGTGAAACCCAACCACGTGGCAGAAAAAACGACCAAGAGCGTGAGCACGCCGAGCATGACGTAATACGAGAGCCGCACGAGCTCGACACCGGGCTGGGCCTGCGAGAACTCAGCCGAAAGCCCCTGCCATTGCGGATGCACCGATGGGGGGGCAGCCACGCCCACGACGCGCCCATTCGCGTCGCGCGCGAATGCGACGAGACGACCGACCTCCTTAACGAGAATCCACGTGGGACGCGGCCCGATGCGGGAGGCATTCTCGCGCGCCACCCGCTCGATCGCGGTTTGGCTATCGGTGAGTTCGGGGGCGGTGAAGGAGAAGTTTCGAGCCTCATGATTGTAAATGAAGTCGACCCCGCCGGACGCGCCTGAGCCGGCGTCCTGCGCGGCGGCGCGCGCGAGGAACGCACCGAGCTTCTCGCGGTACCTCTTCTCAGTATCGAGGCTGTCGCGGGTCGTTTCCACGAGGTCGCGCGGAAGCCAACGCTCGAAGTTCGCATTGACGAACTTGGTCGAAATGTAGAGCAGGACCACGGTGGGCAGCAGGGAAAAGAAGAGAAACGAGGTGACGAGCTTCGTGCGCAACGAACTGCCGAGCACCTGCCGGCGGCGGTCGACCACCAATTTGACGCCGTTGCGGAACACGAGGAACACGAGCACGAAAAGGAAGATGACGTTGAAGTTGACCGTGGCGAAGAACATAGCCATCGGCACGAACGTGCTGTTGTCGCGGAAATTCTCCACGAATTCGACGACGTCGATTTCGATGTAAGCACCGAGCGTGAGCAACGCGAGCGCCGTGATGAACCAGAAAATAATGGTGGCGACGCGCGCCTTCACGTTCACGTTGCCGTGTCCTCCCGGCTCACGGGCTGCCACCGAAGACGCGAGCGACGAACGCGGTTAGGGTTTCTTCACGAGCCCGCTCCTCCTCGCGCGAACGCGCATCGCGGGCTCCTGCACGGGCCTGCCGCGCATGGACGTGGACGTTAGGATCCGCCGGGTAGAGGTCCGCGGGGAACTCCTCCATGAGGGCGTAAAACTCCCGGGTGTGACCCCAGTCGCGGCCGGCGTCCCACAGGAACAGATGGACCATCTCGTGGTGGAGAGTGTAGGGAAGGTAACGAGGTTCGCGAAGAAAGTAATCCTCGTTCAACGCGATCCGCCGTCGCTCGGGGTAGCACATCCCGAGCGTATTCCCCATGCGGGGAGAGAGATTGAGCGTGACGTCTTTGAGGGCGCGCGGGTTGGCGAGGAGTTCCTCGCAGGTCAGGCGTCGCGTGAGGCGGGGCGAAAAATCGAAGAACCGCATTTGCATCTGGTTGCGCAACTGGATGCGGCGCGTCTCGATATCCGCGGGCGCGCCAGTGGCGTGGACTCTCACAGGATGTCGTCCCAGGCGGTGGAGAGACGCACGTCGGACGCGCACGGGTCGGCGTCGGCGCTTGGCGCCGCCATGGCGGATCCGAGCCCGAAAGTCCGACGCACGATGTCGGTCATGGCGACCGGCCTCCCCGTTGCCGACTCAACGTGCACGAGCCTTATTTGACCATGAAAAACCGCCTCGGGGAGACGGAAGATTTCTCCCGGCGTGGCTAAAGACGTGCCGGGAGGAGGCGCCTTCACGACGACTTGATGGACCTTGAGGCTCGACTTCCGGGAGGCCGCGTATGCGGACACCACCCAAAGCTTGTCGCCGAAAACGGCCGGACGAAGGTAACGCAGGAGCGACTCCGCCACCACGAAGGCGGTTCCGTCGGCTAGGCACTGGCCGAAGGTGTACCCGCGGGCCGCCATGGCGTCGCAGCGAGCGCGCTCGCAATACCGGAGGTAGTTGGGATGGTGTACGATCCCGCTCGCGTCGACGTCCTCGAATTGCACGGTGACGGGATAGACGCTTGTTTCGATATGATGCACGACGAAGCTCCAGCGGGGGCCCGTGGCGGCGACGGACAGCGAGGGAGAGAATAGATGGAATTCAAGGAAGCCCTAGGGACGCTCCTGCCGCTCATGGACGACGTGTACGATAGATGGGTTCTTGAGGCCAGACAACTGCAAGACGGACTCGCGGGAACCCACCCCGAGGTCAAAATCTCTTGCGCGAAGGGATGCGGAGCGTGCTGCCATTTCGCCGTCATCCCGGCGACGACGGGAGAGGCGTTCGTGCTGCTCGCGCGCTTGCTTGCGTCGGGCAGGTCGCTCGAGGAACTCGCTGCCCTCTTTGGCGCCTACGCTCGGAGCTACTTCGCAGCGTGCGCCAAGTGGGGAGGCCTCCCTTTCACCGACGGTCGCCAGTCCAAATTCCTTGCGGAACGATTGCCGTGTCCACTCCTCGTTACGAAACCCTATGCGCCTGATGCTTTCCACGGGTTTGGAGGGCACTGCGGCGCCTTCGAGGCGCGTCCGCTCATTTGCGACTACTTCCACAGCACGGACGCATCCTCCCTCTGCGCCGAAAAACGCCCTCACGGCAGCTTTTCGCGCGTGGTAGAGCGGGGCGAAGCCGCCGTGGAGGAGGTCCGCGCATTGGAGCGCGGAATCTTCGGTCGCAGCGCCATTGGGCATCTCCCCCTCCTCGTCGCGGCTCTCTGCACGGCCGACGGTATGGCCCTCTTCCTCGAGGACTACGAGCTGACTCCCGAGCAAGAGGCCGCGGGCGAGAATGGACAGCACGAGGCCGATTTCGAACTCTTCGTCGGACTGCTTTCTGCCGCCGGCTACCAAATCACGGAAGCAGACCTCCACGATCTCATCGCCGCGCAACGCGCACTGTCGCAGGGAGCACACGCATGACGAGAGTCCCCCTGGTTCGCATGGGCCAAGCCCAACTTTAATGCGTTCCCAAGAGCACCCGGCCGACCTCCACTCCAGCTTCACCACGCCCCACGAAGACCCGGCACACCACCCCCCCGTCGGCCCACGCGGCGGGGAGATTCTTTTTGCATGAGAAGGTCCGGTAGGCCGCCCCTTCATCGCGCCCTTGAAGGGGTGGCAGCTCGATGGCGTCGAGTTTCTTTCCGTCGAGCCACCATTCGTGAACAACCTCGCGATGCAACGCGCGGGGAGCGACCAAGGGCGAAACGCAGCAAAGTCGGCCACCCTGCGAGAGGAGGCCCTCCACATGGTCGCGAGACATGGGGTCGCCACCGTTTAGAGCTCCCCCGCTTGGAGCCCCCCCGCTTGCCCAGCCGCCCGTGGAGTCCTGCAAGGCGAACGATCCCCCTTTCACCCACACCGCCAAGAGGGGAAAGCGCAGCGGACCGCCCACGAAGATGTGAAGGAGTGCCAGCGCCACCAAAAGAACAAAGGGCACGAAGGGCAACGTGAATGCCCCGATGCCAGCGGGACCGCTCCGGGAGGGGAGCCTCCAGGGGAGTCCTCCCGCCAACGCCGCCGCGAGTGCAGCCAACGCATAGAAGTGGGCGTGGCGGGGCACCAAGGCCCCCACGAGGAAGGACGTGGCGAGCGCGAAAGATGTTGCGCGCAGAATCAAGCGGTAGGCGTAGCTTCGCACGAGCTTTAGAAACAAGGGATCCCAGAGCGTCGTCGCCACCAGGAGGGTCGAGAACACGAGCATCCCCCAGGCTCGCGCGTACCAAAGGAACGGGAGGGCGAACATGAGCAGGTACTGCGCGAAAATCTGGGTTCCCGTGGCCATCGCCCAATCGATGGGGGCCTGGTGTCGGAGGGCCAGGGCGCGCAGGCGTGTGGAGTCCTTCCGCGCTCCGGATTCAAGGGAATCCGCGCCGTCGGCGGCGTTTGCAATTTCCTCCTCACGACGCCTCGCGCGCTCCAGCCACGTGGACCAAAGGCCCAGGACGAACGACGCGATGAACAAAGCGACCGCGAACGCGAGGACGTGAGACGCCATATCGAAGCGCCGCGCGATGACGACGCCAGACGCCACGCCCCAGAACAAAGAGAGCCAGGGCATGGCCTTCCCTAACACGCGGGCCATGGACGCAAGCCGCGCACGCAGCGTCAGGGGGGATGCAGGACTTGCCGACTCCATCGAACTCCCCGACGTCAAAATTCGCACCCGACAACAGCACGGCTCCCAACCGCTCGAGGTGCGGGCGTAACATGGGAACAGCATCCAATGTAATTCCAGGGAGCGCTCCATGGCAAAACACACCGTCACTCTGATTCCAGGCGACGGCATCGGCCCCGAGATCGCCGAAGCCGTCCGTAAAATCCTCGCGACGGCCGGCGCCGACATCGCCTGGGAGCTCGCTGAGGGTGGCGAAGCTTGCGCTCTCGCGGGCCGCGGAGTGATGCCCGATGAGACGCTCTCCTCGATCAAGAAAAACAAAGTCGCTCTCAAGGGGCCGACCACCACGCCCACGGGTGGAGGACACCAAAGCGCCAACGTCACCCTCCGCAAGAAGCTCGACCTCTATGCGAACACCCGGCCCGCGAAGAACATCCCTGGCCTCAAGACCCGGTTCGAGCGCGTCGACATCGTCATCGTGCGCGAGAACACCGAGGACACATACGCGGGCGTCGAGCACATGGTTGCTCCCAACGTGGCCCAGTGCCTGAAAATCATCACTCGGGAAGGCTCCGAACGCGTGGCCGTGTACGCGTTCGAGATGGCGCGAAACCTCGGGCGCAAGCGCGTAACGTGCGTCCACAAGGCGAACATACACAAGCTCTCCGATGGGCTCTTCCTGAAGGCGCACGAAGAGATCGCCAAGCGCTACCCCGACATCGCCTTCGACTCCATCATCGTCGACAACCTCTGTATGCAACTCGTGTCGCGCCCTGAGCAATTCGACGTCCTCTCGCTGCCGAACCTCTATGGCGACATCGTCAGCGATCTCTGCGCGGGTCTTGTGGGAGGTCTGGGTGTGGCCCCGGGGGCAAACATCGGCTTCACGGGCGCAGTCTTCGAGGCCGTGCATGGCTCGGCACCCGATATTGCAGGCAAGGGACTGGCCAACCCCACGGCGCTCCTCCTTTCGGCGGTCATGATGCTGCAGCATTTGCGCGAGAATGCCATCGCGAAGCGGATCGAGGACGCCCTGGTCGCCGTGCTCACCGAGGGAACCCACGTCACGCGCGACCTCAAGGGGACCGCGGGAACCATGGAATTCGCCGACGCCATCTGCGCAAAACTCTGAGGAGCCCCAAGACATGAGCCAAAAAGCCGTCGCCGTCGCCGGCGTCGATCTCTTCGTCGAAGCCCACTTCGGGGTCGACCTGCCCCTGCGCGTGGGAGCATTCGCGCTCAAGAACATCTCCTCGCGCGGGACCACTGTGACGGCCAAGGATGCCGGCGCCATCCTCGACGTGGGGTGGGTGTGCGCGCGCTACCTGCTTTCCGACAAGAGCATCACCGGTCGCGCTCTCGACGCTGAAGTTGGCCGACTCCTCGCCGAGGTCGGCAAGGAACACACGTGGTCGTCCTTGGTTAAGCTCTACGAATTCGACGGAACCAAAGCCTACACGGGATGACGACGCGAAGCGTCGCGGCCCATCCCTCCCCTTTGCCCACTCATTGAAGGATTCGTCGCATGACGCGTTCCCTGGTGCTGCGCGCCTTTCCTCTCGCCTTCGCGTTGACCCTGCCAGCCATGAAGGGTTGCCTCTCGCGCTCTTTTGGGGAGTCGGGCGTGCGCCAAATCGCCCCACCATCTCCGGGCAGTGCGACGAAACCCCAGGACTACTTCAGCATCTCGGAGAATGAAGTCGACTTCGCCAAACTCAAACAGGACATGTACGACGAGCCTATGCTCTACCTGCAGGTAACCAACTGGGACGACAAACGCCTGAGCGCCCAAGCTCTCGACGATGGAGCTACCCATCAGGGTGCGGTGCTGCGCTTCTACAAGACCGACCCGCGCTCGGACAAACACTGCCCCCAGGACGACGCCAAGCAGGGCGACATGCTCTTTTCGACCAATCAGTTCAAGGTGAAAACAACGGGCAACAAGACCGACGACACCGCCAAGCCGTCGCTCAAGTTTTCCTTTACAGATAAGAGCCAGCGTTTCCTGGGCATGCGCGCGCTGACATTCAAGTCGATGTGGAACGACCCCTCCCAGATGCGCGAGTACTTCGCATGGAGGATGCTGGCCAAGGCTGGCATCCCGGCCGGGCGGCACACGTACGCGAAGATCTGCATGAACGGCAAATACTTTGGCCTCTACGCACTCCTCGAAGACGTCGACAAACCGTACCTCACCGATCGATTCGGAAAGACGGCCGACGGCGGCAACCTCTATAAAGCGAATTGGAAAGATCTTGGCGCGGCGACTCTGGCCTACCGCGCGCCACAAACGGGCGAAAACCCCGGCCGGCCTTACTGGAAGGCCGATGATTTTGGGGAACGGACCTACGAACTCACAACGAACGACGGGCAGAACGACCCCGCCGGGCTTAAGACCTACGACGACTTCGCCGCCTTCGTGCGCGCGGTCAACGGCGCCGACGTGGCGGGCACCCCACCAGCCAAGTTCGACACTCTTGAATATCGACAGGCCGTCGAAGCCGTGTTCGACGTCCAGGCGTGGTTGCGTTGGCTCGCGGTGAACACGCTGCTTGGGGCGTGGGATAACTACTGGAAGACGCCAGGGAACTACTTCGTCTACAACAAGGGAGCTGACTCCGACTTCATGGCCAAGCCCTTTTTCGTTTGGCTGCCATGGGACTACGACCACTCCTTTGGCATCCGCTACTCGGGCCAGGAAAGCTGGTGGGAGAGCGACATCGTGAAAATGGGCAACGATAGCGACAACCCGCTCATCCACCGAATCCTCGCCAATTCCGACTTCATGAAATACTACCTCGACTTCCTCGAGCACTTCCTCGACACCCATTTCCGGCCGGACGTTGTGGAAAATGAAATCAAGGCGTCGGTGTGGACCACCATCGAAAAGGCCGCCTTCCTCGAGTCGGACTCCGAGTCGTGTGCACCGTTCCGACCCAACGCCGACAATCGCTGGCGCTGCGCGCACACGGGGCGGCGCTTCAGCAACGAGGCCGTCTACGACGCGGCGCGGGAATTCAAGTGGCTCGACTGGGACAATTCGAAAAAGGCGCCCATCCCGGAATTCATGCGCCTGCGTGAAACGAACGTGCGCGCGCAATTGGCAAACTGGCGCAAGACATTTCCTAAGGGAGCCAGCGGAGCGCGCTTCTAAAGACGCCTGGTCAATAGAAAACTGAGCCCTAAAAATCGCAGGGAAAGTTCAGCAAAATTAGGCCGGTCGCCATGACCGAGCCCTTCTTCTTTGCACAACCTGAGGGTGCTCACTTTGTGAGAAGAAAGAGGGCACCCAGGGCAAGCTATACAATTTTTGTTAGAAACTTTTGGAAACCCCAGGCTTCGCGTAGGGGGAAGGCAGGCATTAGCCTCCGCCCCACACCGCAACCCACCGACAGGAACCAGAGACATGGATTTCGAGCACGCAAAGCATCGCTCCGTGCGTCGGGCCAAAAGTCTGACGACGGGACTCTCCCTTCTGCTTCTGACGACACTCACGCCGTTCGATGTGTTTACGGCTCGCGCCCAAATCGGCGGGTCCACGCATTGGATAGAAACCTCCGCTACCAACCCAAGCTCTCTTCTCGTGCGGCCTGCGGACCCCGACGCCGAAGGCATGTCACCAGGGGAGGAGGTCTGCGAACTCCCCCTCGGCCAAAGAATCGCGCTGTCCGAAGCCCCCGCCGTGGATCCGCAGCATCCTCATTATTTGAGCGTGAAACTCGAAGAGCCCAGCGCGAATTGCGGACTCACCGAGGGATGGGTGTACCGCGCGAGTCTCGCGGGTAACTCACGGGAGCCGCCCCGGACGAGCGAGTTCAAACTCCGCGTCACCCAAAGCGCCGTCCTCACCGCTGATGGAGCTTCCCCTCAAGAAAGCGGCTCTGCGTGCACGCTGCCTTCCGACTCCCTGCAGTTTCTGGAGGAGCCTCCTCGCTGGAAAGAAGACGACCCGGGCAAGCTCGAAGTCACCCTCGTCCAGCCCCTCATCGACTGCCCGCTCACCATGGGCTGGATCGACGTCAATAGCGTGAACCTTGCGGAATCGACGGCGCCGGAGAGGCTCTTTGACGGCGCCTCGTCGGAGAAAGAGGTTTTGCATTGGGTGGTGACTGGCGACGAAAAGGTCACTCTGCGCACCAAACATGACGTACCCGCGAGCGAACTCGAGCCGCGCACAGGCAAGTGCGTCTTGATGCCGAACACCCGCTACGCCCTCACGCAACCCCCTGGTTACCACGACAGGCAGACCTTCCACATCGATCTCGCCCGAAAGCCCAAGGACTGCGCCTTCACCTTCGGATACGTGTCGCGCAAGCTCCTCGCGCAGGTTTCGTCGGCGGGTGGCGTTCCGTTGACAGAATCCACGGATCTGCAAGGAGTGGGGAACGGCTTTTGGATCCAGATGGGCGAACGCTCGCCCTACCTGCGGATCCGAACCGACGTTCCCATGAATGAACTCGAAGCCGAAACCGGCAAGTGCGTATTGAACGCTGGCCAACGCTATTGGCTCTCCCGGGCGCCCGGAAACAATAACGAAAGCACAATCCAAGTCCTTTTCAAGGAACCCATCGCCGGGTGTCGATTCACCTACGGTTACATCACGCGCGAACTCGTTGTTGCGAGCTCACCCTTGAGCGGGACGCCTCCGGTCAACTCTAGGGATAGCATCCTCTCGCGAGTGGCCTCTGCAGCCGCGAGCATGCAAGACAAAGACGTCTTCTCCTTGGGCTGTCCTCGGAGCTACCGCAGGGGCACGGGTTCCGTTTGCTGCGCTCGATTGGTGTCAATGGCCCTCGGACGCGCTGATGTCGATTTCAAGGCAAGCGATGCGGTGACAGCTCTCATCGCGAACCTCAAGGCTAAGGGGTGGAAGCAAGTTCCAGCATCGCAAGGCCCCGTCGGCGCCGTGATTTTCCACGACAAGACGCCAGGCTCCCATGGAAGCCAGCACATTGGAATCTGTGCGGAGCGCGGCTGCGCCAAGGCGTGGAACAGCTGGCAACAGCGCTTCGCCCTCAACTTCTATCCCACCCTCCCTGAGTACGCGCGCTTTGTGGCCAGGGGCGGTAATTGGGGTGGAGCCCTTGTTCCTCCCTGAGCTATACGCGTCCATGGCCGCGCCCGGTTCGAACTCGGCGGTTCGAACCCGCACCGCCTTTGCGCGCTCATTTTTCCCTCCTATATCAGCCCCTTCGTTCAAGACTCAGGAGCTCTTCCGCATGTCCTCTCGACCCTTTTCGCCTTCACTCCGCGCCCGAGGCCGCCTCGCTGGAAGCATCGTGGCCGTCGCATCCACCCTCGCAGCGTGCGGATCACAACGCGAAGCAGCACCACACGACGACGCCACCGTCCAGTCGTTCGAGGCGAATGCCATCAATGGGCAGTCCTTCAGCCAAGGTACACTCGCCCTCAGCTTCGACGACGGACCAGGCGAGCGCACCGGCGAACTCCTCGATTACCTGCGCAAAGAAGGCATCATCGCAACCTTCTTCGTTCAAGGAAACAAAGCGTCACAGCGCATGTCCCTGCTTGCGCGGATGAAGGCGGAAGGTCACCTGGTGGCCAACCACACCTGGACCCACCCCCACATGACAAAGGCGGCGGACCCGGTTTCCGAAATCGCGCGCGCCCACACGCTCATCGAACCCTACGTGCTCGGCCGTTCGTTTCTTTTCCGCGCTCCCTACGCCGATTGGAACTCCGGCCTGAGCCGTCTCCTTAATCAGGCGGGTTACCTCCATTACGTGGGTCACGTCGGCTGGGACATCGATGGCGGCGATTGGGAGTGCTGGAAGCGCGATGTTAACCTAAGCGTGAAGGCGTGCGCGGATCGCTATATTGTTCGCACCCAGGCGAAGGGGCGAGGCATCGTCCTCATGCATGACAGTGACCTGTCGAACAAGACCGTGGACATGGTCAAGGAATTGGTTCCCCGGTGGAAGGAACTAGGCTACCGCTTCGCTCGCGTGGACGATGCCTCTGGAGTTTCTCGGCTGGTTCAGTCGGCGGGAGGACGCCCCGGACTCCGCAACGACTCCGACCGCTATGAGCCCCCGCGCCCCGTGCCCACGGCCAAGCCAACTCCGCCGCCTCCTGCACCTGGCCCTGTCTTCAATGACACAAGGGCCTGTCCTTCGGGGACAATCGCGACACCCATCGGCAGCGGGGGCCTCGTGTGCGCCCGGCCCAACGCCACGGTGGTCGGACCTTTCCCGCCCGAAATGCAGCGCGCTTGTACGGAAGCGGGCGGCCGCGTGAGCCAATGCGCCGGCATGAGCTGGACCCTCGGCGACGTGAGCCGCTTCTGGGGACGCGCCCCATGCCCAGCCGGCACACAGCCATTGGCCAATCTGGGCGTGTGCTCCGATGGCACCAACGTCTACGGCCCGTTCAGCGATAGGCAGGTCTACGCCTGCGAGAAATTCTCGACGGGGGACTGCAGATCCATGCGTTGGTCCTTAAGTTTTCTGCGCGGATTGCCCCTGGCGCCTCGCTGAGGTCACTCGTTCGCACGCTCCTCTTCGCTCAGGCCCGATCAAACGCGAAAAGTTACCCAGGAGAACGACATGATCGTCCGAACCGCATGGACCTCAGCCTTTTCCCTTGTCGTCTTTGGCCTGTCGGGCTGCGGACTTTCCACTTCTCCGCAAGAGGAGGCGGCATCCGTTCAGGTCGCGCAAGAAGCCAATTCCAAATATTGGCTCCAAACCCGCGAAGCCGGCACCGTGCTCAAACGCCTTCCCATGGAATCGGCGAAAGTCAGTGCCGCCGACACGTGCGACCTCGCCGGTGACGTGAAGCTGGACCTCGCAGCCCCCGCTATCATTCTTTCGAACGCAAACAATCTTGTGCGGTTCGCGGAAACTCCGAAGGGTTGTGACTTCGCGTGGGGCTACATAGCGAGTGAGCACATCGCCGCTTCCAGCGAGAATCGCATCAAGGAGAACACCGACGGGGGTTATTCCCTCACGATTCTCAAGCCGACGTGGTTGAAACGAGGAACAGCCCCCGAAAAGTCCCTACGCGTTGCCGAGCAGAAGTGCACCCTGCATTGGAACGAAACGGTGGGACTGCAAGGCAACCCAATTTACGCGGGCGAAGGCCACTGGGTCATCAACCTCGCGCGGAAGATTCCGGGTTGCGAATTTTCAATGGGAATTGTGAAGCGCGACGATGTGAAGATCAACATCGGTTTCGGCGAGCCGTTCTGGATCCAAACCGGCGACAAAGTCACGGTGCTCAAGCGAATCGCGCGGGAAGCAGACTCTCTGCCACCTGATCAAGTGTGCGATCTGCAGCCTGGCACGATCATTGACCTCACCGGACCCGCCGTCGAGCTTTCCAACGGCCATCTCCTCGTGAACAGCAAGGACTTCACGCCAGGGTGCAGTTTCTCTTCGGGCTTTATTTTCCGCGGCCACGTGAAAACCATCAGCGCCGTAAAGCATTCCGAAAACACCGATGGCGGCTACTCCTTCGTGGTGAAAAAGGACACATGGCTTCGGCGGGGGACAGGCAAGCACGAAACCCTGAAATTGAAAACCGAAAAGTGCACCCTGCATGCGGGCGAGCGCATAAAACTCCAGGGAGCGCCCCACATTTTCGAGGGCAACATGTACGTTGCGAACCTCGAGAAAAGGATTCCGGGATGCGAATTCTCCCTAGGACTCGTCAGTAAAGACGACGTCGATCTTCAGAATCCCGTCAACCAAGCGAGCCAAGGCGCGCCTTCCGACTACGGACGCCGCTTGGCCCGTGCCTCCCTTAACGTCGCGGCCGCAATGCCGGGCAGTGGTTACTGCTACGCCGGGGTCGCTCGAGCCATTGTCGCTTCGGTGGGTGTTGACGTCTGGAGCATGCACGGCATCCCAGGGAACTCCGCATACCAGTTTGGACGCTGGGCGAACGCCAATCCGGCGACACTCGCTTCGAGTTTGAGGCTCGCGCGAGCCAATATCAATGTCCACGCGGCGCCCATCGGGAGTGTGTTTGTCTACGAACCGAGGTTCGCGGGAGCGCACCCCGTGCACGGCCACATCGAAATTAAGGTGAGTGCATTCCAAGCCTGCAGCGACTACTGCGGATCGGTTTACCGGCAGCCAAGCTACATCTACGTTCCCTTGTGAACCTAGGCGCGGGCGCTGATGCCAAGCGCCCGCGCTGGCTCCCGCGGTCACAAGGTCACATCGTCAGATCATGACATGTGCGATACGATAGCCTTGGCGAACTCTGAGCATTTGACTTCCTTCGCGCCGGCCAGGCCGCGTGCGAAGTCGTATGTGACGACCTTCGATTCGAGGGTCTTCTCATAGGCTGCGTGGATCACTTCACACACCTCATTCCAACCCATGTACTCGAACATCATGACACCCGAGAGGATGACGCTTCCCGGGTTCACTTTGTCTTGGCCCGCGTACTTGGGAGCGGTCCCGTGGGTCGCTTCGAACACGGCGTAGCCATCACCGATATTGGCCCCCGGTGCGATACCGAGGCCTCCCACCTGCGCAGCCAGGGCATCGGACAGGTAGTCGCCGTTGAGGTTCGTGGTGGCGAGGACATCGTAGTCCTCTGGGCGCAGGAGCGCCTGCTGGAACATGTTGTCCGCGATGGCGTCCTTGACGAGGATTTTGCCTGCGGGCGCCACACCTCCGCACTCGTCCCATGTCACGCACGCGTCACGGAACTCCGTCTTGGCAACCTCGTAACCCCAGTCGCGGAATGCGCCCTCCGTGAACTTCATGATGTTGCCCTTGTGCACGAGCGTCACGCTCCGACGCTTGTGCTTGATGGCGTAATGCATCGCCGCTCGCACGAGGCGCTTGGAACCGAACTCGCTCACTGGCTTGATGCCGATGCCGGCATCCTCACGCACCGACTTACCGAGCACGTCTTTGAGGAAGGTGCGGAGCTTCTTTTGCTCCTCAGAGCGCGCGACGAACTCGATGCCCGCGTAGATATCCTCGGTGTTCTCGCGGAAAATCACCATGTCGACCTTTTGGGGTTCCTTCACGGGAGCCGGGACGTTGGGATACCAACGCACGGGACGCACGCATTGGTAGAGGTCGAGAGTCTGACGGAGTGCCACGTTCAGGCTACGGATGCCGCCGCCTACGGGCGTGGTGAGCGGCCCTTTGATTGAAACCCGATAATCCCTGAGCGCCTGCACGGTTTCTTCCGGAAGCCAGTCACCGAACTCCTTGAAAGAGCGTTCCCCCGCCGGCACGTCGAGCCACACGATCCTGCGTTTGCCGCCATAGGCCTTCGCGACGGCGGCGTCGAACACGGCACGGCTCGCATGCCAGATGTCGGGCCCCGTGCCGTCGCCGATGATGAACGGGATCACCGGCATGTCGGGAACGACGAGGGTCCCCTTCGCGTCCAAGGTAATCTTCGATCCTTCACTGGGCGTCTTGATGATCTGCGACATGGCGGGAACTCCTTGCGAGGTTTGGGGCCCGGCAGGAAGTCGCGCGTCGGGGAGGGCGAGCTCTAGCCCTCTGTTCGTTCGAGGGCCGCCAGGCACGCAGCGAAATCCGCAGGGTACGGTGCGTCCAGAGTATACGTATCACCCCGGGGTCCGACAAATGAGAGTCGCGCGGCGTGGAGCATGTGGCGCAACGCCGTTTGGGCGAAGGCATGGCCAACAACGCCGAGCGCGTATGTTTTGTCTCCGAGCAATGGACACCCAAGAGCCTGCATGTGCACCCGGATTTGGTGGGTACGGCCCGTTTCCGGAGCAAGCCGTATGAGGCAGGCACGAGCCTTTAGGAAGCGTTTGACGACCTCGTAAGCCGTGCGAGCGCTCTTGGCGTCGGCCCGCGAGCGCGCCCCACGCACCGCGAGATAGGCGTTGGGGCGAGACGAGTCCTTCACCAGCGGAAAGTCGACGGTCCCTTCATCGCCCATGGGGGCGAAGAAACACAACGCGTCGTAAACCTTCTTCACGGTGCGCACTCGGAAAGCCTCCTCGAAGTGGGCTCGAGCCGCCTTCGTGCGCGCGACGATGAGGAGGCCCGATGTCTCCTTGTCGAGGCGATGAACGAGATGAAGCGAGGCGAGGGGAAAATCTTGCGGCCGCAGCGTGGCAATTGCGTGGAGCACGGTGTCGGTGCTTGACGTGAGCGTCGCCTGCGAGGGCAGGCCGGCGGGCTTGGAAACGACGAGAAAATCCTTCTCAACGTGAACGAAATGTTCCTCCTTGAGCAGCGCAATCACCGGCGTGCGCGATGGTCCGACGGCGGGCCTAGGGCCGGGCAATGCACCGGGCCCGGCCCTAGGTACGCCGTCGGAGGGGCGAGGCGCCTCCTCCCAGAACAGCTCAACCATGTCTCCCGATTTGACCTCGACCTTCGCCAAACGCACGCGGCGTTTGTTGACGTAGGCCCCCCCGGCGTCGATGACGGTTTTGACCCGTTTTCGGGAGAGCTCTGGGAACAGGGCCGCCGCGGCGACATCGAAACGCTCGCCATCGAGTTCGTCGCGGACTTTGGCCTTCACGTTGGCGATCATGCGGGGCGGACCTCGGGCGGCGGGGCGGGGCGCGACGGGTGCGCGCTCCCGTCAGGGAGTGACGAGCGTGCTTACATCGACGGTGAAGGAATTGTCGATGAAGAACCCCGTGAACGCACCCGACGTCGTGATCTCGTAGAGCCTGTCGTCGGTGGAATTGCCCACGAGGAGCTTGCCGGACGCGCGCGAGAGGAGACCGCGCGGGGTGGCTCCAAGGACTGCCTGATCGGAGTAAACGACGCTAGGCGACGAGATTCGCTTTCCGTCGAAGGCGTACTTGACGATCTTGGACCGGGTGGGATTCTGGAAAAGCACGTAGAGCGCGCCATCGGAGGCGCGCAGGGCATTGACGGGGATGTCAGCGGAGGATGTAGGTTGTCCTGAGGCCCCGTAGTTGTAGGTCGTAACGCAGGTCGGAACACCATTGGCGAATCCAAACACATTGATGCGTGCGTTGGCGCCGCTCGAGAGCATGACGATGGTTTTCGTCCCGTTGGTCGTCACCAACCCCGCGTGCTCGATCTGGCTGAAAGGGCACGCCGAAAGGGTGGTCGGCGCGAGGAACACCGTCGCGGTCGTCGAGGCGTTGAAGGTCTTGTCGTAAAGCACGCGCAGAACCGACTCGCGTTTTGGGATGAGGAGCGTGTTGGGAATGAAGCCCGTGATGAGGTTTGTGACCTCGACGTCGGCCAACTCGGCGTCGTCGATGAACCAGGCGCGGTTCTTGATGACGCCCTTGCGCGCGTCGATGAGCACCACGGCCTCCTTCTTCGTCGGGTCGGCCGGATCGAAGAAGCCCAAGAGATTGGTGGAATCGAGGAAACGCAGGGCCGTGATACCGCCCACCGGCCCAAGCGCGCCCTTGAGGTCGATGACGGGCGTGCGGATCTTGCCTGCGGTGTCGTATCGACTCACGACCCGAAGCGTGGAGCTCGCGACCCAAAACCCGGTGGCGGGCCGCTCAGGGGTCGCGGTCGCCGTGGGAGAACCGTCGACAGGTGTCGCGGTCGTCGATGGCGAGGCCGTAGGCGCGGGGGGCGCGTCGCCCGAATCATCGCTCCCGCCGCAGGCCGCCGTCGCGAGGACAAGCGCCAGCAGGGCGAAGGTCGGAGTGGCGCGAGCGCAGCCGCTTGCGAAAAACATGGACATGACTCCTATGCCGGTTCCTTGTTCTCGAATCCGACGCCAAGATCGCCGTCGGGCTTCTCGCGGTTGAAGATGCGCCATGCCGACAGCAGGCACACGAGGCCGAATCCGACCGACAACAGGAAAAACAGCGGGTGGGTGAAGACGCTCAGTGCCAGGGAGACGACCGCGAGCGCCCCGCACACAATGAGATTGGTCATAACCTTGTCGGAGGCGTTGAGCGGAAGCTCTGCCTCGAGGACCTGCTCGGTATAGCCGCTCACCACGATGCGCCTCTCCCGTGCGGTGGTGAAGAATCGGAAAGCACTCTTGGGGATGAAGGCGTAACGAAGGATCCAAAAGGGAACATGCACGACGTGGATGCCCACGACCTCGATTTCGGTGCGGTGCTCGTAGAGCGTGCCGACCTTCGTTTTGCACACCCGTCGATGGTACTCTTGGAGCTGGTCTTTGGCGCGCGCGATGGCGGCACTCTCGCGGATCTGGATGCCCGCGACGGTCACGCCGTTGGCGTGCTCGAAGCGAAAAGGGTGCTTGCCCTCGTAGACACTGGGCACACCCTCGGGTGTCGCGCCAAGGGACTCGTCGAGCGGGAAGCCATCCCAGTCGACCATGACGTTCTCGCGCGGCTGGTGGAGCCGTTCGAGACCCCAGTGTTCCTTAGGCGACTTGCGCGCGAGAATCGACCAACGGTAACGGCGACTGAAACGGCCCTCTTCCTTGACGAACCGGGCGGCGTGGTCGGGAGGTTGTCCCGGATACGTATTGGCCTTCTGGCTATGCCCACTCCACAGCGTATGAGCCTCGAGCGAGACGACCCAGAAAGGCAGGCAGACGCCGTAGGAGCCGAGCACCTTGAACTCAGTGCCCACGCGATCGGGCCTGTGGTAACGCGCCTCCATCCATTCCAGGAACTTGCGTTCCACGGTTTCCTTGTCGACGCGCCCGGGGATGATGAAGTGGTCGCCGACCAACTCCTTGGACCCTTCTTCGTAATCAATGATGAAACCGCTGCTGCAGTATGGGCAGAGGTGGATGTAATCCTCGATATTGTACTCGAAGCTCGCAGCGCAGTTCGCGCATGACACCTGGTACATCGGCTCCCCACGGGTTTGATCCTCCTAAAGGTAACAGAGGTCCGCCGCCGTTGGCGTGTCAGGGGGCGCGCGCGGCAAACCTTTCCCTCAGCCGGACGAGGAGCTCCCCTGCGCCACGCTCTAGGATTTGGGGGGGGCCATCGTTGTTCACGACGTCGGTGGCATGGGCCATTTTGACCTCGTCGTCGGCCTGGGAGCGGGCGATGGCGAGAGCCGCATCCCGGGTCAAGCCGCTGCGCGCGCCCACGCGTGCCAGCCGGGTCTCCAGGGGCGCGGTCACCAGCACCAAGGCATCGAAATCTCCCATGCGCCCTGCCTCCACCAGCAGACTCGCTTCGTAGAAAATCCATGCAGTCGCGCAGGCGGCGTCGATGCGAGCCACGTGCGTTGCGAAGAGCGCTGCTATCGCCGGGTGCATGATGGCCTCCAACCCCTCGCGCAAGCGGGGATCGGCGAACACCATCGTCCGCACCGCAGAACGATCGTAACGCCCGGCGGCATCGTAAGCTCCCGGACCTAAGAGCGCGACGAGCCCCGCGCGCACGGGGGGCTCGTCGACCACGGCTCGCGCCAAAACGTCGGCGTCGATGACGACGTGCCCGTAGGAAGCCAATATTCGAGCGAGCGAGGACTTGCCCGCACCGATGCCACCCGTGATGCCAATGAGGCGCGCCACTCCGGTCACGCGTCCTTGCGTTCGTCGAAGTCATCGTCCGCCCGGGACGTGCTCGAAACGCCCGAAGCCATGGGAGCGGCAGAACGAAGAATCACGCGTCACTCCAAGAGGGCTTCGACCAGGACGGCAAGAGCTTCTGCCGCCGGGCTCGGTTACGACAAAGAAACAATATGCGCCACACTTCTCCAGGGAAAGGACTCGACAGGATCACGAAGTGCGGGGTCGCTGGTATAAAAGTGGCACAGCGCGGTCGTCGAGACAAGCGGGCTCAGCCTCGGCGACGTTGAGCCTGCAACGGCGGGGCTACCGGTCGCTCCCAAGGCGCGCAACGCCATAGGCCATCCCATCGTCCTTTGAACCAGCGCCGAACACTCCGGACATTCCAACGTTCGCGGCAAGGAAAACGCGCGCCCCGCTGGCGCGGGCGATTTGGCGCAGGGACAAGTCGTAGAGCGCGCTCGCGAGTCCCGGACGCGCGAAGGGGTGATGGTTCGTGAGCACGAGGGCGTCGCCGCCAACGGGCCACCGCCAAAGGAACAGTGCTTCGTAACAGATAAGCGGAGTGAGGAGATTCATGCCGCCGTCCGGACTCGCGAGGCCGACGTTTCGATTCGTCAGCCACTCACCAGAGGCGGCGTCGAGCTCGACCGCCGCGTCGCCCTCGCGCGCCGACACGCCCGCGAGCGGGGATTCGTAGAACGGGACGAACGCATTCTTCGCATGGACCACCCCCCCCATGGGGCGGCCGCTCCGAACATCGCGAGAGCCCGAGAAGACCACATTGGCATCGCCGACGCGCGCGCCCATCAGGATGTCCACCTCACCCTGGGTGCTCAAGCCTCCGAGCCGCTCAGCGAGCACGGGCCAGAGTGAACGGAACGTGGAGCCCTCGAGGTTCAGGAACGTCTCGGGGAACACGAAGGTAACACGCTGCCAGGGCGCACCTACGACACCTCCCGTGCGCTCGAGCGACTGGGCTATGGCGGCGGCGAGGCTCGACGCGAAAGTCTCGGGCGCCTCAGCAGCCTCGCGGGAGAGCGCCAAACGACGAGGATCGTCGAAGCGGGGATCGACGAACACGACGAGGGCCTTTTCAAGGCGATTGGCCTCGGCGACACGCGCGGCTTCGCCCGCGCGCCATGGACGTGCCGCGGGGACGGGAAGCGGAACCGTAGCCAGGAAGAGGAGCGGGGCGAACGCCAAGGTGGACGCCTCCGCCGCGACGAGCCCGAGGTAAGGAAACATCATAGCTTTCCCCCATCTTCGACGGGGCGAACCAGGGACTGAAAGCAGCCGCGCGGCGAGGGCGAGCGCGGCCCCCCGAGTGGAGGCCATCGCCAACAGCGTGAGCACGTACGCGCCAACCGTGTAGGGTAGGGCCTTCTCCATGGACTCGAGGGCCACAGCCGCATGGACGTCGCGTGCGAGCGGAAGCGAAAACAGTGCTGTGAAGATCGCGGCCGCCCCCCACGGGCCAAAGCCCGACTGCGACAGGCGCCCGAGGAGCGCCGCGGTCAGTAGCGCGAGCGCAACACTTGCAGAAAAGCCGAACCAGAAGACGCCGTCGCTCGCATCGATGGTCGCGAGCGTCAGGAGCTTTCCGGCCCACGCTGCCAACGCCGCCGCGGCCGCTGTTCCAACACCCGAAGCGATGAAGGAGGCTCGGGCGCGCGCGCCGACCGGCTTCACGCCTGGGGATCGACTAGACCAGCGTACTCCGCGATGAGCGCGTCACTGTCGATCCACCCCTCTTGCACCTTCACGAATAGCTCGAGGTAGACTTTCCGGCCGAGGTGCTTCTCGAGGGCGAGACGCGCATCGGTCCCGATGGATTTGAGACGCGATCCCGCCTTTCCGATGACCATGCCCTTATGGGAGTCACGCTGGACGACGATGGTGGCGAGGATCCGCGTGAGCGCCTGCTCGTGCTTGAAGAGGTCGACCTTGACCGCCGCGTTGTATGGAATCTCGGCGCTCATTTGACGAAACACCTGCTCGCGGACGATTTCAGCGCAAACGAATTGCTGCGGCATGTCGGTGAGGTCGTCGGCATCGTAGAGCCACGGCCCTTCGGGCATGAGAGGCAGCAGACCGGCACGGAACTCGGCGACGCTCTCGGGGCGTTTGGAGCTCACGCGGAGCGGCACGCCGCCGGAGGTTTGGCGGGTCGCGCGCGCACGGATGTCCTCGGGCAAGCGCTCGAGGACGTCTTGAACTCCACGCTCGATGGTCATGGCACCTACGGCGACCGCGTCCTTCTTGATGGCGTCGATTTTCGTGGCGAGCACAAGCACGGGCTTTTCGGTGCGCTTGAGCACGCCTTCGAGATAGCCGGAATCTTCGCCCTTCCAACCTTCCGTGGAGTCGACGAGGTAACAGACGACGTCGGCATCGCCGAGCACGTTCCACGCGACCCGGTTCATGGTGCGGTTGATGCGATGGAGCGAATCCGCCCGGTGGATGCCAGGGGTGTCGAGGAACAGGACCTGCGTGTCGCCTTCGGTGTGCACGCCCAGAATGCGGTTCCGCGTCGTTTGCGGCTTCGCACTCACAACGGCAATCTTGTGGCCGAGCGACGCGTTGAGGAGCGTGCTTTTACCGGCGTTAGGCCGCCCTAGCAGGGCGACGTAGCCGCAGCGCTTGGGAGCGCCCGATGCCTTGGCCGAAGTGTCGGTGGCTTCGTCGGCGGACGCAGGGGTCGAGACAGGGGTCGATACGGAGGTCGAATCGTCGGTGGGGTTCGTTGGAACGTCGGTCATGGGAATCCTCGGGGCACGGCAATGCGCTCACCGTGTTCCCTTTGCAGAGGGAAGGGCGCACGTCAATCAAGGACGTCGTCGTCGGGAGGCGATCCGCTAGTGCCATCGGCCGAACGCTTGCCGGCCGAGGCCACCAAGCGTGTGAGCATCTCGGCAGTGAGCTCACCCCTATCCACCAGGACCTGCATCTTGGCCGCCACGAGCTTGCTCGCATCGCGCTTGGAGGGCGCGGAAGCCCGGGCGAGCTCGGTGTCGCCCACGAATCCGCCCACGATGAACTCAGTGATCTGCGGGGTCGCGATGGTACCCACGACCTTGTAGGTGGGCGGACGCCCCACGATACCCTGCGTCCACTGCTGGAAGCGGGTCTTTACGTCGAAACGCGCCAGGGTTTCCTCACCGATGACGAAGTCGGCCGCGAAGATCTCGAACA
>JBIKVI010000005.1:0-35869 GCA_044356935.1 Silvanigrellaceae bacterium | reverse complement strand
ACGGCCGCCTTGAGAGCTGGCGAGAGCCGCACCGCGGCATCGCCTGCGGAGCCGGCGCCTAGGGCCCCTGGAGGCAAACTCAGGAGCGCCGCGCAAGCGCTCGCACCCTGGACGGTGGCATGCCCCTTGGCGCCGATGGCATGGCCTCCGATGCGCCGTGTGGAGGAGGCGGGCACGACACAAAGCCACGTGGACGAACCAAGGTCGCGGCCCGCGTAGAACGCCGTCTTGGCTTTAGGAGTCCCCACAGCCTCGCGCACGAACGACTTCGCTCGTGCGAAGGGGTCGGCCGCAGAGCCGGATTGTCCCGAGTCCGATGCTCCGAAGGCGGTCTCGGACTCCGAGGAGAATTCGGTGTCTAGGCACACCAGGAACGTGACGGTGGCCGATGCTCCGCAGCCTGAGGCCGAGCCGTTGACGGCGGGAGGGGATGACTCGAGGCGTAGCGAGACCTTCGCTTTCGGGATCCAGTTTTCGAGGAGGGAACTCATGTACTTCCTTCTTTGGCGTGACTCGCCAGGACCTCCTTGAGGATCCTGTTCGTGCCGCGCTCGTTTGCGAGCGTCTCGTAACGCTGCAGGGCCAGGTTGCGGGCCGCGAGGAACTGCGCATAAAAATTGCTCGACGCGAAACGGAACGTGGGATGCTCGTAGCGTTCGATGATTTCGCACAGATCGTTGCTGCCCGTGCGCCGGACGGCTCTCATGACTCCGGCGAGGCCGTGATTATACGCCGTGAGAGCTAAAGGCCAACTCTTCGTCGTGGCGTAGTTCTGCCTGAGGAGCTTGGCGGCGGCCCTGGTTGCCACGTTCACCTCAGTGCGGCGGTGAACGTAGGAACGTCCGAGCAGCATCCGCATGGTGTCGGGCATGATCTGCCACAACCCCACCGCGCCGACCTTGGATCGCGCGTAGGAAACGTAGCTGCTCTCCACGTGCGGGAGGTGAACGATGTCGGCGGGAAGGCCATGGCTCTGGATGATGGGGTGGATAGCCGGCATGTACTTGAGGGAGCGGGTGATGCCACCCTCGAAGCGCGTCTTCATGCCGCCCTGGAAACGGATGTTGCTCGAAGCCCCGCGAAGCCAGGCGGCGTTGAGCTTTTCGCCTGGAAGGCGCTTGGCGAGCTTGCGCTCCTCGGGTGTCCAGCGCGAAGGCGCATGCGCCTTCGTCGCTAGGGAGCCAAGGGACTTCTCAAAGTGGGCCCGCCACAAACGCATGGCAGTCTGACGGGCCTGTTTTTGATGCGGCGGGGGAACGTTGACCACCGCATAGACGATGGACAGATCTTCGCGATCGTGCACGAGCATCTGATGCTCGTCGACTTCACTGTAGACCCGCTCCCAGAACCTCACGTTGTTGGTGAGGCATTGCATGGCGGGGAATCCATTGGCCGCCGTGACCGTGTTCGCGTCGCGCGATGCGCCGGACACGAGCGCGCGTTTGCGCGCCTTCTCGGCGCGGCTGTCGCCTTCTGCGGAGGGGCGGCGAGACTTCCAAGCATCGGCGGATCGCGTCCCTCTCATGGGCGCGCTCGACCGCGCACCGTCATCGAGAGTGTCGGCTTGTGCGTCGGTTTGTGCGTCGGCTTGCGACTGAGTTGAAGCGTCCGTTGGCGCGTCGGTTTGGGCGGACTCCGTTGCCTCGAAGTCCGAGGGCCCGGTTTCGACGAGCGGAACGTCGATGCCCGCGGCTCCGGACTCGCCTATCTCGCGCGTGGCGGCGTCGATGACGCTCTGCAGCTCATCGGAAGTCTCGCGCGGTTCGTCGTTGGCTCCGTCGCGCTGGTCGAACGGAGGGGAGGGAGGAATGTCGATCTTGAAGTCAACCGCGCGCGCGAGGTGAGGGGTCATGGCCACGAACAGGGCCGCCACGCTTGCGACCGCCGGAAGACGAGGCACAACGAGAAGGAATCGGGAGCGGAGCGCGGGCGCGAATCTGGCCATGGAAGACTCCGGTGGGCTAACGTGGAGACGTGCCCCGAACCACGTTCGAGGCCGCCACTGGATAGTCTTTGCCATCTGGCCAAGAAAACAGAGGCACAGAATGGCGCGTCAAAATCCCAACACCAATACTCGCGCCCGCATGAGGAATCCCCTTTCTCGAATCGTGTCCGATAGGCTCATTTTCTTGCAGTTCCCCTCCCATGCCTTGCCTGAGAGCCCCTTCGCCACCGAGGTCACTTTCCCTTGAGAATCCCCTCCTCTCGCGCTTGGCGCGCCTCGCGCTCGTTCGCAGCTCCTTTGGCTCTCGCCGGAGCCTTCCTCTTGACCTGGGAGGGAATCGTGCACGCATGGGAAGTGCCTCCTTGGCTCCTGCCCCCACCCTCACGCGTGGCCGTCACCTTATGGGAGGACGCACCTCTGCTCGCCGCGCAAGGTTCCGTTACGGCGCTGGAGTGGGCCGTGGGACTAGCGCTTTCGGTCGTGTGCGCCTTCGTGGTCTGCGTCGCGTGCTACGCGAGCCGCATGGTGCGCGACGTCATGCGGCCCGTGCTGGTGGCTTCGCAGGCGATTCCCTACCTGACCTTCGCGCCCTTGCTGTTGCTGTGGTTCGGACTAGGCCTCACGCCCAAGATCGTGCTCGTCGTGCTCACCTGCACCTTCCCCATCGCGGCCGTGTGGCTCGACGCATTGCTCGCCGCTCGCGCGGAGTACGAGGCGGTGTGCGCGATGCTCAAGATGGGGCGCGTGCGGTCGTTCGTGTCGGTGAGCTTGCCCGCATCACTGCATGGCTTTTTCTCTGGTCTCCGCGTGAGCGTGAGTTATGCCGTCGTCAGCGCCACCATGTCGGAACTCATCGGCTCGGAGGCGGGCCTTGGTGTCTACATTGTGCGCGCGCAGGCCACCTACCGCACCGATCGCGTCATGGCAGCCGTGATCCTCGTCGTGATAGCGAGCCTCTTATCGACGCGCGTCGTCGATATCGTCCGCGCACGGGTCGTGTTCTGGCGCCCGCAGGCGCGCTAAAGTGCCCCCACCCCATTTTTGGAGTCCGCCGTGATGCCCGCACCTTTTCGTACTCCTTCGTGTTCCCTTTGTTTCGGGTCCGTCCTGGCCCTCGCCTCGGGGAGCTTCTGGGCACCTTTCTCGCTCCCCGCGAGCGCTTCGGCGTCTGTAGCCCCGGCGAACGCACCCTCCGGCGCAAAGCCTTCGGCGGTGGCCACGGCGGCGGCGGCCTCAAAGGCGGCGGCCCCCGCGAAAGCCAAAACCGCACCCCCACGGAAGGTAACCGTGGCGCTGGACTGGACCCCCAACACCAACCACACGGGCCTCTACGTGGCCAAGGCCAAGGGGCTCTTCAAAGCGCGCGGCCTTGAAGTTACTTTCGTTCAGCCCGCGCAGGCCACCACCACGCAACTGGTGGGCGCGGGCAAGGCCCACTTCGGGGTGAGCTTCATGAGCGACGTCATATACGCGCGCGCGCAGAAGGTGCCCGTGAAGAGCGTGGCGGCCGTCATCCAGGAGAACACCTCGTGCCTGGCGTGGCGCAAATCCGCGGGTATCAAGGGCGTCAAGGACTGGGAGGGCAAACGCTACGGTGGCTGGGGATCGCCCGAGGAGGAGGAGAAGCTCCGCTTCATTATGGAGAAGAACGGAGCCGACTTCTCGAAGCTCAAAATAGTCACCACAGGCGTGAGCGACTTCGTCCCGACCACGGAGCGTAACGCCGATTTCATGTGGATCTTCTACGCGTGGGACGGCATCCGCGCCAAGCGACTGGGCGTTGAGTTCGAAACCCTTTGCGTCAAGGACGTGGATCCGGTCTTCAACCAACCCTCTCCCCTCCTCATCACCGGAGACGCCCTCGCCGAGCGCGAGCCGGAGCTCGTGAAGGGTTTCCTCGCGGCAGTTACCGAAGGATACGGCTTGGCCATCACCGACCCGGACGCGGCCGCCGCGCTCCTCTTGGCGGAGGTCCCAGAGCTCGACGCTGGCCTTGTCAAGGACAGCGCGAAGTGGCTCGCCAACGAGTACGCCAAGGGAACAAAGCGCTGGGGAACGCAGAACCTTGCGCGCTGGAAGTCGTCGGTGGAGTGGCTCTCCGCGCGCAAGCTCGTGAAGACGCCCGACACCCCCGCCTCGCATTTCTCCGACGCCTTCTTGCCGCCTCAAAGCACTCGTTCCACCAATCCAAGTCCGCGCAAATGAGCGTGGCGCAGGCCTCCCCAGTTGTTTCCCTCTCGCTCGAGTCGTTCCGGTACGCTGGCTCCCCCGAAGGCACGCCGCCTGTCATCGCCGGAGTCGAACTCGCCCTTAGTCATGGTGAGCGCGTCTTCTTGCTAGGCCCCTCTGGGTCGGGCAAGAGCACCCTTCTGCGCGTGCTCATGGGCCTCGAGCGCGGTGCGCGCGGTTTGGTTTCGGTCAGAGACCGCGACCCCATTCCCCTCGCAGCGTGGGGGCCGGGGCAGGATGTCTTCGGTTTGGTGCCACAGGTCCCGACCCTGTTTCCTTGGAAGACGCTGGAGGGGAACTTAGTGGTGGCCTGCCCGGGACCGGCCACCCGAGAAGAGAAGCGCGCGCGGGCGCAAACCCTCCTCGAAGCTGTGGGGCTCGCCGAATCGAGCTCGAAATACCCTTGGCAGGTGTCCCAGGGCATGGCTTCGCGTGTGTCGTTCGCACGCGCGCAACTCGTGCGCGCGCCGTGCCTCCTCCTCGACGAGCCCTTCGCGGCTCTCGATGCTCTCACGCGGGCGTCGCTCCAGGAATGGCTCCGCGCGCGCCTCGGGCAAAGCGGCGATCCTTGCCTCTTCGTGACTCACGACGTGCGCGAGGCCCTCACGTTGGGCACGCGCATCCTCGTGCTCGGGTACGGACCATCCGCAGGCGAACGCGCGACGGCCCGCGTCGTGGCCGACTTCACAAACTTCGACGCCTCACTGGAGTGGGAACGACGAGTCACAGATGCCCTTGGCATGTAAACATCAGGGTGTTGCCGCGTCGAGGGAACGCACATGCCGAATCACCGACCAGCGTTCCTCTTCCGTCAGGGTTTCGCGGAAGGAGGGCATTCCATTCTTCTCGCGCGCAATCATGCGAGCGCACCGAGCGCGCAGAGCGACGCGGCCGCCAAAAAAAGCGCGCGCGGATGGAATCATGGAAGGCCCTCCGTCAATGGTGAGATGACACCTTCGCACGGTGCATAGGCCTGAGTCGACGGCTACCGACGATACGCATGAGCGCGAGGAACGCGCCGAGAAGGAACGGCACTCCCGAGAAGAAATCGCCCACGGCGCGCGGGTTGGGCTTGCCGATAGCGCTCGCCACGCAGCCGCGCTCCACTTGGGGCTTGGGCGGCGTGAACCGCCTCGGCATGCGCGACACCGAGAGGGCGTTCTCGATGTCGAGGAACCCGCGCCCGAGGAACTCCACGCCCGTCTTGTCCGGAAGCTCGAACTGGTAGGCCTCGTTTTGAGGCGCCGTATTGGGGGCGTAGAGGGCTTCCCAATTTGACCGCGTGAGGATGCGCTCGATGATAGCGCGCGCCCGTCCCGCGGCAGGGATCTTGAGGCTCGCTCCGAGGCCCATGAGGTAACCTGCCGCACCGGCGACGAGGGGGGCAGCCATGGACGTCCCGGACTGCTGCTTGTAGGTGGCGCCGGGCACGGTGGAAACGATATTCTCGCCAGGTGCGCAAATATCCACCCACTCGCCGAAATTGCTGAACTCGGCCTTGCCGAAATTGCCGCGTCCCATCTCGCCATCGTAGCTCGTGGCGCACACCGACACCACCTGATCGTAGGATGCCGGGAACGCGGGCCTGTCGGTGTTGTTGTTGGCCGCCGCCGCCACGAGCACGATGCCGTTCTCCGCGAGCGACTCGATGACGTTGCGCATGCCCCGGGTGGACGTGTACTGCCCGATGCTCATGTTGAGGACGTTCACGTAAAGCTTGTTCTGCTCGCCCAGCGAAACGGCGAACTGCATACTGCGGATCTGCGACGAGTCGAGGATTTTGCCGTTGTTGGGTTGGGGTCCTGTGGTGTTAATGGACGCGGCGCGAAGGCCCAGGATTTTGCAGTTGCGGCACACGCCGCGCACCGACGCTCCAGCGGCCTCGGGGGGTTGCGCATCGAGCCCGCTGATGATGCCCGCCACGTGCGATCCGTGTCCGCAATCCGTGCCGTCGGGAGAGGCTAGAACCGCGCCTTCCTGGGTCGTCGGACACGGCGTTCCCGGGCCACCGACGTCGGCGGAGCCTGGCGAGAGCTTCACCACGTCTGCCGGGAGGCTCGGCTCCCACGAGGAGTCGACGCCGAACGCATCCGCCCAGTAGGTGAAGCCTCGAAGCGAGTAGGCCGAGGGACCCGCGGTTGGCTCGCGATTGGGTATGGCGAACATGCGCGATTGGAGGTCCGGGTGGGCCCTGTCGACACCCGTGTCGAGGACAGCGACAACGACCTCATTGAGTTCGTACTTGGCTGCCCGCTCCGCAGCCTCCGCTTCCTTGAGGCGCACCAAATTGAGGTGCGGTGGAAGCTCCTTGGGAGACTCCTCGGCCAACTCGGTGCGCGTTCCACCGGAGGCCGGCGAAGGGCGTCGAGTGCGGCCCCCGACGCGGGGGGCCTGCGGTCCGACCCGTTGCCGCTGCGCCGAAAGATTCGCGGGAGGCGCTGCGAGATCGGGCTCAGCGTAACGCACCTCCGGCATGGACTCGAACGCTCTCCATGTAAGCCGCAAGGCTCCCTCGGCCTTGGCGTGCCCAAGGTCGAGTGTCTCCACGAGGGCGGAAGGAAACAAGCGCGCCCAGGGAACGCGTTGGTGCTTCACCTGGACGAACGCGAACGCGGGGCATGACCGCGGTGTGCAACCGGACGCGCCTGGTCCGTCGGTGCCCCCAAGGTGGAGAACGGGTAATCGCGACGCGGTGCCGAGAAAGCCTTGGTAGCCACCCACGTCGCCGAGTCCTGCCCCTAAATCTTCGAGAGCGCGCGTGAACTCACGCGCGAACGAGGCGCGAAGGGGCTTCTCCTCCCCGCGGGTGTCGCGCAGGCCGAGCACCCACCGCTCGCCGTCCCATGCAGGAAGCCATTGCGCAGAGTTCTCGGGGCGCGGATCCGTGGGCAATACGCCATCGTCAGCGGAATCGTCGCCACATGCGGTAAGGAGGGTCAGGAGGGTCAGGAAGTGCAGTCCCAAGAGGACTCGGAGCGGGGCGCAGGTTTTCACGTCAGAAGCCTCCATCGCCTTCGAACGTGCCATTGAGGGGATTGCGTTCGGTGTTGCGCAGGAAGCGTCCCGCCTCACCCGTGGAAGGGAACGTCCAGAGGTAACGCATCACCACGGAGAGCACGCGCGAGGGGTAGTCGGGCAGTGTCGAGCTGCGGTTCTCCATCATGGCCTCCATCGAGACGCGATGTCGGGTTTGCACGACGGGATCCATGAGTCCGGCACCCGCGAGCAGGGTCTCCACCTCGATGCCCACGAGACCGCCGTAGGTGAGGATGTTGTCGACGCGCTTGCGCTGCTGGGCTTTGTTCACGTTGCCGCCCGCTTTCGGATCCCATCCCGGGATAACTGCTGTGGGAAGATAGTAGGCATCGCGATAGTAGGCGAATTTGGGCGCGAGCGAACCGCCGAAGAAGTACCGGGGCGTCCACGTCCACACGGCGGAGCCCCCGATGCGCGTGCGGTCGTTGGAGACGTTGTGGAACTTGTAGTCGAGGTAAGTCAGGTCCAGCGAGGCAATGGATTCTGCGGGCGGCACATAGAAGAGGTTCGAGAGTCCCATGCTGAACACGGGCCCGCGCCCCACGCTCTTGAAGTCGAAGGTCGTATAGGTGAGTTTCCTGTCCTCATGGTTCACCACGGTATAGAAGGGCGCATAGAGGCGCGCGCGATAGATCCGTCCGCCAACGACGATGACATAGGGAACGAAGGCTTCCGAGGTGAAGCTCGTTCCCTTGAGCTCGCCCTCTTGGGCGAACATCGACGAGTTGGTCCTCCCGATGGCGTACTGGAGCTGCAGGCCGAAACGGGTCGATCCCGCAAGGTAACGGGCGTCCCCGAAGAACTCGTGGACCCGCAGAAGTCCACGCGTCGGCAGGGGCGATTGAGGATCCCTGGGCGACTTGAGGAATCCGCTCGGCGATTGGGCCTTCTTTGCGTCGACGTCCCAGAAGAACGCGTACTTGTAGTGGGCCATGAAAAAGAGCGAGTCGTACCCTCGGGAACGCGCTCCCGCGAGGGCGTTGAACAGGAACGAGTTGCGATCGAACGTCACGCACCCAGCACCCGACTGCAGCGCGCACCCCTCGCCGTTGCGGCCGGGACGCGGGGTATTCTCGGAGAAATAGCTGAAACCCAGCCCCGTCTGACCGTAAAAGCTAAAGCCCATGGGCTCGACTGGCGGCACCGCAGGGGCCCTGGGGACTCGCTGCGGCGCGAAGGCGGCGTCGGGACCGAGGGCGGGAGGCTGCGATGCCGGTGGGCGCGTGGCGGGAGGACGCGATGCCGGTGGGCGCGTGGCGGGAGGCTGCGATGCCGGTGGGCGCGTGGCGGGAGGACGCGTGGCGGGAGGACGCGTGGCGGGAGGCTGCGATGCCGGTGGGCGCGTGGCCCCCTGCGCTAACGCGACCGCGACAGGTCCCAGCGTCGAGAGCGACACCCACACGATCGCAACCCGACGCGCCATTGGGGACGCGCCAGCGAGCGTGGCCGCGGGGCACGAGTCGTGGCGCGAAGTCGGCTTCAATCATCCCCCGGGGAGGCGTCGCCCCGTCGCCCTAGCGGCTTTCGTGGCGGTCCGCGTTCGCGTTGCAATGGTCCGAGCCTTGGGTCGGATGCGCGCCGCGACATGCGAAGCACGGCGGCCTTAAGGCCTCGGCGCCAGAGTCGGCGCCGGCGTCAGCCTCGGCGCCGGAACCACTGTCGATCCCCTCGGCGACGCGATCATATCAGACCTCGGAGCGCAAAAGAAAAACACCGCCATGGGCTCGCCGTCAGCGCGCACGCCGTCAAGATTCGCCCCCCAGGCCTGCGACCATCCCCCCCACGACAACGTTACTTTGGCCTCGAGGGGCAAGCCCCTGCCCGCGGCTTCCGCCCTGCCCTCGAGGGCGCAACGCGCGATCTCGAAGAGCGTGGTTCGGGAGTCCACATCGATCGCCCGCCTGCGGCAAGTGAAGGCCACTTCACCCGCATGGGGAATCACGTAACGGACGAAGCCCTTGCTCTCACCGTCGGCGTCGAGAGGCGGCAACTCGAAGGTCAGCGTGTCGGGTCCGGCTGCCGTGAAAGGAGCCTGGGAGGACGAGGCGTCGACGCAGGCGATCGAAACCGACTCATGTGCGGCGGGCGGGCTGTCGTACCCCTGCGCTCGCGAAAAGCCGGGCGCGCACGACAGGAGGACGGCAAGGCCACTCAGGCCAAACCTCTTGGGCTTCGCTTCGAAATCGGAAAATTCGACGTTTTCTTGGCTCACGGCAGTTCTTGCCTCCTCCAGGTCGCAAGAGACTTCGGCATGCCCGCCGCCGACTTGAGGTGCAAACAGAGACCACCTGTCCGGTCGCCGCGAGATGTGGCCCCCCACCCCACCCTTTACACCCCTCATCCCAGGGGACTCCCCTGCCGATGGCGCCGCAACGGAGATGCAGGAGGTCGAGAAAAAATGGACGCCACTTCCAGGAATGGGACCGGCCGGAGAAACGCGGGCCCGAAACACCGCAGGCAGAGTCACGCCTTCACGCTCGCGGCCTTGGCAGGCGCCGCCGCCGCGACGCTGGTGGTCCGAGCGAGCCCTGGAGCATGGGCGAGCGATGCGTCGCACCCATGGGCGTATTCTGGGAAGGCTGGCCCAAAGGTGTGGGGCAAGCTCTCGCCCGCATTCCGGACCTGCGAAACCGGCGCCGATCAGTCGCCCATCGACCTGCGCAATCCCTCACCGGGCGAAGGCGACACGTTGCGTTTCGACTACGCGCCGAGCCCCCTCACGTTGGCGCACGACGGACACACTATCCGCATGGACTATGCGGCCGGAAGCGCGCTCGAAAACGGCCGCGGGCGATACGAACTCACCCAATTGCACTTCCATGCGCCGAGCGAGCACACCGTGGATGGCAAGGCGTTCCCCATGGAACTTCACCTCGTGCACAAGGACCCCGAAGGACATCTGGCGGTGGTTGGAGTTTTGTTCCAGCTTGGACAACGCAATTCCGCCGTTGCAGCGGTCTTCGACAACATGCCGGCACGCCCCGGCAAGGTCCGCGTGCCCGGACTCCTGCTCGACGCGACCGCTCTGCTGCCGCGCAAAGGGGGATACTTCTCGTATCCAGGCTCGTTAACGACACCGCCATGCGACGAGGGCGTGCGCTGGCACGTGCTCAAAGCGCGTATGACGATTTCAAAGGAGCAGCTTGCTTCGTTCCGAAAGGTGTTCGGCTCGAACGCGCGCCCCGTGCAACCGCTGCGCGATCGCGTCCTGCGCGAAATGTGATCGGCCGGGGGTTTTGATAGTCTGCACCCGCGCGGCCCTCGCATCTCACACTGGCCACGCGGAAAGGCACACCCATGGCCCTGCTCGCCGAACGCCTCCGTCCGTCCGCCACGCACCCCGAACGCCTGGTGGGAGCAGCGCTGCGCATTTGGAATCGAGAATTGCGCACCTGGCTTGCCGAGAATCGCTTCCATGTCGTCTTGTGGGGCCCTCCTGGCAGCGGCAAAACCACTTTGGCGCGCATGCTGGGCGAGGCCTCCGGACTCGGGTTCACGTCACTCTCGGCGGTACGCGACGGAGTCAAGGACATCCGCGCCGCAGTCGAAAAGGCCCCCGGACAGTTGCTCTTCATCGACGAAATCCACAGGTACCCGCACGACTTCCCGGGCGCCTTCGTGCGTTTCGAGTACCTCCCAGCAGCGGTCGCTCCCCTGAGACGGCGTGAAGGCCCGGCGTACCTCCCGACGGATTTCGGCATCGAAAAACGTTTGCGCGAGAGGCTCTCCGAGCTTTGGAGCCAAAGGCCGGAGCCGTCGTGAATCACCTCGCCAAGAGGGCGAGGACGACGACGAGAGCCGCGAATCCAAGGGCCCCAAGGGTGGAACAGGGGGGCACGACGCCCCGGCCGAAGGGGCGCGTACGCGCGTCAAAAGGCATGGCGAGTCCTCCAAAGCATGCCGCTTGCTTTCCATCTCCTTCGGCGGCTTCCCTTTGTGACTTCACGACGGCGAATTTTACTATCTACATCAGCACGTTAATTAGCGCCTCGTGATGGATTGCCGAAGGACCTTATCATCAAGTCTTTCCGAGCCAAAGCCGTGCTGAACCAGTTGCCTCCTCGGTCCGCGTGACGGATGCGTCCTTGACGACCGCACCTTGATCCGGCCCACTTCCGGTGCCCAGAGGTTTGCACGCGGCTGCGCCCACCATCGCGACCATGACGACGCAGGCGAATCGGACTGACTTGAACATCATGATAAAACCTCTTGCGTGGTCGGGACCACTGGCCGATTTTTAAGGGTTGACGATTCTCTAGAAACTCACAAGCTGGATGTATTGCACTCCCGCCGCCCAACCTGATGCGTCGACCTTAGACGCGTCCGCTCGCGCACCCGCGATGGATGCCATGCCCCAGAGGTAACTGCCCCCTAAGAGCAAGGCCGACTTCCCGCGGTCCATGGTCGCACCGAGGGCCACAAAGGGTCCCAGCGTGAAACCTTGAAGGGTGTTGGATGTTTTGCCGCTCGACTCGTCGCTGCCGTCCTGCGCGCTGGAAATGCGTTTGAATTCCAGCAAGCCCACCCGGTAGAGCGCGGTGACCCCGACACGCACGAGGCTGTCCCTCTCGCCCACGTCGCGGAAGCTCGCCGCGAACTCGGGCCCCGTCGTGGCATGGGGGTAGGTCACGGTGGTTCGGGACGCCGTGTAGGTGAGATAGCCTCCGCCGAGGCTCCAGCCCCACCTCAGCGAATGCTTGCGCCCAAGTCGCGAGAGGTGGCCATCGAGCGTGAGGCGGGCTTGCCCCCCCACGAATTCGAGCCCTTTGGCGGCACCGGGATTCTTGAACTCCAGTGCCTCCCACGCCCCGAGGATCCCGAGTCCAAGCCGAAGGGGGGAACTCTTCTTGGGTTTGGGTCTCTTCTTGCGTGGAAGCTTTTTTGCGCGAGTGGGGGGCGGAGCAACGATGTCCTCGGGAGCGATGACACCTCCGGGCATTCCCGGCAGAGGCTCATCGTCACCCCCCGCGGGTCCGCCTTGGTTTTCCGCTTCAGGAAGGGGTTCCTGGGGGATTGCCTCCGGGACGTCGCCCGGCTCGGAAGCCGTCGCGTCTTCCTCAGGGGGCTCAACCTGCGAGGGATCGCCAAACCCGTCCGCAGGCGGCGCAGAGGGCGGCGCAATGTCCTCGCCTTCCGATGATTCTTCAGCCACACCGAAACCGTCGTCTTGCGCGCTCGCATGGGTGGACAAAAGACCGCTTCCAGACACGAACGCCAAAAGCGCAACCGCCCGGAATGCCAGCCAGCCGCCGAAACAGTCCTGACACCTCCCCTGTTCCCCGAAGCGTCTTCCCATGCAACGCGCGCTCCTAGGCGTTTGCCGCTTTCCGTTTTTTAGTGGGCGATCTTCTTGCCAGGCAGAGGCATCGGCGCCTCCTCTCGCACGGGCGGGCGCATCGTCATGACCTCGCAGGCCAGCTCGAAGTCGTCCATATCGAGCGTGCCTTTTTCCTCTATGACTTCGCGCAGACGCTCGAACCGTTCGCCAAGTGCCTTGTTGCCTTCGAGAAGGCCATCCATCTCAGCCCGCAAACGGCACACCTCGCCGCCGATGCGGGTTATCGTGTCCATCAGGCGAGCCATTTCTCCCACGAGCGCCACGGGATCGAGCCCGTCGTCGGGTCGTCGATGCCGACTCTCCACCTCGAAGGTGAAGCCGTCCTCGTCATTGAGGGAGTCCTCGTCGAGGTCCATGCCAAAGGCTTTTCGGATGCCATATTCGCTCATCGTCCACTCCCGTGGGTGCGCTCTCGCCGGGTTCCGCAGGTGCCCCTCCTGGACTGCCCTTCGCCCGACGCCTCCCCTCATCGACCCTTGGCCCAGCTCCATTGAGGACGTGCCGTTCCGCGGCGGCGCGCTAAATTGGCAGAGATGCAAGAACGTGCTATCCCTTTCGGACGCGTTTTCATCCGGCCGGTCTCCGAGGGGAAAGAGGCATCAATGTTGGACATCTTGAAAAAAGTTTTCGGAACCAAAAACGACCGTGAGCTGCGTCGCATCGAGCCCATTCTTACTCGCATCAATCAGATCGAATCCGCTCTCACACCCCTGTCCGACGACGCCCTCCAGGCCATGACGCCCGCTTTCCGTGAACGCCTCGCCAAGGGCGAACCTCTTGACTCCCTCCTCCCCGAGGCGTTCGCAGTGGCCCGCGAGGCCTCGCGCCGCGTGCTCGGCAAGCGCCAATTCGACGTCCAGCTCATCGGCGGCATCGTCTTGCACGAGGGCAAAATCGCGGAAATGAAGACCGGCGAAGGCAAAACCCTCACGGCTGTGGCGCCCGTCTACCTCAACACCCTCTCGGGCAAGGGTGTCCACGTCGTCACCGTGAACGAGTACCTCGCCTCGACGCAGGCCCAGGAAATGGGCCAGGTGTACAACTTCCTAGGCCTCTCGGTGGGCGTCATCATGAGCCGCATGAGTGACGAGGAACGCCGAGCAGCCTACGCCGCTGACGTCACCTACGGCACCAACAACGAACTTGGCTTCGATTACCTGCGCGACAACATGAAGGTCCGCCTCGAGGAGTTCTCCCAGCGAGGCCACAACTTCGCCATCGTCGACGAGGTCGACTCCATCCTTATCGACGAGGCGCGCACACCTCTCATTATTTCCGGACCCTCCGACCAGACCGGTGACAAATACCTTCTCGCCAACGACGCCGTGCGCGGGTTGCGCAAGGAAATCGACTACACCGTGGAAGAGAAGTCGCGTTCCACGGCCCTGACCGAGGAAGGCATCCGCAAAATCGAGCGCAAGCTCGGCGTGGACAATCTCTACGACCCCGAGAACATGGAGTTCGTGCACGCCATCAACCAGGCGCTCAAGGCGCACATGGTTTTCCGCAAGGACGACCATTACGTCGTGCAGGGTGGCCAAGTCATCATCGTCGACGAGTTCACGGGCCGTATGATGCAAGGTCGGCGCTACTCCGACGGTCTCCACCAGGCCCTCGAGGCTAAGGAGAACGTGCCAATCCAGGCGGAGAACCAAACGCTCGCCACGGTCACTCTTCAAAACTTCTTCCGCATGTACAAAAAGCTTTCGGGCATGACGGGTACGGCCGACACAGAGGCCGTGGAATTCCACAAAATCTACAGCCTCGACGTCGTGGTCATCCCCACCAACCGGCCCATGGTCCGCAAAGACGAAGACGACGTGCTGTTCCTCAAGCAAGGGCCGAAGTTCAACGCCGTTGCCGAGGACATCAAGGACGCCTACGAGCGCGGACAACCGGTTCTCGTGGGTACTGTGAGCATCGAAAAGAGCGAGCTGCTCTCAGAGCTCCTGCGTCAACGTGACATTCCTCATAAGATCCTCAATGCCAAACAGCATGCGCAGGAGGCCGAAATCATCGCGGCCGCAGGCCAGCGCGGGCACATCACCATCTCCACGAACATGGCCGGTCGAGGCACCGACATCATCCTCGGCGAGGGCGTGGCGGGTCTAGGCGGGCTTTACGTTATCGGCACCGAGCGCCACGAAAGCCGACGCATCGACAACCAGTTGCGCGGCCGCTCGGGGCGCCAGGGCGACCCCGGACGATCCAAATTCTTCCTCTCGTGGGAAGACGATCTCATGAAGCGCTTCAACAACGCCGCCAACCAATTCATTATGGAACGGTTCGTGGGCGACGAAGCCATCGCCGACCCTCGGCTCACGCGCGTCATCGGCCAAGTCCAAAAGCGCGTCGAAGGCTTCAACTACGACCTACGCAAGCACCTCCTCGAGTACGACGACGTCCTCAACAAGCAGCGCAAAACGATTTACGATGCTCGCGGCCGCATCCTCCGCAAGGAGAATGTGCGCGACCTCCTCATCCCCGAGAGCCTCGACGCGGTCACGCGCCTCATTTGCGATGAGTACGCTCCGCCAACAGGCCTGCCTGGCGAGGTGGTGAAGGTCGATTGCCGCGCGCTTGAACGCTCCCTCTTCCAGCGTCTCAACACCGTGCTCTCTTTCAGCGCCGAGGAGCGTCAGAAAACGGAAATCACGCGCGACGAGTTCTACGCCCTCATCTCCGCCAAGTTGCAGACTTCGTACGAGACGAAAGAGAAGCTCTTCGGCGATGAACAGATGCGCGAAGTGGAGCGCTGGGTCATGTTGCAGACCGTGGATCAGTACTGGAAGGATCACCTTCTCTCGCTCGACCACCTGCGCGATGGCATCGGACTCCGTGGCTACGGCCAAAAGGACCCGCTGCAAGAGTACAAACGCGAGGCCTTCGAGCTCTTCAAGCGGCTCATTCTCGCCATCAAGCAAGACACGCTCATCGGCCTGTTCCGCATCCAACCTGATCTCCGCGAACGATTTGCCGCCGAGGCCGCTGAACAAGCGTCCCGCCGTGCCGCTCGCGAGCTCGGGCAAGCGGAGGCCACCCACGCCGATGCGCAGAGTTCCGCCCAGGCGAGCATGGCCCAAGCGGTGCGGGACGGGGAACTGACGGCCGAAGGTTCCGAATCCTCTAGCCGTGCCTAGCACGAGAGCAGCACTTGGGCAGAGAGGACGGATGCGTGACAACTCCACTGAGTGATGCCAAGAAAAAGGACCTTGTTGCATACTGGAGCCGAGGCGCGAGCGGAACACGCCCCCTACACGCATAATCTTTTCCACTTGGTGACACGGCTCGCTTGGCAACCCGATCATCGGATACGCCTCCTGGGATGCAAAGAAAGTTGCGCAGGTCTGCCCCCCCCCGGGTAAACTTGCGTGAGCACGCCCCGGCCCGTGTTTCGTTACGCGACCGAAGGCCCCAGGCCACAAGAAAGGCAGATGCATGTTCGTCTTCAACCGCAGCCCACGCCTCGTCGCTCCACTAGGGCTGCTCGCCGCAGCATCCTTCATCGTCACCTCGTGCAGCACGCGCGATTTCAGCGACGACGGGGACGCTCCCGAAAAGACTCCCTCCACCATCAAGGCCGACTCGCGCTTTGCGCGCAACGAGTGCGACGTCATCATCGCGGGGGGCAGTACCGCGGCCCTAGCCGCGGCCATCTCCGCCACGCAGCACGGCTCACTCATCGGCATAAAGCCGGGTTCGCCTGCCAACGGCGCGCGACAACACGTGTGCCTCGTGGAACCCACCGATTGGCTCGGTGGGCAGCTCACGTCATCGATGGTGAGCGCAATCGATTTCTCGCACCAAAAAGACGGCAAGGGCCGCGACGTGGGCCTGAGCCACAACGCAGCCGTCAACAACGCCACCCTGTTCCACAGGTGGATAAACAACGTAGGCGCGCCCACAGCCAAGTGCTGGGTGACCAACTCCGGCTGTTTCGAGCCCGTGAACATGCTGAGAAACAACATCAACCCCACCATAGCCAACCTCGAAAAGGAGAACCTCACAGTTTTTCGCAACGCGGTGGTCAAACGCGTGGGCCTCACAGGCCGCAACGTAACGTCGGTGACAATCGTCGAGCGCAAGTCCAAATCGGGCAGCGGGTACGAACGCCCTTTCTCGGAGGACGTGCTCGACTGGTACTCCGAAACCGACTCGGCCAATTTCTCCAAGACCGTCACCCGGCTCACGGGCCGTGGCGGCCGCGTGCCGGTCGTCATCGACGCCACCGAACTGGGTGATGTCCTCGTTCTCTCTGGAGCGAGTTACCTCCAGGGCGTCGAGGAAATCAATTCCTCCAAGATGGACGGCAAACCACTCAACGAGAGCGGAGCGATCCCTTACGTCGTCGACAAGCACGGCCAGAGCCGCGTGGGCAACCGCGCTCCCTGGGGGACCAAGAAAGCCGTCGAGGCTTGCGCGGGCGCTGGCGAATGCCGGGGCTACGATGAGGCTGGGCAGATGATCGTCTATCCTTTCATCGCCCGCCTCAACGGGGCCGCAGTCCCCGATAACTCGCCGCAGGGCATCAAGCCATCGGCCGAGTCCCAGAAAACATACACGCTCAAGGACACCTGGGATCGCATCTGGCGTTACCGTCGCATTAAGGGAACGGGTGCCGCTGCCTCCACTGGCGATCTCTCGCTGCAGAACTACAACCCAGGTAACGACTACCCGTTCGGCTACATGCTCCTGGGCATGGAGGAAACGGAGGCGCAGAAATCCGACTGGAAGGGCGGGCTCAACGTGGAGACTCTGCGCGGAGCCGAGGCGCATTCCATCGGTTGGTTCCGTTACCTCAGAAGCAACGCTCCCGGCGCATTCAAGGGCAGGGTCGACCTCGACAAGGCCGGGGCAGGCACCGGGCACGGGCTCGCGAAGATGCCCTACGTGCGAGACACTCGCCGCAGCGTAGGCGTGGGCGACTTCGTCATCAAGTACCGCCACATCGTCGAGGTGAGCGGCAACGGCGTAACAGCCCATCCGTTCACCGACGCAATCGCCATCGGCTCTTACGTGGTCGACATCCACCCGCCCGCCTTCGCGTGGAAGCCCATGCCCGTCACGGACTACTTGGGCGCTAGCAACACCATCCCTTACTTCCTCCCACTGCGTGCCCTCACCAACCGCGACGTCGACAATCTGCTCGTGGCGGGAAAGACCATGGCGCAAACCTTCCACGCCAACGCGGCCATCCGCCTCCAGCCCGAAGAATGGAACACGGGCGCGGCGGCTGGCGTGGCGGCGGCCTACATGCTCAATACGCAGCAGAGCAGCAAGGCCATCGTCACCAGCGCCTCCCAGGTGAAGGCCGTCCGCGACGCGCTCAAGCGGGGCTCGACGGTTTATAGCCCTGTGCGCTGGACGATTCTGGCCGGCGGTCGTGCCGAGGTCTATCCCTAAACCAGAGGCAACCTGAAGCGCTTCGCGTGCCCAATTCGTTTGACGCGCGACCGCTTTCCGTCCAGCCCCTCGCCGAGCCTTCCCGCCCTCGCTACTTAAGGCCGCTCACGCTCATCAGCGGGAGCCAAGCCATGCCTACAGTCCATTCCTCCGTCCTCGTCGGTGTCGACGTCGTTCCCCTTCGCCTCGAAGCCGTCTGCACACCGGGCTTCACGGGGCTTCACGTGCTCGGCTTACCCGCCGACTGGGCGCGCGATGCGCGAGAGCGAGCGCGCGTCGCCCTCGAAGCCCTAGGGCAGCGTCTCGAAAGTCACAAAATCGTCGTCCAAATCACCTGCGATCGCTCTTTGCGACACGCGCGCAGCGCACCAAATCTGCTCGACTTCGCGCTCTGCGCGGCCGTGCTCCTCGCCCTGCGAGAAGCGCGCGATGGCGCCTGCGCGCGCCTAGAGGAGCGCCTTCACCAGCGTCCTCTTCACCTTGTTGGAGAGCTGCGGCTCTCGGGAGAACTCGGCCACGCCGGCGCGCCCCTTCTGTGCGAAGCGGTGTGCGCGGTAGCCCCACGAGAGCACCTTCTGTGCCTGCCCCAGGCATCCTCGGGCGGGGAGCCGCAACTCTCCGCGCGTGCCCTTCGATTCCCCACGCTCGGGGCCTTCGCGGCCTGGGTGGCTCGCGGCCTTCCCCACGACGACGCCGATCTTTTCGCGGTTTCAAGCCAAGCCTACGGCACCTTCGACGATGAGCGCCCCTTCCTCCAAGAGCACTTGCGAATCGTGTTCCCTTGCCTGCTCGACGCGTGGATGCGCACACCCAAACTCGCACTCTCACTGATCATCGCGCTAGCGGGACGACTCGACCTCTTCGTGCTCGGCAGTCCCGGCATCGGAAAAACGCACGCTCTTGGGCTAGCGCGAAAGCTCCTGCCCCCCCTCTGCGCACGAGAGCGCATCGAAAGGCGGCTCATTTGCGCCGGAGTGGCCGGAGAGGCCGACGACGCGCGCCGCCCCTTCCGCGTGCCGCAACACACATGCACCGTGGCGGGCCTCGTGGGCAACGCCTCGCTCGCTCCCGGTGAGTTCACGCTTGCTCACAGGGGCGTCCTCTTCCTCGACGAATTCCTGGAGTTCGGACGCGCGCGCCTCGAGGCCTTGCGTGAGCCCCTCGAAAGGAAACAGGTCCACCTCGCCCGCGCCCAAGGCAGCGTAGCTTTGCCGGCCGACTTCCAACTCCTCGCCGCGGCGAACCCCTGCCGGTGCGGTCACTTCTTTAGCCGCGTGCGAGCCTGCCGCTGCACCTCGCGCGAGCGACTCGCGGCGTGGGCGCCGCTCTCCGGTCCGCTCCTCGATCGCTTCGCCCTCAAGCTCGCCGTGGGCGAAGCAGCGCAGCAAAGTGTCGCGCCATTGGAGGTGAGGGGAACGGACGGCCACTCTGAAAACGACGAGGGTGCGAATCCCTATCTCGCGCTGCTCGAGGAGGTTCGAAGCCATTCCGGCATGTTCGACGCCTTCCTGACGCGCTTCGTGGAGACGCTCGCGCGAAGTTGGGGGGTCGACGGGACTGGCGTCTTTGGCCCCCTTCCGGGCGAAACCGCCCTATTGTCGTCGTTCGAAGATGCAGAGCTGCTTCCCAACCTCAGATCCCGCAAACAATGGGACGCCATCCTCAGGACTGCCGACGCCCTTTTTCCCGAAGTCGCCCGTCAGCTCCCTGTCGCATGCCGCATGGAGGCTCTCGCTCCCCTGCGCGATCTCGAGCGCGTCCTCGGGCGTTCTCTCCTCTACGAAGGGCTCCCTCCCGACCCGGTTCGCCAAAATCTTTCTCGCAACCCCCTCAAGTCGCCCACCGGTCGGTCGATACACCCCACACGAGCGTCACCGGCCGGGGCCGGCACCGCGCCGATGCAGGAGGAGTAAGCGATGGGAAAGACGATTCTTATTGTCGACGACGCGATGACGGTTCGCAATTTGGCGAAGTTCGCTCTCAGCAAGGGTGGATACACCATCCTCGAGGCGGAGGACGGCGTGCTTGGGCTTAAGAAGCTCGAGGAGAACACGGTCGATCTCGTGATTTCCGACCTCAATATGCCCAACATGAACGGGCTCGACATGTGCCGAAACATCAAGTCGAATGAAAAATACAAGGCGCTCCCGATTTTCATGCTCACCACGGAGGCCTCGCAAGATGTCGCCATGCAAGGCAAGGAAATCGGCATCATGGCCTGGATCGTCAAACCGTTCGTGCCCGAGAAGCTCCTCGGCGCGGTCCAGAAGGTCATTGGGAGCTAAAGCGGGCCTGTGTCTTTGGCCTAGGGGATTCTTGAAGGGGCTCAATCGGTCCCGAAAATAAAGCTCTTATGCCCGCGCACGTCGATGACATAGGAATTGAGTGCGCGGGAATCACAGCGTTCCCCAGCGCCCTCGGAGCCACTGTTCACGCCAAGGAGAACCCATTTGCCCTTGTGCTGCACGTACGTTCCACCACCGGAGTCACCGCCGCACAGGACAGATCCTCCGGGAGGACGACTGATGCGGAGGTTGCTCGAGTAATTTTCACCATCGGGATAGCTTTCCTGACCCGTGAATTCACTCAGGACCATGATCCCCCACCGCATGTAGCGTCCGGCCGAACCGCCTTTCGCGGCTTTCCCGTAACCACCCACGGCAACGGGGGTGTTTGCCGGGTAGGAGCTGCCGATGGGAGCGAGAGTCGCCGGCAGTTTCGTGCCAATCGAACCTTCGAAATCGATGGTCGCCAAGTCGGTCAGCGTGTGGAGACGAATCCGCTTGGGTCGAGCCAAAGGCGTGGTGGGTGACGTCATGTCGGCATCGAATCCAATTTTCCAACGCGCACTCACTTGATCGGCGCCATCGACGCAGTGTTTGGCCGTCAGGACGCGTGTGGCTGAAATCAACGTTCCGGAGCAAAACGTGGATTTACCGGGCACGTAGTCACTGAAGACGAGCACGACCGCCCGCTTGAGGGCTTCGGGCGCGTCGACGAGTCGATTCGGATTGTGAATCTCCGCCCGCGCGGAACCTTCGGACGCCTTGTTTTGGCAAGCCACAGCGAGGAAAGTCGAAACGGCGATACCGGAGGTGAACCTAAGTCGAAACATCCCAGGACCTCTCATGGTCGGCGACCCTTTCGTCGATGCGGTGGCTTGATCCGTTTCGGAGAGATCCGATGTGCCGCGACGCGAATCCTAGAGTTTCTGTCCCTTGACCGGCGCCAAAGGCCCATCAAGGGGCATGCAGTGGAGATCTACCCGGTTCTCGAAATTGTGGACGGCCGTTCCCTCGACGCGCGCGCCGCGGATGACCCAAATGACGCTAGGGCTGTATCCAGGCGTCTTTAGCTCTAGTTTCTCGGCCTGGAGAGGAATGGTGACCGTGCGCTTGCCAAGGGTGCTGTGCTTGTAAACGCACTCGATGGCAGATCCCGAGCCACCCGGTATCACTTTACAGTATTCCACATTGATCCTCTTGGTTGTCGCGGGCAGCAAGCGAACCCACTGCCATGCGAGATAATCCCGAGCCAAAACGATTTCTTGGCTCTTGCCTCCTTGCGGGAGGATGTGCGCGGGGAACCTGAAGGGCATGGCAATGTTGGGAGCCGTGCATTCCAAGGCTGTATCGTCCGGGACGGTCTTGACCTCCTCGGAGGAGGTGGAGTCGTCGGTCGCATCGTCTGCGTCCGACACAGGCAGCTTCGCGATCTCCGCGAGGATATCGCCTTGTGGATTTACCGCGGATGAGCCGTCGCCATCGGGCCCCGACCGCGTGCCCGAAGAGGTGCCTTGAGGGGTGCAGGCCGTGGCCCCCGCGCAGGCTAGGACGAGCAAGCCGGAAAGATGTGCGAAGGTCTTCGGCCGCATTGCGGCAAGGCGCTGAAGCGTACGTTCGAGCGAGGCGTTGATTCCCATGGTGGCTCCAGTGGATGAGCGAGATCGGAAAATGGAAGCCGGAGGGCACTTCCTGAGTGTCGCGACGACCACATTATGGCACGTCGAAGCTTTCACGGTGCTCTTGCGTCAGCATTCCCACCTTCCTTCCCTCCCTACTTGCGAGGGCACGCGTTTGCGCACTCAAGGCGGGACTATCGCGGCGGCCCCCGTCTCCATGGTAAGTTTTGTGCGCACCGGAGGCACACACGATGGCTACGTTCGCACAACGGTTCCGCAACGTCGGGCGCATTACGCAGATCATCAACGTGTTCGTGCGTTACGGCTTCCGCAAGGAACTCCAGTCCACGGAGCTGAAGGACTACGTCGACGCCGCGGGGCGAGAGTCCGGTGTTACCGAGGAGCCTGCGTCCACTTTGAGCGGCGCCCAACGACTGGCCATGGCCTTCGAGGAGCTAGGTCCCACATTCGTCAAGCTCGGGCAGTTGCTCGCAGCGCGCGAAGACGTGCTGCCCAGGCACGTGGTCAACGAGCTCAAGCGCCTGCAGGACCGCGCAAAGCCCATGCCGTTCGAAACCATCGAGCGGATCCTCGCGGAGGAATTCCCGAAGTTCAAAGACGTCTTCGAGGCCGTGGAGTCCATTCCCTTGGGCGCGGCGAGCATCGGCCAAGTGCACAAGGCCCGCTTGAAAGACGGCCGCGATGTCGTGGTGAAGGTTCAGCGCCCCGAAATCGACAACCTCATAAAAACCGACCTCTCCATACTCAAGAGCATCGCGTCGTTCCTCGAGAGTGTCATCCCCGAGGTCCGCCTGCTGCGTCCGACCGTTGTGGTGGAGGAGCTCGCCCGCTCCCTCCAAGCCGAGCTCGACTATTTCCGGGAGGCGGGTAACACCGAGCGGATGCGCGCCTTGTTCGACGGCCATCCGCGCATTTACGTTCCCGCCATCGTGCGCGAACACTGCACCCGCCGCGTGCTGTGCATGGAGGCCATCTCCGGCCGAAAGCTCACCGGGCTCGACGCCGAAACCTCGCCCGTTCCGCCCACCGAACTCGTGCGCACGGGCGTGCAGGCGTTCCTCGATATGACCTTCAAGTTCGGCATGTTCCACGCCGATCTCCACCCGGGTAATTTCATCCTCATGGAGAACGGACGCCTCGCCATCCTCGACTTCGGCCTCACCGCGCGCCTCACGCGCGAGGTGCGCAACACGCTCTCGTTCATGTTCCTCGCGCTCGTGCGCGAGGACCTCGAGAGCTTTGCGCGTTTGTTCATGGAACTCACCGAACAGAGGCCCGACACGGATTCGCATACCATCGAGCACGAGGTGCGAGAGGTCGTGGACACGGCCTTCAACCTGCCCTTGAGGGAACTGCAGATTGGCCGGTTGTTCATGCAGGTGGCGCGTGTCGCGGCCTCGGGTAACGCGCCGGTAACACGCGAGCTCGTGCTTTTCTTCCGCGCCCTCATCGCACTGGAGAGCTTCGGCAAGAGCCTCGATCCCAACTTCGAGGTCCTCAAAGAGGCCGTTGCCTATGCCAAAGACCTGCCCGGCGCGCAACTCAACCGCAAGTTCCTTGAGCAGGAGTCCGTGTTCATGCTGCGCGACTCGCAAGCGCTGCTCAAGGAGTTGCCCTTCACCATGCGCCTCCTTGCAAAACGCTTGCAAGCGGGTAGCCTCCACATTCGAATCCAATCCGACGAACTCATCTTCCTGGGCAAGGAAATCGACCGCGCTTCCAATCGCATGAGCCTCGCGCTCTTCTTGGGTGCGCTCGTGCTCGGGAGCAGCATCCTCACGTTCGACAAGCAAGGTCGCCTGTACGACTCACTCTCCACCCTCGGCCTGGTGGGATTCGGAGTCGCAGGGTTCGTGGGGCTCTGGCTCGCGGTGAGCATCCTGCGCTCGGGTCGATTCAGGTAACCGCCCCATGCCCTCGCGCATCTGTGAATATAGCGTCGATGTCTGGTTCCTCTATGGCTCGTTTTCGCACGGCCTGGAGGCGCGTGTGTGCACCTACGGCGCGGCCATGTTGACGTTGGATGTGAGCCTGCAGGAAGGCGACAGCGAGTTGGAGGTTGCGAACTTTCTCGACTCCGTTCTCGACGACCCACGGGGACTCCTGCGCACGGAACTGCGGGTCTACGGGCCTGAGGACGACGACCCGAGCGGAGGCGAAGCGATGCCTCGCACCCCCCTGGAGCCCGTACGCCTCTATACGGAGGTGGCGCCCGGTTGGGCGCTCGCGAGCGGCTTGCACCCCGCGTACGCTCTCGGTGGCCGACGGACCGACGAGCCCGCCGGGCCGGCAGGGCCGGCAGCTCCATTAGGTCCGTTACGTTTGCGTTTCTCAGGATTGACACCGGCGACCCCCGGGGACGAGCAGAGGTGGCGCCACCTCGTGACCCGGGTGTGGCCGAACATGACGTCACCTTAAAGGGGATCGGGCGCTTTTGAAGTAACATCTCTGGGAGAGTGCGCGCGTTCGCGAACGGGCACCCCGGGAAGGCGCCCATCGCGGGGCTTCGGGGAAGCTCTCCCCAAGCCCCGAAAGGATCCGCCTTGAAGACGACTCCACGACGCGGGCGCGCGCCCCGCGGCATCGCGCGCACCTTGAGCGTAACAGCCCTCCTGGCGGGCCTGGTTGTCACGACGTGGGCGCGGGCTCAGGCGCTCGAGCTCCCTCCTCCCGAAGGAGTCGACGGCGAGCAAGGCGAGGAGGTCTTGGCGGAGGACGCCACGCGGCGTTCCGCCGCAAAGGAGACCGAAACAAAGTCCACGCCGGCGCCGAGCCTCGAGGAAGAGTCCGCCTCGGCTCCAGGCGAGCAAGCCGAGGCGGCGCCGATCGCGGAGCAGGGAGCCGAAGACGGCAAGGCCGCAGCCGTTCCCCATGACAAGCCAGCCGACTCGGGGCATGGTGGAGGCAAGGCCGAGGCGCCGCGCGCGCAAGGAACCGGCCTCTACTGGTTCGCCGGCGCCTTCGCCGTCCTCCTCGTGGCGGTCTTTGTCTTTACGTAACGCGAGGTCGCTCCATGCCCAATTTTCGTCCCGGCCGGTTTTGTTTCCCCCATCCGTCCCGTGGGGCCCAAATCGCTTTCGCCGCCCTTCTCATGGGCTGCGCGGCCGTGGGAGTCGCGGGTGGCGTGTCCACGGCCCGCGCGGCCGACTACAGCGTCGACCCTCGCTCGGCCGCGTTCCTCGTCGTGACCAAAAAAGAAGGTGTCGCGTCGGGATTCGCACACGACCACCTCATCGCGGCGAGCGACTTCACCGCAACGCTCAAGGCTCCGCCGGGTGAACCGGAAAAGGGAACCTTCGCGTTCGTGGCGCCCGTGGCAAGCCTATCGGTCGACGCTCCCGCCGACCAAAAGAAGTGGTTTGGTCCCCTGTCGGCGCTCGGCGTGCAGAAGGCAGCCTTCTCGGAGATCTCCGAGGGCGATCGCGCCAAGGTCAAGGAGAACGCGCTCGACCCTTCCCAACTCGACGCCAAAGCCCATCCCACGGTGCGCGCGGAGGTCACGGGGCTCGAGCGCAAACCCATGTCGTTCAATGGGAAGGCCTTCACACATTCGGCCACCGTGCGCGTCACCGTGAAGGGAAAGACCGTGGAGAAGCGCCTCGCGGCCAACGTCACGTCCTCCGCCAAGGAGATCTCCGTGGAGAGCGTCGGTCCGTTCGCGTTCAGCGAGTTCGGCATCGAACCGTACTCAGGACTTTTCGGTGCGGTCCGCAACGCGGACGCCTTTCACATTTACGTGGCATTCACCGCGCGCGCGAAAGAGTGATCGCGGTTCGCCTCCCCTCCCAACCCACAACCACCGCGGAGACTCCGCAATGGCTGAAACTATTTTCGATCGCATCCTCAAGGGCGAAATCCCCTGCAAAAAGGTCCGCGAGGACAGCCACACGCTGGCTTTTCACGACATCTCCCCGCAGGCACCTGTGCACGTCCTGGTCATCCCGAAGACGCGCATCCGCAACGTAGCCGAGGCCGACGACGCCCACCTCGAAGCGCTCGGTCACGTCCTCCTCGCTGCGCGCGACGTGGCGAGGCAATTGAGCATCGATTCCACGGGGTACCGCATCGTCCTCAACAATGGAGTCGATGGCGGACAGTCGGTGGACTACCTCCACGCCCACGTCCTGGGAGGACGAGCCCTAGACTGGCCTCCTGGGTAGGACTCGTGCCTCCGGGGTCAATTCCTGTCGGAGTAAGCCACGTGCTGTTGGAACACAGGGCTAGGGCGGAAGGTCTTGGCGAACAGCTCGTCGTCGCGCTTGATGCCTTCCCATCGGAAGAACTCACGTTCGAAAAGCTTGTCGTCGTTGCGCGTGCGCGCGAAAACGGAAATCCCTCCGGAGAGGGCCGAAAGGGTGTTTGTTCCTTTAGCCTCTCCCGCGAAGAACACTTGGGGCGGTGCGACGGTCGTGTCGACGCCCAAGCCGACGGCACCGTCAAGGCGCACGGTGTCGTTGAGGAACTCCAATTGCCCTTCCACACCGGCCTTGGCCACGAGGGCGTCGACCATCACCTGGGCGTAACCACCCGAGGCGAGCACCGGCGTGAGGTTGGCTCGCGCGTTCACCAGCGCGAGCGCGCCTTGGACCTCCGTGTCGAGGCGAGCGCGCACCCCCGCGCTCACGCGAGCGGGCACAGGACCGATGTTGAACGGCGCGGAGACGTCCTCGTCAAAATTCAGCAGCGTGAAGTTGCGCTTGAACTCCAGTTCCGGTGCCGCAACGGAATCCGTCCACAACTGGTAGCCGAGGACGAGCACTTCAGCATCAGCGGTGGGCGAGCCGACCACGGGCATCCATGCGCCTGCGCGCGCCGCGAAGAGGTTGAGGTCGCTCTCGAGGATGGTGGCGTTACCCACCGTTTGGGCCGCGATTTCCGTGCGCATGTCCTTTACGGGGAGGTCTTTTCCGAAGCGACCGCGCAGGCACAGCTCGGAGTCGACGGCCACGGCGAATCGTGTGGGATCCCCCTCCTTCCAACTGTGCGGAAAGCAGCGCTCCTGCTCTCCGCGAATCCACTCTCCGTGCGACGCGAGGACGTCGCGCACGGTGGGGGCCGTGCTCGACTGCGCGAACGCGGGCAAGGCAAACACATTCGCGACTGCGAGGGCGACGACGACGGACGGCAGCGATCTCGACGGACGGGTCATGGGAATCTCCTCGAGCGGTTGGGGTCAGGGGCCTTCCGAGAGCAATCTCGAAGCCAGCTTCTGGACGTCGGCGTTGGTGGAATCGTCCGCCACGCCCTCAACGAACTCCTTCACATCAGGACTCACCCTACGGACTCGCCACAGAAGGTTGAGCACGCCTACGCGCATCCGGGTGGACTCCTGACGTCCGAAGGCGTCGATGAGGAACGCGACGGACTGGGGACTCCCGCGCTGGGCCTCCAGGCCCCGCAGCGCGCTCTCGCGCACGCGCTCATCGGGATCGGAAAGGGCGCGCTCGTAGGACGATTTGAACTCCTCGAACGGAACCGAGCGGAGCGCGAAGATGGCCGCGGCGCGCACCGAAGGGTCGGCGGAGGCGAGGAATGTGGCGGCCGCGCGGAGGACGTCCCCGTCGCCGGCGTTGCCGCCCGCGGCGAGCAGATTCCGAATCTCCCGCGGTTCGCGGGCGGCCAGGAGCCGATCGCGCATGGAGAGGGCGATGCGGCGCGCGATGTCTCCCTCCACCGTTCGCGCTTTATGGGAAGCGATGCCAAGCGATAGGAGCGCGGCGTTGGCTTCAGGTGAGGCCGCATCACGCGACATGGCATCGAGGTAAAGCAGGGTGCTTGCCGAAGGATTCTCGGACATGCCGAGCATGGGGACGAGCTCCATGCGTTTGCGTGAGCCGCGCGCGGCGCTCTCGAGGACGTCGACGAGGGCCTGTTGGGCCGCAGCCGTTCCGGCGGCCGACAAGGCGCCCGCGAGGAGCTGAAGTTCCAGGGATCCCGCCCCCGCGTCGGTGGCTCGTCCCACCAAAGTCCTGCCGCTCTCGGGATCGAGCACGATAAGTGCCTTGAGCTTGAGGTAGAGGTCGGTCTTCTCGGCCTCGGTGACGCCCTCTCCCATGGACGACAATTCCGACAGACGCGCGAGAAGGGTGGCGGCTGTGTCGTCGCCGAGCGTGGCTTCATGCATTTGCCGCTCGAGGTTTGGAGTTCGAGATGAGACCTCCGAGCGGGCAGCCTCGCGCAGGAGGAGGTCGACTTCGAGCAGAAGCGCCTCGTCCAGGACGCCGGTGGCGACACGGCGCACCCGCCAGCGGTGCGTGTTCTCGACCAAAGGGGCGTTTCCTTGGGAGAGCACTCGGGTACGGACACCGTCAACCGACACGACATGGAAGGGTGAGGTAACGAACGTGATGTCGCGGGAGTCCGACACGCGCGCGCGCAGGGTCCCCGCTGAAGAGGGCGCCCCCGAAGCGTTGGCGACGGTCGCACGAGGTGAGTCCGTGTGGCTTACCGAACGACGGACGTCCCATGCTCCCGATCGCCGCGAACGAATGTCATAGCGCACCGACTCTTGGGCTCCATCGTCCATCTCCACGGTTGCGAAGGAGACGTCGCTCGCCGAGGGCGGACTACCGGGCGAACCTATGGCCAAACCGCGGAGGGCGTCGAGCATGAGGTTCTCATAGACGCCCTTCGAACCGTCTTGCTCCACGCCACGCGCGAGCGCGAGGAATCGGGCTGCGCCGAAATCGGGGGAAAGCGTCGGCGAAACGGGAAACGTAACAACACCAGCTTCGCCGAGGGCGCGCTTAACGAGCGCGGAATCGAGGGCGGGCCACTGCGCGGGCGCGGGGGAACTCAAGGTGGGCTTGCCGGCATCCCCGCCGAGCGAAGCCACGTCGCCGCGCCCTAAAAGGACTTCGGCGCCGGAGCGGACGAGGGCGTCGACACCGACGGCAACGACAACCACGCGCGCGCCGGAATGAAGGCTGTAGAAACGCAAGCGAGCCGCACCGTCGACTCGCGTGCCACGTGGCTGGAGAACGCCGCTCGACTGATGCTCGATTTGGTAGGAAACCCAAAAGCCATCCCGCGCCCTGCTGAAGTGCGCGCCCGAATCCTCGTTCCCTTTCCCCAGGGATGTTTCGGGTGTGTCTCCTTCCTGACTGCCTCGGGACGCGGTGGCGCCTCGTCGTGTTTCCTCTTGATCTGCGCTCGAGACCGCGAGGCTCCACCCCGTGGCGCCGAGGAAGGCCGCGCACGCGACGAAGGCGAGGGCTCGAAAGACGCTCGGCCGTAACGCCATGATGACTCCGCGGGCGATGTGGTGGGATGCACTCGTGTTCTAGTAACACAAAACGCGAATGCGGAAAAGTTTTCCGGGCGTCCGTCCTAACTTTGCGACGATAGAGCTTCGCGTCTACTACTGGAGGCTCCCACCATGGCATTGGAACGTTACTTTTTCTTCCCAAGCCCCCGCGCGCGCTCACTTGTGCGATCACCGAGTGCCTTAGGGCTCGGTCGAGCGGCGCTCGCCTTGGGGCTCGCTCTGTGCATTCTTCCGGGCTGCCGTTTGTTCATGAAGGGCGAGGAGCTCTCGACCGCCAAGGACACCGAAATCGGAACATGGGACGAAGCCGCCGTCGATCGCGCCTTAGGCGACAAGTCCCTAGCGGCGCGCAAATCCATGCTCGACTTCCACAACAGCGTCGGAGCCGTTTACATAGGACGCATCGAATCGCGCATGGATCTCGTGCGCCCGGACGCGCCCGACGAGCAGCGCTCACTGGCATCGGACTTTCATGAATTCCTCACGCCCGAGGCCATGGGGCAGTTGCGGACTCAGCTCACCAGCGCCTTAGAGGGCAAATCCGATGGCGCGTTCACGTTCGCAGGTTGCAACGATCACCCCTGGCAACCTAAACTCGGGAAGTTCCTTTCCCAAAATCTCACGAAGATCCTCACATCCGACTATGCCACCTACCTAGAGCCTGAAACGCCAGCTTCCGAATCCAAAGCGGCAGAGGAGTGCGGCGGGCTCGTGAAAGCTCCCGAGACGGGGCGGGCGATGAACGTCGAATTCCTCGTCGACCTCGTCGACGGCAAGGCCTATCAGTTCGTGCACGTCTGGCCTTTCCAAAAAATCGTCGACGTCAGCCTCGCGCCCGCCGAACGCCCCGCGCGCGTCTTCGATGGCGAGTCCGGCCAGCCGCGCCTTGAGGTCAAGGCGGTAAAGGGTGCCTTGTTCCGCGCCCGCGACCCCCTGCCCGACAACGCGCTCGTGGTCACGCGCCCCCATACCGGCAGTAAACGCCTTCTTGTGCAGCTCCTGCCCTCGCACAGTCCGTTTTCCGCGACAGCGGCGCTTAAGGCGCGCGAACTCCTCGGTTTCAACGTCGCAGGCATCGCACAGCCCGACCCTTCTTCACTCGCGGACCTCTCTCGCCAGTGGTTCGCGGGCCAATTCCACGCGCGCACGACGCAGGTCGTGATCAAAGGCGCACAGGCCACCATGGTCGTGGCGTCGGCGGGGAACCTCATTGGCGCCATGGGAGCACTGCAGGCAGCGGTCTCAGGGGGCACGGCTGTTACCGGGTGGGAAATCGCGACACTCCTCACACAGCTCGGAGCCACCGGATTTGGGCTCGCGGGCGATATCGTCGACTTAGCGAACGTCGAGCAGGCTGTTGAACTCATGGACCATGGTCCCCAGCGCAAGGCTCTGGAAACCTCACTGCTCCTCGTGACCGCATTGGGTGCCGGCTTTAACGTAGCGGACTTCGCCATCAAGAACGCATCCATCGTGGAGCACGCCTTCCAGGTCTATTGGGACTCCAAGGTCCTTGCCCAGCACGCCCGCACAGCTAACCGAGCCGGGGTTCTCCAGCTCACGCTCGAGGAATTCGAAATCCTCAGGCTCGCCACGAACGACATCCGCACCGCGGAGTGGGAGGTGCTTCAGGCCGCGATGGCCCGCTCGCAGACCTACAACGCCGAACAGATCGCGGCCTTCGCCAAGCTGAGCGACATGGGATTAGTGCGCCTCGCTAACATCTTCAAGACTCTCGCACCCCACGCGCCGAAACTAAGGGAAAAGCTCGCGAAGTTGCGCGAGAAAAAAAGCGACGCCGACGCGAACAAGCTCACGCCCGGGCATTACGGCTGCCAGGCCTTCGGCCCGGCATTCACCTTCCTGGGATCGAACGTGCCCATGGTCAACTGGATCAACTGCGGCAACTTCTGGATGCCCTACCGGGCCGAACACATCATGGGCGTCAAGCTTCCCGAAGGATTCAGCGGCGCGGCCCTGCGCGACGCGCATCGTGCGTGTGTCGACGCGTCCAAACAGAAAAAAGGCGCCGAAGATTGCCGCAACCGGCAGCTCTACTGCCTCACCGTGGCGTGGGCTCCAGAATTCTACGAATGCGTGGCGCGCAGGAACGGCGCTGACAACTGCATCATGAAGGTCTGCGACGCTCCCCCGGCACTCGACGACTGAGCACCGCTACTCCCATGCCGCGCGGAGGGAAACGGAAGACCGCAGGCAGGGGTCAACTCACGGCCGCCGAGGCACGCTCGTAAGCCTGGTCCCGCGAGGCTTCGGTTTCCCGAAGCCATTGAGCGAGGAACGCTTCCCCGAACAAGGCTTGCGCCCAACGCTTCCTCCACGATGGGCCACCCTCGGCGGGCTCCTCGCCAAGGAGCGATCTCCTGCGTTCATCCGCTAAGACCACGCACAGGATGACGAGGTCGTCGAGGTCTCTTTCCGAACCGTCGTCTCTAAGAGGAGTCGTGAGCCCATCGACGCCCGCTACCCGGGACGGCGCCAGAGCCGATAACGGAACGGCATCAGGGGTGTGATGGAGGATGCAGGTCTGCGAGACGATGTCGGGCAGACCCCAAAGAGCGCCCGCAATTTCACCCCAGACGTCATGTCCCACGCCCATGGCGGCGTCGCCGGCCTCGGCCACAACATGAGGCACGCCGGCGTGCTCCTGATCCGCAACGGCATCGGCTTCATCTGGACGCACAAACGCTCGTGCGAGCTGACCGAGGTTGCATAGCGAGGCGCACAAATGGGCCACCCCCCTCCAGGAAGCCGGCAGGGAGCGCTTGCTGAGGGGCTCCATAAGCGCGGCGTTGACGAACGCTTCGCGCCAGAACTCCCGGGTAGTGAAGCGCCGCGACTTCACTTCGAACCCTCCGAGCGCCGAAACAAGGGTGATGCGCCGCAAATCATCGCGCCCAACGATTGCAATGGCGCGCTCGATGCTGCGCACCGGAGTCCCCGACGATTCCATATGGAAGGTCGCGGATTGCAGGATGCGTCCCGCCAGGACGGGATCGTCGGCGACGCAAAGAGCTAAACGGGCGGCATCGACGCTCGGGTCGCAGAGCATCTGCTCGAAACGCGCGGCAACCGCGGGGAAGCGCGGGAACTGGAATCCAGCCACGAGGCGTACGAACACGTTGGCGGCGTCGTCGCTCAAGCCCTTCTCGGGCGCGAACAGGCCTATTTTCTCGGGTGGGAGGATAAGGGTCGTGCCGCAGCCGCAGTTGAACCAAACCACGCCCTCCGAGCACATGCGGAAACGGCGGGTTCCCCGCAGGAAATCCCCATCGGAGGCGAAAACGCGCCCACACATCCCGCACGTCTTGACGATGCCCTTGGCCTGCGACATGGTACCTCCCCGAATGCCGCGCTCATCGTAACACGCCTGCCCCGGGCATCCCTAGATTTCCACCTGCATGCCGACCTCAATGACCTGCGACGGGGGGATGTTGAAGAACGCAGCGGGCGACTGCGCATTGCGTCCCATGAAGGCGAAGAGTTTCTCGCGCCAAAGAGCCATGCCGCGCTTGCGGGAGGCGAGGATGATTTCGCGACCAAGGAAGAAGGTCGTGTCGGAAAGGTTCACCCAGAGTCCGAGCGCGCAGCATTGGCGCAGGATGGCCTGCACGTTGGCGTCATCCATAAAGCCTATCTTCACCACCACGCGCCAGAGTCCGTGTTTTATTTCCTCGATGGCGATGCGATCGACCAGCGGCACGTGCGGAACCTCCTTGGTCGTAAACGTGATGAAGATGACCCTCTCATGCATGACTTTGTTGTGTTTGAGGTTGTTCACCAGCGGGAGAGGAGCGCCATCCTTCGAGCCGGTCATGAAGACGGCCGTTCCCGATACGCGCACGGGCGGGTGGGCCTCTATCTCCTCGAGGAAATCCGCGAGCGACACGGTCCGCTCGCGGATGCCCTGTGCGAGAAGCTGGCGCCCGCGAATCCATGTCATCGCGAGGAACTGGATGATGCATGCGAGCACTACCGGGATGTATCCACCGTGCAGGAACTTCGAGAGGTTGGCGCCCAGGAAGGCGAGGTCGATGACCAGCAGCGGGGCGCACACGAGGGTTACGGCGAGCACGCTCCACTTCCAAACGTAACGAGCCACCACGATGGCGAGGAGCATGGTGATGGTCATGGTCGCCGAGACCGCGATACCATAAGCGTGCGCAATGGCGCCCGAGGATTGGAAGACGAGCACGAGGATGATGGCGCCCGCGAGGATGGCGTAGTTCACGATGGGCACGTAGATTTGGCCTATCTCCGAACGGCTCGTATGGATGATGGCCATTCTCGGCGAATAACCGAGTTGCACCGCCTGTCGAGTGAGCGAGAACACTCCGGAGATGAGGGCCTGCGACGCGACGACGGTGGCCATGGTGGCCAGAGCCACCAACGGGTAGAGCGCCCACGTGGGAGCCATCCGGTAGAATGGGTTCTCCACGGTCTCGGGATTGGACAGCAGGAGTGCTCCTTGTCCGAAATAATTGAGCAACAGGGCCGGCATGACGAGGGCGAACCATCCGAGTTTGATGGGCCGTCGTCCGAAATGCCCCATGTCGGCGTACATGGCCTCTCCACCCGTGACGCACAAGAACACCGTGCCGAGGATGAAGTAAGCGGTCCATCCGCCCTCGAGGAAGAACTCGACGGCGTAATGGGGACTGAGCGCTGCGAGGACTTCCGGAGCCTTCACGATTTGTGAGATCCCAAGGCCGCCTAGGGTAAGGAACCACAGTAGGGTAATGGGCCCGAACACAGCGCCGATGCGCGCAGTTCCGTAACGCTGCACGGAGAAAAGCGCCACGAGCACGGCGACGGTCAGAGGGACGACGTAGTCGGAAAGGCCCGGAGCCGCCACCGATAGCCCTTCAAGGGCGGAGAGTACGGAGATGGCGGGAGTGATGATGCCGTCGCCATACAGGAGCGCTGATCCGAAGATACCGACGATCATGACCATGGCTGCGAGCCATTTGCGCTTGAACTGCGAAGTCTGGCGTCGCGCGAGCGATTCGAGGGCCAAGATACCGCCCTCGCCGCGGTTATCGGCACGCATGATGAAGAGCACGTACTTGAGGGAGATGATGAAGGTGAGCGACCAGAAGACCAGCGACAGCACCCCGTAGACGTTGCCACGATTGAGCGCGAGACCATGGGGTCCGCTGAAGCACTCTCGAAGTGCATAGAGCGGCGATGTCCCGATGTCGCCAAACACAACGCCCATAGCCGTTACGGCGAGCAAGACGAGTTTGCGCGGGTTGTTCGTATCGTGTCCGTGGCCTTGTCCGTTCTCGAGCGGAGGAACGTCTGCACCCTTGCTTGAAGCTCCCGCTTCAGAGGAGGAAATCGATTCGGGTTGGTCGGGTGCTGAAGAGTCAGGGGGCTGCGAGCCGTCGGGGCCTGATGCAATCAAAGCGCGGACTCCGTGAAGGGGTCGCGTTTGAGCACGCGACGGAGCCGGGATCCTAACATTGATCGGATGTTGGGAAAAAGGCCTCCATAGGCCCCAAAAAAACGACGACCCGGACATCGGTGAACGACATCCAGGTCGGCTTTCGCACGATGAGGTGCGCAATGGGAATGGTACAGTCGAGAAGATTCGAACTTCCGACCTCCACCGTGTCAAGGTGGCGCTCTAACCAACTGAGCTACGACTGCACGCTAAGGATTAATCGGTTAACTCAGGGTCGCGACGCTTGTCAACAGCCATCCCTCGCCTCGGCCCAAGCCGTACGCGGGATAAGGGGGCAGTCGGGCACCGGATAATGTACACTCCCCCCGCGTACTTGCACAGCCAACATTCGCTTCCCACGAGGCCACAATGGACTACAAAAACTATAACATCGTCGACGGCTTCAACGTCATCGCGCCCGCCTACGATCTCGCCAACGACGCAATGACGTTGGGGCTCCACCGCCTGTGGCGACGGTCGCTCGTGAAGGCTGCCACCGCCCGCGCGCCCAAGGGCGCGCGGGTGCTCGACGTAGCCACTGGCACCGGCGACGTGGCCTTGGGAATCCTGAAGGCACGTCCCGACATGCGCGTCACAGGGCTCGATCCCAGCGAGGGCATGCTTGATGTGGCGCGCGCGAAGCTCGCGCGCTCTTCGACCTTGCCGCCAGGGCATGCCGATTTCGTGCTCGGCGATGCTCGAAAACTGCCTGCGCCCGATGCTTCCTACGAAGTGGTCACGATTTCATGGGGACTACGCAACGTCCTGCCCCACGGCGAAGGGCTGCGAGAAATGCTGCGCGTCCTAAAGCCCGGCGGAACTTTGGTGATCCTGGAGTCCGGTCGACCGGAGTTCAAGCCGGTGGAAGTCGCTTACCGCTATTACGCGCGACTCATTCCCCACATCGGAGGACGCATCGCAGGCTATTTCCCGGCCTACAAATACTACACCCACACGGTCGAGGGGTTCCCGTCCGGCAAAGCGCTCGTGGCGGAGCTCTTCGAACACGGCTTCACGAAAGCTTCCTACAGGACGCTAGGTGGCAGCATCGCTTACCTCTATACGGCGCAGAAACCCGCGCACAGGTGAGCGGAGTGTCCCACTGCACTCTTATGCAGGGGAGTATTGAACCAGTATCTGTTCACCGTTCACCGTTCACCGTTCACCGAAACGCAGCGGTCCTGGATCCAGCCCCGACGCCCAGGAACGGTGTCAGGCTGACTTGACTTCACTGGCCGATCGGATTAAGGAAACAGCCAGAGAAC
>JBIKVI010000410.1:0-3243 GCA_044356935.1 Silvanigrellaceae bacterium | reverse complement strand
AGACCTCACCGTGTTCCTTCCCGTGGACTTCTACGGCGAGGGTGATGCTCCCAAGTTGCTTCAGGCCTCAGACGGAACAAAGGAGTACTATCACAACTACGCTTACGGAAGGGCCAAGTCTTGGTCGAGCGAAATCGACGCATACCTTCCACCTCAGGCAGGCCCAGGGCCAGACACTGACCGCGTTCAGCGCGCCGCGCGCGTGCTCGCGACCAACGCCTTCTCGGGCATCAATAACCCCGTCTTCGCGCTGCGTGGCGTCGGGGGCGCGCAGTAACGAGCCCGCTCGTATCGAACGGAGGCGACGGGTGCGTCTCGTGTTCCTTCCCCGCGTCCGGTAGGTTACCCTTTGAGCCGTGACGCCGTCTCGGCACGAAGACGAACATCCCGCCCGGAGCCACTCATGATTGCCCTGCGCGAACGCCTCCAGGGGTCCTTCCTCTCGCGTGACCCGCGTTACTACGTGGTCGCACTCCTGTTCACTTACCTGTGCTTGGGCTTCACCGTCCTCGGGTTTAACCGTTCGCCCTGGCAGGCTCTCGTGACCACGCTCCTGGCCTGCTCGCTGGAAGTGGCGCTGCACTGGACGTTCAAGCGCAAGTTCATCGTCCCGCTCTCGGCGCTCATCACCTCCATGGGCCTCACGCTGCTCCTCAACTACGCGCACGGCTTCGCGCCGCTGTTCATCCCGGTGCTCTTCGCCATCGGTTCTAAGTACGTGTTCACGTTCAAGGGCAAGCACGTCTACAACCCAGCGCAGTTCGCGGTGGTCATGTGCCTGCTTTTCACCAACGAGCTCATCACGGCGGCACCTTCGTACCAGTGGAACGGCCTAGGAGCCATGTCGCTGTTTATCGCTATGCCGGCCATCCTCTTCTTCGTGCCCGGCATCAACCGCACGCCGCTCATTCTCTCATTCTTAGGGAGCTACACGGTCCTCACGGCGCTGCGGGCCTTGGTCATGCGCCACCATCTCCCTTTCGAGACGTTGTTCCTGGGCACCCTCTCCTCGCCCTCGTTCTTCCTGTTTGTCTTCTTCATGATCACCGATCCGGCAACCTCGCCAGCGGGGCGGAAAGATCAAATCAAGGCCGGTGTCCTCCTGGCCACGCTCGACCTCATTTTCCACCTGTTCCAGAGCTACTACACGTTCTTCTATGCGGCATTCACGCTCACAACGTACCGCTTCGCCCTCAGCCACTTGAAGGCGTGGCGGGACGACGGATACTCCCTCGCCTACTTCGGCATCCGCCTCGGAACCCACTGGCCGCGCGCGGCGGCAGTCGGTACGTTGGCAGTGAGTTACCTTGCCCTGTTCGTGACCTCCGACGCCTCGCGCGCCACGGCATCGGACATCGGTTGGCGCTTGGAGCGCCAGGACCCCTCGCATACGGGAATCAACACGACCCTTGGCGACATTTACGAGCGCGTGGACCCGCGCATTCAGCACGTCATCAAGTGGGTTTTCAGCGTCGGATCAGCGGTGGGAACCGGAGATTTCGATGGCGACGGCAGGCAGGATCTCGTGTTTACCTCGCCCATCATGCGCGATGGCGAGCGCGTCATTTTGTGGCGCAACCTTGGCGCCTTCCGTTTCGAGCGCGTGGCCTTCTCGGCGGACATCGAGGAGACCTTCGTGAAGTCTGAAGCCCGTGGACTCGCGACCAACGCGATGTTCGTGGACTACGACAACGACGGCGATGCCGACATCTTCATGACCTTCGCTTTCGGCACGCCCATGCTCCTGCGCAACACCCTGAGCGAAAAGGGCGTGGCGGGCTTCGTGGACGTAACGGATGATGCCGGACTCGTGGACTACTTCAATTCCATCGCGGCGACGTTCCTCGACGTGAATCGCGATGGGCGTCTCGACCTGCTCGTTGGCAACGTCGTCCCGTCAACCCTGCCCGGGTACGACGAACCCACCGAACTCAACTTCTTCCGCTTGCCGCAACCGGCCCATGAGGGCGACAGGCGCATGTTCAACTTCATGCACCACAGCTGGAACGAGGCCAACAACGGCGGCATGAACGCGCTCTACCTCCAGGACGCGAGCGGCGTGTTCCGCCGTCAGGACTCCGTGGCTTGGGGCCTTCCGGAAACCCGCTGGACGCTGGCCATCGGAACCGGCGACCTCAATCGCGACGGGTGGACCGACTTTTACGTTGCCAACGACTTTGGGCCCGACGACCTCTACCTCAACGTGGAAGGGCGACGCTTCGAGAACGTGAAAGGGTCCATCTTCGGCTCCATTGGGCGCGACACCTACAAAGGCATGAACGCCACCGTGCAGGACTTCGATCGCAACGGCTGGCTCGATGTTTACGTGTCAAACGTGCACCACGCATTGCAAGCTGAAGGGAGCCTCCTGTGGATGTTCTCCAAAAACGCCAAGGATGCCTTCCGCCCCCGCATCGAGGACAAGGCCACCCGCTTAGGCGCGCTTAACGAACGGCGCTTCGGCTGGGGCGCGGCGGCGGCGGATTTCGACAACGACGGATGGATAGACATTGCCCAGGCCAACGGCATGGTCGACGACACCCCCGACAAGAAATGGGATTCCTGCCCTGATTATTGGTACACTAACGAAAAAATCGCTCGCTCGCCGCCCTCCATCCACACTTACGCAGACATGTGGGGAGACATCCGCGGGAGGTGCATCTACGGCAAGGAACTCAACCGCCTCTACCTCAATAAGGGGAACGATGCGAAGCCCCAGTTTGTGGACGTGGGCCCCGGCGTGGGCCTCCTGGAAGCCACCAACTCGCGCGGCATGGCGTCGGTGGATCTCGACGGCGACGGTCGCCTCGATCTCGTGGTGACGCACATGTTCGCAGCCCCATCCATCTACCGTAACGTCCGTCTACCGGCCGCGAGCGCGGAATCCGACGACGCGCCCTCGTGGATATCCTTCCATCTCCAAGGCGATGGAGTGGCTTGCAACCGGGACGCGCTGGGCAGCGAGGTTACCGTCACCTGGACCGACGCCAAGGGTCGCCGCGTTTCCCAAGTGAAGGAGGTCCAGGCCGTGGACGGCCTCTCGGCCCAGAACGACCGGCGCATTCACTTCGGGCTGGGACGCTCCCCGCGCGAGGTCAGTGTGAGCGTCAATTGGTGCCGCCAGCAGGCGGAAGACCTTGGGGCCATGGTGCCGAACCAGGAATACACCCTCAAGATGTGATCCTGACACCATCCAGATCCGAGATCCTTACCAAAGAGGAAACAAGCCCATCGTCGTTGGGC
>JBIKVI010000127.1:0-11669 GCA_044356935.1 Silvanigrellaceae bacterium | reverse complement strand
AACGGCCCCTAACGCAGGGACGCCCCCCATGACGGGAAACGCGAAAAAAAACGACAAAACACCCCGGACGCGGAGCGCCGGGGCGAGAGAGACACGAGAGAGGAGAATCCGACGTAACGAAGGAGCCCTAACGCGTGCGCTTCACGTGCCCACGCTAAACGCAGACCTACGCAAACTCAGCCGACACTTGCGAACCAAAGATGGTCAAGTGAGCTTAGCATTGGCCGGGCGCTTAGTCAACGATTTCTTCAGTCAGGCGCATTCGCAAGTCCGCAACAAGGGTCGCCTCGCGAGGTGAGAGAGTCGCGATGTCTTTGGTGCGCACGCATTCACCTAGCCCGGATTTGGCCGGAATCACAGTCGCGAGTTCCCTCAACGAAGCGCGCATGTTGAGTGCTCTTCGGATGGCCACGTGGAACGCGTCTAGGTCGAAGGGCTTCTTCACAATGTCGATGACGACGTTGAAGTGGAAATTCTGGGGCGTGACTTCATGGTAGGGCTCTTGATCGGTCAGGATGATGGGAATTTGTCGCCAGCCTGTTGCGGCTTTCTTGAGGAAGTCCGCGTTGGACTTCTTCGCAGGCGCGCAATCAGCAATGATGACGTCGAAGTCCTTCTGCTTGAGGTGCGCGAGCCCATCGGCGGCGCTCTTGGCCACGGCGACATGCGAGAAATACCGGTTAAGGTGCATCTTCATGAACTTCAGGATCTCGTCGGACTCATCAACCACGAGAACGTAGCTCAGGCGATCATAGGTCTTCGTCGGCGGGCGGCTCGAAGGCGGAGGGGCATGGAAGCCACCGCCACCGTGTGGACTTTGCGGAATGCGCGTCACGTGCATACGAGGGTCCCTTCATGAGTCGTCATGGCGTGGGTCGCGCACCCCTGTCGACACCGGCCGTCCTCAAGTCCGCGAGGGCATTCTCGACCTGCGCACGCCGCGGATCGCGAGGATGGGCGACGTCGAGGAAGCCTCGCCACGCGAGGTACGCATCGGCATCGTGTCCCAGCATCCTGTTCGCGTTCCCCGCCAGGAGCCGCAAGGACGCCGAACCCGGGTGCTGCTTCAAGGCCAACTTTACCACATCGCGAGCCTCTCCCCAGCGCTCGGCTCGCACGAGGCACGCGGCATGGTTGTAGGCGGCGTGCTCATCACCGCGCGATCGTTGATACGCCGATGAAAAGCGCTCGCAGGCTTCAGTCAAAAAACCGGCGTCATGAAGAACCACCCCGGTCCAAAGTGTAATGCCAGATTCGCTCGGAAAACGAGCTTCGGCGCCTCTCAGCGCGGCGAGTGCCTCCCCTGGTCGACTCCGAGCGCGAAGTGCACGTGCCAGGAGGATCGACGGACGAGCCCCTGCCTCATCATTGGCGTAAGCGAGCGCACGCCGTGCGACTTTCTCTGCGAGAAATGCCGAACCCTGATCCAGATAATGAGTGAACATCACTTCGTACGCGAGGAGCCACGAAGGCGACGCCGCCACAATCTTCTCGAGCAGTACGAGTCCCTCACGACGCGATGCAGACGAGAGAAGAGCCGAAGCGTAGGCGAGGGCCGCCTCGCGCACGGGGCTCGTCGCGAGATCTTCTTCCAGTGTCCGCGAACGCGATTCTTGCAACGAAACCCACGCTTCTCGAGTCCGCGCCAACGCAGTAGCGACATCTCCGACGTGAAGGGCCTCGAGCCCCAAACTGAGGAGCTGCGCTTGCCTCCGATCCCCGGCGGTGGCGGCAAGAAGCTCTTCCCGCCATGCTGGGTGTTCCGCAAAGGATTGGGACCAAGACCCTTCCATGCGCCCTGAAGGCATCGTTGCAGGCCTTTGCACCTCGACGGAGGCGAGCTCCTCGTCCGATTGCGCGAAACGTGAAGCGACATCGTCAGTAGCCCGGTACTCCACAGTCGCGTACCGTGGAAGCTCCTCTTGCGCGCCGGAGTCCCGACCCGAAACGCACCCCATTGCGGTGAGCCACGAAACTGCGATAGCCGCCACTCGCTGCGCCCTGCCGAATTTCATAGTTGATCCTCCCGAGCGCCCGAAGCAGTAATCCCGCCCGCCGTTTGCGAACCACCAGCCGACCCGGCGCCATCGTCGGGAGCACGAGGGGAAGTCTCAGGAAGATCGCCTGTGGTCACCGTCGTGAAGTCGCGCAAGGCAAGCGCCGCTTCAGCCCGTAAATCCGTTCCTTTTCCCGCATTGAGATAGGCGGCGAAATAGAGTGAGCGCGCTTTATCGCGAAGACGTTGCGCTGTGGCAGGGTCGCGCCCTGAGGCGATTTCCGCAGTCGAGCCCAATGCACGAGCGAGTGCGAAGTCGGCATGGGGGGAAGCCTTCCTCGAGGGCGAACCGCCGTCACCACTCACCCTTTCGTTTTGAACGCTCCTCCCCCTGCCGGCCAAGAGCTCGAGGCGCGAGAGAATGGTCAACGCCTCAGGAAGCGCGCTCGATCGGCTCCTGGCATCGAGTCCATCCATCGCGAGTTGCTCAATGCGGGCATGGCCCAATTCCATGACGCGGGCGACGGCTTGCGCGTACCCATCGTCACGAACCTCGCTTCGCTCCCGTGCACCCCGAGGCCACGCCTCAATCGCACGTTCAGCGATTCGCAGATCGGCGCTCGAGAGGTCTCGCCAACGGGCGTTAGATTCCACGGCGGAGAGACGAGCCATCCGCCCTTGCCGCGCCGAAGGCGCATCGCGGCCAAGTGCTTCAAACGCCAGGGCGGCGCGTTCAAATGCGCCTGCGGCTTCTCGGTGATCTGCAACTCGTGCAAAGAGCGTTGCTGCAGTCCAGAGTTCAACAGCCGCACCCCTGGGATCGCTCGCGCCGCGCAGCTCCGCGAGCTTGCGCCGCAGTCCGGCCGCTTGCCTCTCATCACCTCCTTGCGCCAGGAGATCCGAGGCTCGTTCTAGCAATGCAATGCGTTCAGTCAGGGGGAGTCGGCTCGCGTCGTCGAAGGCGGCCGCTACGAACGAAACAGCTGCCGACTGGAAAGCCAGTTGCGCCTCCTGGACTTGCCCACGCAATGCGAGAACCTCCCACGCGTGCGAGTGCCGTTCATGGCGACGAAGGAACTCCTCTATTGATTTGAGCGCCTCCTTCCATTCTCCCGCTTCGTGAAGGGCCACGATGGCGTCCCGCAGGAGCAGCGGCGATTCGGGGTTCGTGGGATGCCGGGCACTCCAATAGCGCTGCACCGAGGCGGCGTCTTCGAGACGTCCTTGGCGACGCAAGGCAGCCGCGTGGATCCGAGCTTGGGCCGCGGAAGCGAGTTCGACCTCAAGGCGAAGGGAGGCGTCCAAATCGCTTTCGCGAGCCACACTTTCGAGTGCGGAGAGAGCCCGCGCCGCGCGCGCGGGCTCCGAGTGAACCATGTGGAATGTGAGGAGGCCACGCATGACGTTCTCGAGCTCGAGTCGAGTCGCGGACGTCCGGGGTACCAGCGCGAACGCGCGATCGTAACGTGCGAGCGCCTCGCCCAGGAAGCCGAGACGCTCGAGCTTCGCCCCCGAGGCGAAGAGGAACTGCCGCGCTTCTGCGTTTTCCGGGTGTTCGGCCGCGAACGAATCCACCGCCCCCAAATGGCGATTGAAGAAGGGATCTGAGGGTGAAAGCGAGCCTGTGGCCTGCGCCTCGCTCACGCGGGCGAGCAGGAGGAACGCCTGCCTAGAGGAATCGTCGGACAGGCCGTGGCGGAACGCCGAGCGCGCGTCTTGCCAGGCGTCTTCGTGGAGCCCGCCGCGGAAAGCCGCGTCCGCGGATTGGAGCAGCAAGGATGCCCGCGGTTCGCCTTCCTGGAAGACTTCGAGGCGTGACCGGAACGCGATGTGCGCCTTGAGGTGATCCTCCCGGCGCCCTCTCGCACGCCCCACGGACGCAAAGTAGGTCCCTGTGCGTTCGCCCAACTTCAAAACGGCAGCCATGCGCCGATCACGGCCTGCCCTCCCTCCTCCGAACGCCCGCAGCCAAGGCCCGTCGGCTCGTGCGAGGCGCAACGCAAGGAAGTCCGCCTCAGCGCGGGCGCGATCCGCCGCATCGCGAGCGCGCGCCGAGTTCTCAGCCAGCGTCGCACGGATGTCGAAATAGTCGAACGCCGTGGCCGAAGCCATGAAAGCCTTCTCTAGCGCCCGTGCGCGGGCCTCCCCACGCGCGAAAGCACCACTGCGGATGTCCTCATTGAGCGAGGCAAGTAGGATTCGCTTACCGAAGTCGCCGGCGCGCGCGTCGTCAGCAAGGGAACCATCGGCCACTCGGTCGGCGCGCTCGTGGAACGCGATGCCGGACGCGCGCACAAGTTCCGCTTCGACGGCCTCGGGAGGACGGGTGAGGAACGCAGACCTTCGACGCGCGTAATCCGTAGCGTACACGACCGTAGAAAAACTCCTGCCGCTCCTAAAGGAACTCCAGACGAGGCGCACATGGAGACCCGCCGCCAGCGGTTCGAGCGCGGCATGGTCGGCGAGCGCTGCGCGTTGGAGGCCCCTTAAGGCCTCCACGTAGTGCCCCTCGGCACGCGTGAAGAGGAACTCGGCGAAGTCGGCGTCTCCGAGTCCGATTCGCGCACGCAGCGCATGCTCGCTCGAGCTCTCGCCGGTGCGCTCCGCCGCTGCGACGACGGCGCTGAAATCGGCTCGCGCAGAGGGGAAGCTCTGCGTTGCCAAAGCCCTATGCGCACGCAGGAGCCGCCCAGACCACTGCCGCCGCGCCGACATACGCACCGAAGGTTCCGAAGCCACGACTTGATCGAGCAAACGCCCCGCTTCGACGGATCGAGGATCGTCTCGCAGCAAGAGCGACGCGAGCCTCAACGCCGCGTCGAGGGACGCTTCGTTGGCGGGTGCGCGGCTGGCCGCATCTTCCAGTCGCGAACGCAGCGCTTTTGATTCGCGCGCGAGCACGGCTTCGGCGTCCGCCCCGCTCTTCTCAAGGGTTGAACGCAAGCGCGCATCCGCCATGAGGATTCCGCGCGCAGCAATCTCGTTCCAGCGATCGAAGTTGAATTTTATGAGGGAATCGAAAAGCTCCTCGTTTACTTGGCGACGCGCGTCCAGTGCGGCCGAGGCCGGGTGAGCGCCCGGACTCTCGGGGATCTCGATGAGAGGCGGCGCCTGCTGAGTTTGCGCAACTTCGTCAGCGAGCGCTTGAGGAGCAACGCCTAGCATCGTTCCCGCCAAGGCCCCCATGGTGAAAACGAGGGAGCGCGCGCAACCGAAGGACACCTTCTGCTGGAAGCGTGGGCGGTGCATCATCGGGCGGCTCCCATCTCTATGCTCGTGCGGTAAGCCTCGACGAGGGCCGCTCTTTCCCTTTGCGCCCTGTTGATTTCGTCGCTACGAAGGGAGGCATCGGTCGCATTGAACTCTGAGACGGAGGCGAGGACTCCGAGGAGCGCATCCTCGCGTCGCTCAAGATAACGGCCGAGCACCGCAGCGGCCTCACGAACGTCACGCGCGAACGTCTCAGTCGACGCTCGACGAGCCGCAATGAGGGCCCGGCTATGCGCGTTCCGTTGGGAAAGGATTTCCCCGATCTCTCCAGCGAAGTCGCGGCGACGAGTGATGGCAGCCGCCACCACGTCGTCGCTCGCCAAACGGAACGCCTCCGACAACGACTCGATCCGTTCCCAGACGCCCACGATGCGTGCGCGCGTCGCGACCGCGGCGAAGGATTCGGGAGGAGCCAAGGCGCTCCGGTGAAGCGTCGAAAGCTCTTTCACAGTGCGTGCGTAGCCATCGAGGACGGCCTTGCGATCGGCGCGCGGGGGGAAGGTGTCATCGTCTGAAAGGACAAGAAAAGCATGGTCTAGGGAGATCTCGGCCAGCTCGCTGTCAATATCGGCGCGTTCGCGCTCGAGTTCGGCTATCTCCAGATCCCATTCCTTTTTGCTCAGCGCGCCCACCGTGCCAGCGGCCAACTGTCGGCCGGTTTCGACACGCGAGAGCGTTCTGAGGGAGGAGAGGGCGCCACTGAGGGTCTCCGCGGCGCGAGAAAGGGCATGGACCCTCGCCGCGTTACCGCGGTGGTTGTCTCGCAGCGCCTTCTTTTCCAGCTTACGCACGCGCGAGGCGACCGTGTCATCTATCGCGTCGAGGCGCCGCCAAAGTTCCTCGCGATGTGATTGGGGAAGCGGAGCTCCCGAACGCCATGCTGCCGAAGAAAGGACGTCTGCCCGGCGAACATCACGCAGGAAGCCATACCAATGCCGCGCAAGGACCTCGAACGCGATCCATTCGTTACGTTCGAGGGAACCCTGCTCGAGGAACGCCACGGGTCCAAGGAGGCCCTCAACGCTCTTCGCCGTCTCGACCCAAAGAGCATTAGTGTCCGTCAGGAGGGGGCGCCATCGGGTCAGGAGTCGACGCACTTCACGCGTGGCATCGTCTTCACCGTGAAGGTCCGCCAACGCGAGCAGCGCGGTTGCGCCGGAGGACCACACCGCGAAGTCGCCGGAACTCGCAGAGTCGTCGCCCAAGAACGTCCTTCCGGGGTCTATCGACGAGGCGGCCTCGCGTGCGAACCGGGCGTCGGCACGCGCCTCGCCCAAAGCGCGTGCCGCGTCGAGGGCCACCTCGACGCGGCGAGAAGGATCTCGTGCCAGCGCCACGAGGAGTCCCGGGGTCGAAGGGAGGCCAGAGGCCTTCCAGGCGCGAGCGGCACCTGCGGCATCGCCCGCCATCCACTGGGCACGTGCATATTCAGCGAGCAGGGGCGAGCGTTCGGAAACCACGGACACAGACGGCAACGCAGGGAACGTCTCGCGTTCTGGGAAGAATACACCTGCACTCGCTCGCGACGACGCCTCGAGTGGCTCAGAACGGAACGTTTCAGGCAGTCCTGCGAGCCTCGCGTAAGCGTCACGCGCAGAGGGCCATTGGCCGCGCGCGGCGAACGCGCGAGCGACTTGATGGAGCGCGAGCACCCGTGTGCGCGGGTCCACTCTCTCCTGGGGCAGGCTTATGGCCCGGAACGCGCCGAGCTTTTCTCCGGAGAGGTAACGCCACGCATCGACGGCCGCGTCCGTGCGACCGAGTTGGTACTCGAGGAGGGCCTCGGTGAAATGAACACGCGGCAACCACGGATCGGCTGCGCTCGAAGCGAGGCGAGCCTCGCGGAGGTACGCGAGACCTTCCTCGGGGGCTCCTCCTTGGACGAAACCAGGGACGAGAGCGATGGCGAGCGCCAGTCGGGAGCTTGCTCCCTGCACATGCGGATGGAGCGCGAAAGAACGGAAAACGGCGCGACCAATGCGCATCGCGTCAGGTACCTCGGGCGCGGTGCCCTCGGACAAAGCGACCGCGCAAGGCAGAAGTCCTTCTTCCGTGGGAGTCGCAAGGGCGAGGAGGCCCACGCACTGCCGGACGATTCCTCGGGCATCACCCGATGCGCGGGCCGTGGTGAAGGAGAGCGCGAAGACGCGCGCATCCCAAGATCTTTCGAGAGGAGGGACACGTTGTGTCGCGAGGGTGCGAGCGGCCGCGGTCTCCTCGCGGGTCAGCGCATGGAACTCGGCGCGACCGATTGCTCGTTCGACGCGTAAGGCGTCTCGACCCATTAACCCGACACCGGACGCCGAGGGAATCGCGATTCGACGCAGGGCGGTCAGCCGTGTTTCGAGTTCGTCGAGCGCCCCCTCGACCTCCCTCAAAACGTCGACGACAGCACTTTGGGGAGCGGATGCATCTCCTTCATCACCCCAAGCAGCGCCGTGCGATGAGAACGCGCAGAGAGCGATCGCGCTGCGCACAGCTTGATGAATGCATCTCGTCGCGACCCATCCTTTGAGACGCATCAGCGCGCCTCCCGAACCTGCAGGCGCACAGACGGTCGTCCATCCCCGTCGGAAGGTTCCACGACGACCGTGGCGTCGATTCCCTTCTTTCCTCGCGTGGGAGCGTTTTCCAACGTGAGAGACTCCTCGATCAACCAACGCCCCTGTCCCACTCGTGCAGGCCATCCGGCCGCGAGCAACCCCACCACGAGGCGCACATGAAGTTCGTATTTTCCGGAGGGCAGGGGTCCTTCGTAGAGCGCAAAGGTCGCTTCCTTTTCGAGACGACGCGGATGCTGCCGCTCCACCAAAGGAACGTCATCGAGTGTCGCCGAAATCTCGTGCACAGCCAGCGGATAGCGAGCGGGCCCGTCAGCCATGCCGGGATCCTTCACGACAAGCGACACCCTCGCATAGCCAACATCGTCGAGTCGCGCGGCCATCTGGTCTTGGAGGAGAAGCACGCGCGTCCTCACGCTCGCCGCGCGGGCCTGGAGCGCGGCCACTCGCGCGGCGATGTCGGCAAGAGCCGACGAGGATTTTTCACCCGACTCCTGCGCCGGGGTTATGTCGATTCCAAAGGGCTCTCCCGCCTTTGGTGAGGGAGCGATCGGTCGCGATTCAGCACCCAACGAGGGGGCCTGCGAAGGCGCTTCGGTTGCGGGAATGGGAACCTGGTAGATCCCACCCCTCAGCCGCGCTTCGGCCTCTTCGAGCTCGCGCACGGCCTCGGGTACGCCGCTTCGATCCGACTTCCCTTGCGCGCGTGCGCCGTCGACCACGCCCACGCAACTCATAAGCGTGAGGGCAGTGGCGATGAAGCGCAAACTTTGGGGCGCCATGGGAATATTCAAGGGCGGGCTCCTTGCAGGTACTCCCCATGATGGGCCAAGGGTGTGGCTCGGGGGAGGTCCGTGCCTTCCCTCCCATCGCCATTGACGCGCTGCAGAAACTGCCGACGTCGCGCGCGCGTTTCCTTCTTTCCGCTGTGCGTGGCTTTGCGACCGCTGGAGGACCCGGCCCATGATGACACCCGAAGAATTCCGCAAACTCAGGCTGCACCTGGCCATGGCCCGCGAATTCGCAGCCCGCGTGGAAGCGCGCGAGGGTCTCGCACTCGCGGCGTCGGTGCGGCTCAACACGGTGTGCTTGCGCCTTTCGTCCGACGCCGCCACGCGGCTCTTCCACGAATCCCTCAACGCCACGGGCGAAGTGTTCCTCACGCACGCCATGCTTGACGGGCGTTACATTGTGCGAGTCTCCTTCGGCCAGACGAACTCCACCTGGGACACGATGGAAAGGCTGTGGACGCTGGTCGAGGGGACTTTGGCGCGGCCGCCTTACACCTTGGCAGGCAAAGCTGGAGGCGATGGCTCAGCGCCCGAGGGGCCCGGTTGAAGAAGAAGGCGATGCAGAACTGCGGCTCGACGCGCGCGCCTCGGCGGACTTGAGAGCCGCCATGATTGCATCACCGTTCTCCCTTTCCTCGTCGTCGAGGAGCGCTAGAGTTTTCGCGAGCGCCAAAGATTTATGACTGGGAACCCCCTCGGGAGTCTGCGAAGGCTGTTCGTTGGAGAAAGTTTCCGCACCGGATGCAGTGCGTAACGTCACGCGTCCCAGCCCGAACTTCACACGAGGATTGGTACCTTTGACCAGCCAGGATTGGAGCTTCTCAACTCTTTCTCGTGAGGCTGCAGTGAGGTCGGCGAGAAGCGCGGCCTGTTCCGCATCAATTTCATTTTTATCGGACAAATCTTGCACGTGCTCGGCGAGAGCGGCTAACTGTTCGAGCGTCCCCTGCTGATTTTCGAGGAGCAGTTGCTTGGCGATGTCGGCGGTTTTGGTGAAGCCCTGAATCTCCTGCCAAATCTTGTGCACGCCTCCCCGTGTCCCTTGGCTCAGACGATCGAGGACGGTGTGGACGACTCCTAGGAACGTCCTCGGAGCTGGATATCCCACTCCAGACGGCGCCTCCTGACGTGGACCCAACGCGAGGTATATGGTTCCCGAAAGAAGCTTAGAGACTGCGTCTGGGCTCGAATACTTCGGAAGCAGATCGTGCGTCACGGTTTTCCAGTACCCTTGCGCCGGTCCATTGTGGAACAAGCTGATGGCAAGGGTTTCACGGAAGATCCTCTCGTCGTCGATGACCCCAGCCCGGAAAAGTTCCCCGGCGTCCGCGATTCCCGGAAGTTCGTGCATCCAATTCGCGAGGATCGGATACTGCGCGAACAGCGCTCGAAGTTCGGCGTTGCTCACGTCTTCTGCCGGATTCAAAATCCACGCACCCTCAGGAAAACCCATAGACAAAAGGTACTTCTCTAAAACCGCCACCGCTTTTTTCGTTTCCGGAAGTTTGCGTCCTCTCAGGACGTTGAAGAGCCAATCCGACTTGTTTGCACTCTTGCGCTCTTTTTCTGGTGCCTCCTGGGTTTGCGGCAGGAGGAGGGTTTTGTAGCGCGCAAGTTTGCCTTTGTCGGTATCGGCGACGCCGCAAAGGAAGACATTCTTGACTTCGTCGGGTCCGCCATCGAACTTCGCAGCGGCAGCGATACGGGCGAAGAATTCTTCATTCTCCTTCTCGAGAATCTTCAGGAGGTCCTTTTGGTGAAGCGCCGAAAGTGTCTCCGCCGTGAGGCTCGCACTATCCGCTCCGCTCGGGCCCGACGCTTCATCGACGAAGTTCCACGCCACCCTTGCAGCTCCCGCGAGGTCGTTTCGTTTGAGCTTCGGGTTCGCATTCCGAAATGAATCGCTCGTTCCGTCAGCGAAGAACGCATCTTCAGGAAGCGCGCCACCACTGGAACTGGCGGCTTTCCCCTCGTTGAACTGTCGGGGCTTGCACGAGGGCACCGCCATGGCCAAGGCCGCAAACGCCCCGCACATTGTGGCCATGGTGAACGATGCGGCCACGCCGCGTGCCTGTCTCTTTCGCGTCATTCTCTTTTCCCCCAAGCAGTTGCCCTGATGGAGAAACGTTACAACCCAGGCCCCGGGGGCGACAGGCTGTCATCACAGGTGCTTGACGGACTTCACCATGGGGTTGACGGAGCGCTCACCGAAAGCAGCGATTTCCGCGCGCATGGCCTCGACGGTCTTGGCTTTCGTGGTCATCTTCCAGAAGGCGTGTCCGAACTGGAACCACTTCGACCCGGTGGCGGTGAAGAAACGGAATTTGTCGAGCACATCTTCCTCCCGGGGGAATGCCTCGACCATGTAGTCGAGATGACGCAGGCAGGCTCGAATGTACTCCTGCCCCTCCTCCTCCGGCGATTCCGGACAATCGCCGGGCGAGTAACCTTCTGGCGCGTCGAGGGCGCCGAGGCGGCGCGCGATTTGCCAGAGTATCCACGGTCGGGCTGTGGCCGCGCGCGCTATCATCACGCCGTCGCACTCAAAATCGGCATAGGTTGACAAGGCGTCGTCGGCGTTTTGGACATTGCCGTTGCCCACCACGGGAATCGATCGGCGCCTCCGGACCTCTTGCACCAGCTTCCAGTTCGCGTCGCCCTTGTGCTGCTGGGCGCGAGGTCTCGGGTGCACGGTGATCCAGTCCGCCCCGGCTTCTTCGAGCGCATCGGTGAAGGCCAAGAGGTGATCGAGATCCTCCACGTCGGCGTTTCCGCCGCGCATCTTGACGCTGACGGGCACGGGCGAGGCTCGCTTACAAATCCGCACGACTTCGGCGGCGTAGTTGATGTCGCCCATGAGGCGCACGCCCCAGTTATGGCGCAGGGTGTGCGATACGGGGCAGCCCATGTTGATGTCGAAGCCGAAGGGGCCCAGCGTCATGAGCTTATCCACGCTCGGACCGATGTAGCGTTCCTCGTTGCCCAGGAGTTGCGGCACGAAGTGGGTCTCGCCCGGCGTCACCTTGAGCTCGTTGGTCGTCTCGAGCTTCT
>JBIKVI010000126.1:0-11754 GCA_044356935.1 Silvanigrellaceae bacterium | reverse complement strand
TCCGATCTCGTTGAGCAAAAGTCCGGTTCCACCCCGCGCTCGTTGGAGGAAGCGTCGGCAAACGCCTGCAACGATGAAGCGATCGCGGCATTCGGCCCGTCCGGTCCCGCAGAGGCGGTGGTGTACCTCCCCGCGCACTCCACGACGATATCCCGGACGCCCTCACGCGCCCTCGCACGCGGCCGCTTCGGACCTATGGCAGCTTTCGTAACAACGCGCGCTCCGCTCGGACTCTTCTTGGCCTGGCGGGTGTTCCCGCTCCGTTACGATGCCTGTGTCCTGCCCGAGCCGCGCGGACGTTTGCCGTTGCCTCGCGCAGCCGAAGGCGCGGACGGGGAGGCAGGGGATGGTCGCAGGCCCGTTGGGCTCGAGATAGACGGACTTCGTCCGTTGCGGCCAGGAGACCCCATCGTGCGCGTAGCCTGGCGACGCTTCACGCCGCGTTCGCTCCCTGTGGTGCGCGTCACCGCATCAGATGCGCGTCGACGCGCGCACCTCACGTGGGAAGAAGCTTCGCGCGCGGGCGACCGTGAAGCCGCTCTCTCTCAGCTGACGGCGTGGCTTCTCGCTTACCGCCAGGCCGGGCACTCTTGCTCGCTGCAGACCCCTTCGTTGCGCGTGGAGGAACTGGACGATGCCGCCTACGATCGCGCGCTGCGATCCCTCGCCGTGTTCCCTCGCGCCGAGGGGAGAGCGTCCGGGTGAAAACTAAACTTCACAGTATCTGGGTGCTGCTCCTCTTGGTTCTCACCGGCGTGGGCTTGGTGGTGCTGGCCATCGAGGAGCCCGACGATGCGACGCTTATCGCACTCGCCGTAGCCCACGTCATGCTGACCTTGCTCGTGCTCGTGTGGCGCGAGGACACCACTGGAGATCCGCTTGCCTCTCGCGAGGCTCTCGTGCGCGTATTGGCGCTTTTCGTTCCCGTCACGGGCGTGGTCGTGCTGACGTTCACGCTGACACCTGGACTCGCGCGACGCCTCTTCCGACCTCCGTCCTTCGCTCAGGCGGGATTCGATTTCGGCGCGGAAATGCGTCCGGGAGATATTGCGCGCGTCGCGCTTTCCACCGACGTGGTGTTCCGGGCTTGGTTCCCCGGGGGCCATCTACCGGAACAGGAGTCGCTCTACTGGCGGGGCGCGACTTACGCTCGAAGCGAAGGCCTCCGCTGGACGCTCGGAACCCTCCCGCGTTCCGTTGCCTCCGATGCGGGGAGCTTTGTCCTGCCGCCTGCCGAGGAAGCGGGTGAAGCCATTCGACAAGAAATCGTCATCGAGCCGCGACCTTCGCGCCTGGTGTTCGGACTCGACTGGCCCTACGGCGTCGTGGTTTCGGAAGACGATGAGACTGAGGAAGGGGGGCGCGCACGGCAGGTAACGCGATTGCCCGGGAACACGCTGCTGCCCCCGCCCGTGCCGCCACGGCGGCGACTCTTGGCCACCGTGACCTCGTCAAGTAGTCCTCTTCTCGCGCTGACACAGAGGGAGCGTGAACTCTATCTCGGAACTGCCTTCGTTGCGCCGCCTGGCCTCTCGACTTGGATATCGGGTATCCGGGACAATGCCGGGAGCTATCGTGAGCTAGAGGCCTACCTCGCCACCCGTTTCCGCCAGGAAGGCTTCGTTTATTCGCTCTCGCCGGGCACGCTCGACGAGCCAACCCCCGCGGCCAATCTCGAGGCTTTCCTGACACGCGAGAAACGTGGATTTTGCGAACACTACGCGGGCGCCCTCGCGACTCTCCTGCGTTACGGTGGCGTTCCCTCGCGTGTGGTGGTCGGGTTCCAAGGGGGAGTGCGGAACTCCTCGCTCTCGGTGGTCACGGTGCGCGATGCCGAAGCCCATGCGTGGGTCGAAGCTTTCGAAACTTCGAGCGGCCGCTGGCGAAGGCTCGACGCCACCGCCTGGATAGCCGCCGACCGCATCGGACGCCCTATCGAAAACATGCTGTCCCTCGACGCGCCATCGGCTTCGCGCTGGACGCGCGACGTGACGCGGACCATCGCTGGATGGACCGAACCCGTGCGCGCCCTCTGGGCCTTTACTGTTGCAGGAGTGCGAGAGCGCGACTCGCTCCGCCTCGCTGGCGACCTCGTGCGGGCCGCTTGGCGCGATAACGCTCCAGGCTTTCTTGGAGCGCTGGCCATCATGGTGGGAGTTGGTTACGCCGCGCTCGTCCTTGCCCGGAGGGCCTCTGCGCGTTTCGGGCGCGACGCCGCCGATCTCAACTTTGCGCAGTTCAAAGAGGCCCTTCGCGCGGCGCACTGCCCCGTGGAGACTTGGCAGGGTCCCTGCGCGCTCGCCGAAGTGGTGGCGCGAGAGCTGCCTGCGTGCGCGGCGGATGCGCGTGCGGTGGCGCACGACCTCGCGCGCGTTCTCTACGCGGCTCCGCTTGAGTCGCACAATGCTTCGACTCACTCGCGCCTGGCCGCGCGGTTGCGGGTCTTCAAGAGGGAACTCAAAAGAGCGCGAAAGCGCGCGCGGGTCGGGAGCTAGTCTGAGCGAGACAGAGTTCGACTCACCTGGGATCGGGAGCCGGCCCTTCCTGAGGCGCATTTTGCGCGGGAGCGGCTGGGGCGGCACCGGCACCTGAGGTGCGGCGGCGGCAGAACATCACGCCGTGATCACGCGCGGCGGGGGAGTCGCCGGCATTGGCCGGAATATAGAGCTCATGGGTCACTCCGCATACCTCCGCGGCGCTGATGTTTCCATTGCGTCGGATGATTTCAATGATTCGCCGCAGTCCGTGGAGGTCCTCCGCCGTCGGAGTAGTCGTTTCGCTTCCGTCACCGTATGTCATTATCCTCTGCGAGGATCTGCGGATGACGAGCCGAATCGAAGGCCTCATCCATAATTTTCGCGCACACGACGATCTCCCGCACGTCCGCCTGCACCACAATGTTCGTGAGCGAGTAGCTCATGAGTGGCATCGAAGTAATGAACTGAGTGGATGCGTTCTTGCCCGCCTCTTTGGCGCATGCGGTGGCTACGAGCGCCCCCAAGCATGCGCTCGCGGCCAGGATTCCTGTACACTTCGTGCCCATCGAGAGGGCTCCTATTCATCGCGAGGAGTCCATTGGCTCCGCGTTGCAACCGACTTGCAACCGACTTGCAACCGACTCGCCCGCGCTCTGCGATTCCCCCTGATGTATCGGCAGGCCCAACTCTGGGCTGAAGGGGTTCTTTGTCCTTAACGTCTTCTCGGGAAAGAGGCGCTCAAAACGAGGAGGACCGACGTGAGAGCGGGAGAGAGGCCGTTCACGGCACGACTCGAATTCAGTACGCGTAGACGCCGCGGCCTGTCTTGCGACCGAGGTGGCCGGCATCGACGTACTTGCGCAGAAGAGGGCAAGGTCTGTACTTCGAGTCGCCCAGGCCTTCATGCAGGACCTTCATGATGGCGAGGCACGTGTCGAGGCCAATGAAGTCGGCGAGGGTGAGTGGACCCATGGGTTGGTTGGTGCCCAACTTCATCCCGGCATCGATGTCGGCGGGGGAAGCGATGCCTTCCATGAGCGTGAAAAAGGCCTCGTTGATCATGGGCATCAGCACGCGGTTGACGATGAATCCTGGAAAGTCTTGCGAGCAGACGGTTTTCTTGCCGACCTTTTCGGCCAGCGCCTTGGTGATTTCATAGGTGGCGTCGGAGGTCGCGTGGCCGCGGATGATTTCCACGAGCTCCATGACCGGGACCGGGTTCATGAAATGCATGCCGATGAACCGGTCGGGGCGCTTGGTGGCGCTTGCCAGCCGTGTGATGGGCAGCGACGAGGTGTTCGAAGCCAGCAGCGCGTGCTCTGGGAGGAGGGCATCGAGTTCGCGAAAAATGCGGCCTTTGAGGTCTTCGTTTTCGTTAACCGCCTCGATGACGAGGTCACTCGATCCCAAGTCTGCCAAGGATGTTGTCGTCTTGAGGCGACCCAAGACCGCTGGCGGATGCTCGGAGAGCTTCCCCTTCTCGTAGAGTTTCCCCAAACTACGGTCGATACCGATGAGGGCCTTCTTGAGGCCTTCGGGGTTGACGTCGGCCAGGACGACAGAGATGCCCGCCTGGGCGAGAACCTGAGCGATTCCGGCGCCCATTTGGCCGGCCCCAACAACGCCGACCTGACGGATATCTTCGACCTGGGCGAGCTTCTGAGTCATCGGAGTCTCCTTTTGGGGCCTCACGGGCTTGTGAGGTTGCTGTGTTGGGTCGGGGTGCAGGATTGTGCGGGCTCAAGAAAACCCGCGCCCATGAGGAAAGTCAATCCTGTTGCAGATTACTCGCGATGGACTAGGCTTCCGGGGCGCACCCGGGGCGCACCCGGGGCGTGAGCCTGACGTCTCGTATCCCTTCCCGTTTCCGCCCGTCCGTCTGTTCGGAGATCGCAAAAAGATGATGTACCAGCAGCCTCTCCCCGCTCCCTATCCGAGTCTCGACGAGGCTGCGTGCGTTGCACGCATCCAGAGCGCGCGCGCCGCGCTCGGGAAGAGGGCGGTCATCCTCACGCACCACTACCAGCGGCCCGAAATCGTGGCGCTTGGCGACGTGCGCGGGGATTCGCTCAAGCTCGCCCAGTACGCGGCGGCGCAGGAAGAAGCCGAGTTCATTGTATACTGCGGCGTCCACTTCATGGCCGAGAGCGCGGATATCCTCAAGCGAGGCAATCAGAAGGTCATCCTGCCAGACCTCGGCGCCGGCTGCGACATGGCCGACATGGCCGACGCTGACGACGTGGAGGAGGCGTGGGACGAGCTGGTTGAGGCCCTTGGCCACGACAGCATCATGCCTGTTACCTATATTAACTCCACCGCGGCCCTCAAGGCGTTCGTGGGCTCTAAAGGCGGCGTGTGCTGCACGTCCACCAACGCCGCGCGCATCATCGAATGGGCGCTCTCGGAGCGCAAGGTCCTGTTCTTCTTCCCCGACCAGCATCTCGGGCGGAATACGTGCAAGGCGTCCGGCATTCCCCTTTCCCAAATGGCGCTCTGGGAGCCGGGCAAACCGCTCGGCGGATTGCCGCTCGAGCGCGTGCTCGACTCGCGCGTCATGCTTTGGCGCGGGCACTGTCCCGTGCACGCCATGTTCACGGTCAAGCAGATCGAGAATCTGCGCGCCAAGGATGCCGCGTTCAAGGTCATCTCCCATCCCGAGTGCGCCATGGAGGTGGTGGACGCATCCGACGCCATCGGCTCTACGGAGTTCATCGTCAACACCATCGCCGCGAGCCCGGCGGGATCCAAATGGGCCGTCGGAACGGAGATGAACCTCGTCAACCGCATCGCCCTCGAGAATCCCGGCAAGACCGTGGTGAGCATCAATCCCTTCATGTGCCTTTGCGGAACCATGAACCGCATCGACCTCCCGCACCTGGCTTGGGCGCTCGAAAGCGTGGTCGCGGGGAACCCCGTGAACGTCATCGCGGTGGACGAGCCCAGCCGGACGCTCGCGCGCGGGACGCTCGACCGCATGCTTGCCATGAGCGCGAAGTAACAGACGAGCCAGGACGCCGCCGAGGAGGGAACGTGGGGCAAGGGAACGGAACCGGCAACGGGATGGGATCGGGCGAGGAGAGACGCGAACTCTCGTTGGAGGAAATCATCCAGCTCGCCAATCGCATAGGCCTGGAGTACGTCGACAAGCGCAAGGAGGCGGAGCGACTCGAGCTGTTGCGCACGTCGGTGCGCGCACGCCTCATGAACGAAATCGAGCGCGCGGGCGAGGAGAGCGGCGCCAAGTCCATCGCCGAGGCGCGGCTCAAGCGCTTGGCCGAGGCCCATCCCGAGTACATGGAGCTCCTCGATAGCATCGCCTCCTCGCGCGCCGAGAGCGAGAAGTTGCGCATTCGCTACGAATCCTACCGCAATCTCTTCGAGGCGCGGCGGACCATGATATCCTTCAAGAAGATCGAAATGAAGACCTTGTAAAGCCCTGTGCCATGGCGGATGGGTCGCGCCTCCGTTTCCGCGCCGGACGTCGAGTCCGTTACAACGTGCGCAACGTGGACGAAACGCAGACAAAGGAGTTTCCATGAAGCTGTTCTGGTCGCCAGGAGCCTGTTCTCTCGCTATCCATATCTCGCTGCGCGAGGCAGGCCTCGACTTCTCGCTCGAAAAGGTGGACATCCGGACCGGCGTTACTGCAAGCGGAAGGCCCGTCAAGGAGATCAATGCGAAGGGATACGTTCCCTTCCTGCACCTCGACGACGGTTCCATCCTCACCGAAGGTGTCATGCTCCAACAGTGGATTTCCGATCGCGTACCCGAGAGGGAACTGCTGCCACGCTCCGGCACCCCCGAGTACTACCGCGCGCTCGAATGGCTTCTCTATATCTCGACGGAGCTTCATAAAGGGTTCGGCCCGCTTTTCAACCCGAGCACCACCGAGGAGGCTCGAAAAGCCGCCGCCGACGCTATTCTCGCGAAGTTCGCATACACCGACGCCCAGCTGGCCGGCAAAGAGTGGCTCCTAGGAACGCGTTACTCTTCGGCCGACGCCTATCTCTTCACGGTGTTCAATTGGTCGCATTACGTAAAGCTCGACGTGAGCCAACTCAAGAACCTGCTGGCCCATAACGAGCGCATGCGCACACGGCCCGCCGTACGGGCGGCCTGGGAAGCCGAAGGGCTCAAAGGCTGAAGCGAGCTTCGCGAAGCGGAGCGCCTTCAAGCCTTGCCGCCTGTCGTTGCGCAGCAACCGTCAAACTAAGGTCGAACTTAGTTCTTGAAGCCGCAGAACGATGCGTTCACGCTGAGGCCCGTGGCCACGTCGAAGCATCCACGGTCGGTGTGGCCGCTGTCGGACTCAACGAACGCACGGTAGGTTGCCGTCTGGTTGCGGGCAACGCCACCGCAATTGAATCGCACGTCATTGAGATCGATTTTCTTCGATGCAACCTGCACGGCGGAATCGTTCTTTACGACGACTTCGCACACGTTGATGTCTGCATAACCGCTGTCGGATTCGTAACTAAACGTGTAGCTCACCGTGTAGCCATCCTTGAGCTTGATGCCCACGACTTCGGCGGAGGCGACGGCAGGGAGGAGGGCAGAAGCGGCGAGAGCGAGGGAGAGAGCAGACTTTTTCATGGAACTCCTCGGGACGGCTTGGGGCCGTTATGCGGGTTTACGTCGTCGGAGGGTTGGACAGAACGCCCCGGGACGGCCCAGGGTTAGCCGCCCGTGGTGAACCGTTCAAGGCACAATTCCTCTAGACACTCTGTTTTCACAAATCTCGCATCGTCTGCCGGGCTCAAGGGTTGAGGAAGACCCTGACAGCATTGGCCATGTCGTCGCGTAGGAACGCACGACGACGCACGGCGATGGCCTGGTCCGCTGTGAGGCCGCGCGTCGTGGCAAGGTAGGCTGCGTACCAAGCCGAAGACCGGTTCCCGGATTTGCATGACACCAGGTGGGGAGATTTCCCATAGCGACGGTGCAAGGCGCCAATGGCGACCACCGCGTTGGCGTCGATGCGCCCGTTCGCATCGAATAACGGCGCGTTGTGGTAAGCGATGTTTGCTCTCCGCGCGGCCGACTCAAGGGGCGATCGGTTCTCCGAAGCTTGGCGGATATCGACGATGGCCACGAACCCGGCCGCCTTCAAGGCGACCACGTCGGTCGGCGCGGGCTCGCCGGTAAGGTGCAGTGTTCCCTGGCTTTTGGTAGTAAGGCCGCCAAAAGCGCCATCTTCGAACGCAATGCTCGCGGCGTCCGAGCGTACCGACGATACGGAGGCGTTCGCGGCGATTGGCGTGGAGGGTGAGGCAAAGGCAGGCAAGGCGATGGAAACGCTAGCGGACAGGACGCTCAAGGCGCGGAGAAAGTCGGTACGGTGCGCGGTTGGCTTGGGCATGGGCGATCTCCTAGTTACGATATGTCTAGTTGCGATTTGGCGAAGGGGCGGATCCCTCAGGCCGGGCCCTGTCGCCGGGGCTCACGGGTACGTGCCGAGAGTTCGTCGAGCATGCGGCGACGGTAGCTCTCGACACCCAGGAACACGAGGAATTCCGAAGCTTCCAGGAGGCGGTCGTACATGCGCAGACCAATGCGCTCTTGCAGGGGCTGACGCCAGAAGCTCTCGTTGGCCGGAATCTCGCCGAGCCCGAACCGCTTGGGGTCGTATCGGAACTCCGCGTGGAGATAGTTGGTGGTCAGTAGTGTTACTTTGCCACCGTTGTAACGGCTGTTGATGAGGTCGTCGAGCTTCTCGAGCTGCCACTCGTTCTCGGTGCGGCCTTTTCCGAGCTCGTCGATGAGCAGGACGTCCACCGCGCGCAGGGGGCCAAGGACCGCTTCCTCGGAGGTCTTCGCGCTGTAGCAGTGGCGCAGCTCGCCAAGGAAACGGCTGAAGTCGACGAATCTTCCGGTCATCCCGTGACGCCCAACGAATCGCTTGAGGGCCGCTACGGCGAGGTGTGTCTTGCCCGTGCCTACGGGGCCCATGAAGGTGAGGAAGGGCTTTTCAAGCTCGTGGGGCCTGCGCTTCCAAACCTCGGCTGTGAGTTCGCAATAGGCCTCCGACCACTCCGATATCAGACGAAGCTTCTCCCGCGGTTCCGGGGCGAGATGATCATACGAGAGCGTGTCGAAGTCCGAGCTCAGGTAGCGGTCCGGAATGCCCGCCTCGTTGAGACGGGCTACGTCGCGGGGTATCGAGGTGCAAGGGCAGCCGAAAGGAACGACGTCCTCCATTTGCGTAACAAGGTTGAAACGCCGTCCATGGCCGGTGCCATCGCAACGTTTGCAGCCGGGTCGCGGGTCGCAAGCGGGGCACACGACGTAACGACGGCGTCCGCCCGCGATGTCTACGAAGATGCCCCCTGTGTTCCCACAACGGCATTCCGGCTGTGCGCCATTGGCATGGGCGCGAATGGCAGAGCCCGGGCCACTCCCGGTGGACGCACTCCCCGAAGCTCCAGGCGCGCGCGCTTCCCACGGCGTGTCAACGGCGCGCTCGGCTTCTTGTTCTTGCTCGCGTCGGGTTGCCACTTCCTGCAGGCGTCCAAACATTTCTTCGAGAGTGCTCATGTCGGCTCTCCTGGTGTGGCGTTCGCGCTAACCGCTGCATCGAACCAGCGGGCGAGTTGTCCACTGCGCAGAGCGCGTTTGAGTCGAACATCCACGGCCTTCAAGGTGAGCGGAAACCCCTTGCCTGCGGATTCGCATTCGTCTGCCAGCGAGAAAAGAAACTCGAGCAACGCCAGCGGAGGAATGCCGAGGTCGCGCCATGATCGCAAGTGCGTGAGGTCGGCCGACGAAAGGCTCAAGCCCCTGCCGCGAAGTTCGATGAACGCATGCGCGACGTGAGAGTAGTCTTCGTTCGACATGGCGATGGGTGCCTCGGACGGAACGCCTCCCCTCCGCGAAGGATAGGCGCGAGGGGACGGTGTGCTTCGACCCTGAAGCTTACATGAAGGAGCGGCCTTGCCGCCACTTGAAGAGACCGGTTTGGGCCAGCTCCTCCTCGATGCGCAACAGACGGTTGTACTTCGCCACGCGATCGGTGCGCGAAGCGCTACCCGTCTTGATTTGGCCCGAGTTCGTCGCGACGGCGAGATCCGCGATGAAGGTGTCCTCTGTCTCGCCGCTGCGGTGCGAGATGATGGTGGTGTAACCGCTGGTTTTGGCCAGCTCGATGGTCTGGAGGGTCTCGGTAACGGTACCAATCTGATTGAGTTTGATGAGTATGGAGTTGGCGGTACGCGCCTCGATGCCGCGCGCGAGGAGCTTGTGGTTGGTGACAAAAAGATCGTCACCCACGAGCTGAGTGCCGCGACCCATGGCATCGGTGAGCTTCTTCCAGCCGCCCCAGTCGTTCTCGTCGAGGCCGTCCTCGATGCTCGAGATAGGGTACTTCTTCGCAAGCGACTGGTAGAGGCCGATGAGTTCGGCGGAGTCGATGGTGCGGCCTTCGCTCGAAAGGATGTACTTGCCGTCTTTGTGGAAACTCGATGCGGCGACATCGAGGGCGAAGGAAATCTGTTCGCCGACCTTGTAGCCGGCCTTCTCCACCGCGCGCACCAAATACTCCAGCGCTTCTTCATTGCTCTTGAGGTTGGGCGCGAAACCGCCTTCGTCGCCCACAGCCGTGGAGAGACCCTTGTCGTGGAGGACCTTTTTGAGGTGGTGGAATGTTTCCACGCCCGCGCGCAGCGCGTCAGAAAAGCGCGTGAAGCCGTGCGGCACGAGCATGAACTCTTGGAAGTCGAGCGTGTTGTCGGCGTGCGAGCCACCGTTGATGACGTTCATGAGCGGGACGGGCAAGGTTCGCGCGTACGCGCCGCCTAGGTACTGATAGAGGGGTTGGCCCAACTCCATTGCTGCCGCGCGTGCGGCGGCCATGGACACCGCCAGGATCGCGTTGGCGCCTAGCTTGGTTTTGTTCTCCGTTCCGTCGATCTCGAGGAGGAGGCGGTCGATTTCGATTTGCTCGGTCACGTCGACCTCGTCCTCGAGGACGGGGGCGATGTGGTCCTGGACGTTCTGCACGGCTTTGAGGACGCTCTTGCCGAGATAGATGTTCTTGTCACCGTCCCGCAGTTCGCACGCCTCGTGTTCGCCGGTGCTCGCGCCTGAAGGAACCGCGGCGGTGCCGCAAACGCCTTCCTCGGTGTACACGTCGACTTCGACTGTGGGATTGCCACGGGAATCCAGAATTTGGCGCGCGTTGATGCCTACGATTTTCGACATGGGGATGGCTCCTTGCAAAGGCTCCGGGAAGTATCAGCAGCAAGTTATGCTCCCATTCGGGCCAGGGCGCAAACGGGCGCGGGAACGCTGCCTTTGAAGGGGGGGGCGGGCCGCGTCGCAAGCGGATTTGGACCCCCCGTCTATTGACTTTTCAAGGGGCAGTAGCTTAACTCACGAAAGATACCCGACGATCCAATCCACATTCTCTTCGAGGTGCTTCATGGCAAAGTCCAACACCACCACTGTCTCCACGAGCCAGATCATTGCAGCCGTCGCAAACAAGTTCACGCAGCTCCCGAAGAAGATCACGAAGGAAGTTATCGCCGAGTTCCTCAACACGGTTGAGGAGCAGGTTTCCGGAGGCAGCAAGCTGCGCATCGACAAAATCGGCATCCTCCAGGTGAAAGAGCGCGCCGCACGTATGGGCCGCAATCCTCAGACGGGCGAGGAAATCAAGATTCCCGCATCCAAGAAGATCGGTTTCCGCCCCGCCAAGTCGCTCAAGGAGCAGGTCACCGGCGCTCGCAAGACCGCAGCCAAAAAGGCGCCGGTCAAGAAGAAGAAGTAAGCCTTAGGGCGAGCCGGCCGCATGCCTGCGGACGGTTCAACGACAAACGCCACACGCCGGAGCAATTCGCGTTGTGGCGTTTGTCGTTGAAGGTTACGTGGGCGATTGACAAGGTGCGTCAGGGACGGCTAAAACCTTGGGAACGTCGGCGTAGCTCAGCTGTATAGAGCACTTCTTTCCTAAAGAAGGGGTCGCAGGTTAGAATCCTGCCGCTGACGCCATAATATCAATAGGTTACGCCTGTCAAAGTAACATCAGTATAGGATGTTGAGTATAGGTTGTATAGGGCCTAAAGATTTCAATGCGTTAGCCGATTCCCTTCTCACAGCGAGAGGGGTTTTTTTATGGCAACGTGGGAACGTCGCAACGGTAGAGTTCTGATTTGGGTTTCTCGGAAGGGAAGTAAGCCCGCCGTTTGACCTGTGTGACAGAGTTTCGTTATTGGATTGCGAGCGAACAGACATTGCTGCGGACGCCCTCGCTAAGTGTGCGCTCGTTTCGCCGGCCCCCCTC
>JBIKVI010000125.1:0-11759 GCA_044356935.1 Silvanigrellaceae bacterium | reverse complement strand
GGGCAGGAGGGAGGCCAAAGGCATTACATAGTCGAAGAACTCTTCGGTAACGCCATTGCCTTGCGAGTTGATCATTTCCGGCGGCATGAGCTTGGTTTTCTGCGCAACGAGCGCGAGGTCGCAAAGCGATGTTTCGCACCGGTACCCGCCTCGATGTCCGGTGGTGCGTATCAGGGTGACCATCTTGTCGGACTCGCCCTGCATCATATAGCGCACGGCCATGGCGCCCACCCAAAAGGCCTCGGCCTGATCCGTGGGGCTGGGCATGCCGGGCAGCGAGCGCTGGAGGTAACCCCACGTGTCGGCCCGCACGCGCAGCTTGCCGAGCTCCGCTTTCACCTTGAGGTTCTTCTTCACGACGTCCGAGAGGAAATCGCCGAGGCGGCTCGTTCCCGACAGCTGTACGTTGCCGAACTCATCCTTCTCGCCCGTGAAGTGCTGTTCCGCGAGCTGGTCGGCAATGCCTTCTGCCACGACGATGGTGGCCCTGCCTATGCGATCGTAACAACGTTGGACGTCGTCGAGGAACTTCGCGACCTCGAAACGCACTTCCGGCAGGTATACCAAGTGGGGCGCGCAGGCGTCGGGGTCGTCGGCGGCCACGACGCCCTTTTTCGCCACGGCTGTTGCGGCGGCGATCCACCCGGCGTGGCGTCCCATGCAGACGTTGACCTTCACGCCGTTGTAGAAGCTGCGGTTGTCGAGGTCGTCGCCCGCGATGATGTGGCTCACGACGCGCGCAACGCTGCCGTAGCCTGGACAGTGGTCGGTGACCATGAGGTCGTTGTCGATGGTTTTGGGCACGTGGAGAATCTGGATTTCGTGATGGCGCTCGTTGGCTTCCTCGCGGATGAGTTGCGCGGCCTCCGCGGAGTCGTTGCCACCGTTGTAGAAAACGAACTTGATGTCATGCGCGTGGAACACCTCGAAAACGCGATCGAGATCGGAGCGCTTGGGTTTGATTCGCGCCGAGCCGAGGGCGGCCCCCGGAGAATTGGCGATGTCCTGCCACACCAGCGGCGACTCGGCCGTGAGGTCGAAGAAGTTCTCGTGGAGGAGACCATGCAGGCCGTGCACGGCTCCGTAGACGCGGCTGATGACATCGGTGTAGTCGCTCGCGGCGGACATGACCCCGGCGAGGGACTGGTTGATGACAGCCGTGGGTCCACCGGACTGCAGGATGAGGGCGTTGCCGCGTAAACGAGTCTTCGGCATGGGCGAGTCTCCACCATGAATGGGAGGACGCCTCGGCCTGCGCAGCAGGGACGCCCTTCCTTATCTTAACGCGCCGAACGGGAGATCGGGATTGCCTAGCCACACGCCTTCGTTGCGCTCGGGTCCCGTGGAAGCATAGGCTACGCGGACCCCCACGAGCTCTTCGATCGTGCTCAAGAACCGGGCATACGCGGGGTTCAGCTTGGATGTATCATCTACAACAAAATCCCACCCAGGGCAAAACTCCACGACGGGCTCGACGCTCTGCCAAGCTTCGCCGCTCATGGGATACCCCTCCGCGAGCTTGCCGGTGCGCGAGTCGCGGTATGCGGTCACGATGCCGACGTCATCGAGACCCGTGAGCACGTCCGCTTTCATGATGGCCAACGCGGTGAGGCCATTGACGCGCGCGAGGTATCGCAAGGCGACGAGATCGAGCCAACCCACGCGCCGAGGGCGTCCGGTGGTGGATCCGAATTCGCGGCCAATGTCGCGGATTCGTGTTTCGAGCGTGCCCGAGAGTTCGCCCGGAAAAGGCCCATTGCCGACGCGGGTGGAGTAGGCCTTTATGACGCCCACGCAGTTCTTGAGCTTCCACGGCGGTATGCCCAACCCGCCCGCGCAGCTCCCCGACACGAGCGAGGAGGACGTTACGAAGGGATACGTGCCGAAGCCGACGTCGAGCATGGCACCTTGAGCGCCTTCAACAAGAACGCGTCCACCTTCAATGAGGCGGTTGCAGGCCATCATGGCGACGTCCTTGAGGTGGGGCGAGAGCCGCGCGCCGATGTCCAGAAGGGCTGCCCGCACATCGTGGGCGAGTCCCTCTTCGAGGTGGGGATGCTGCGTGAGCCAGGCATCGAGGCGCGAGGCCGAAGTGATGTCCACCATGCGGGGGCCGTCGCGGAAAGCTTTGCTCGCGTATGTCGGGCCGATGCCGCGACCCGTCGTGCCGATGGCTGCGCCGGCTTTGGAACGCGTCAATTCGCGCTGCATGTCGACGGCTTTGTGGTACGGAAGGATGACGTGCGAGCGGTAGTCCACCGAAAAGCGTTCGGGCCGGAGGTCGAAACCCCGCGCCGAAAGGGCGTTCATCTCGTCGGCCAAAACAAACGGATCGACCACCACGCCTGCGCCGATGGCCACCTCGCAGTTGTCCCGCAGTACGCCGGAGGGGAGGAGGTGGGTTACGACCTTCTCGCCCTTCACCCAAATGGTGTGGCCGGCGTTGTTGCCTCCCTGCACGCGGCAAACGAGGTCGGCATGCTCCGCGAGGACGTCAACGAGCTTGCCCTTGCCTTCGTCTCCATATTGGGCGCCGAGGATGAGAGTGGCCGCGCCGTGTTCTAGCATGTGTGCCGATTCCTTCACTCGAGTGGGTGTCGTGTCTCTTCCGGCCCACCCATAGCGATGCGCGGCCGAAAGATCAAAGGTGCCGGCGCGTGTAGCCCATGCGGACGCCCTCCGGGACCTGTTTCCTTTGACGGGAGCCCCCCCTGGCCCGCAGCAAAAGCCTCTGACACACTGTGGAGTGCGCAATCAGCCGTTGTCCGCTCCCGATTGCCCCGGAGGACGCCCGACATGACCATGGAGATGTCTCGCGACGCGGCCTTCACCGCATACGGAGCCTACACAGCCTCGGGGCAATGGGAGCAGGCCGAGGCACTAGCCGCCGCGCGTTTGCGTGACGAAGGCGAGTCGGAGGAGTGGCTTTCGCGCCACGCCCTGAGTTGCATGGCACAAGGTCGCTTCGCGGAGGCGCTCCAAAGCCTCGATCGGGCCGCATGCGTCAATCCTGCTTCACCGGAGGCCCTTCTGGCCGGATGCGTGGTCCTCGCCGACCTCGGGTTTTACGACGAGGCGGCCAAGCGTGACGAAGCGGCGCGCGCCTTGTCTCGTGAAGAAGGTGCCGTTGTCGGCTCGGTGACCCGCAACGCGAGTTCCCCAGGATGGTCGAGTATTCCTGCATCCCGCTCCCTACCGGGCGCCACTGTCGCGCTTGAACTCGCCCACCGAGAACTCGCCTTGACTTACCTCGACGCCCACGATGCCGCGCGCGCGCAGGAACAGATCGAACGGGCTCTCGAACTGCGTGAGACGCCCGACGGACGTCGAATCCTTGCGCGCGTGCACGTGCGCCAAGGCGATCCGGCGCGCGCGCTCGTGGAACTCGAACGCGCGCGGCAATCGGCCCCCCACGATCCCAGCGCTCACGTCGACGCGGCGTTGTGTTACGTCGCCTTGGGGCGTGAGAACGAGGCGCGCGATGCTCTCGTCCGCGCGGAAACCCTCGGCGACGCGTCGCGCACAGGAGCTGTGCTGCGGCGGGCCCTGCTTGCTCCCGAAGGCCATTGAGCGATGCCCGAGCCTAAACCAGCCGTCGTCCCGCCAAGGCCAGTTCCGCGAAGTACTTCGCGCGCACAGTAGCCTTCAAACCCTGTGCCACCGCTCCCGTCACCACTCGCGGACCGAGACCTGGGACGCGCACGAGGCCGACGGCGTGATGGGGGCCAAGACGGAGCACGAGACCAAGGTCAAGCACGCGCGCCTTGAAAGGTCGCTCGCCCGCGCGAACCCTGAGCACCGTGGCGGCCCATTGGTGAGCCAGCTGGGTGGCCGCCTGTGCGCTGGATGCGGTGCCAGGCAAATGCGCGAGGTCGCCCAAGGCCCATAGCCCTTCCTCGGCAGGGACGCGCTGCGTGGGCATCACGCGCACGCGCAGGGTGTCCGCTTCGAAGCCCCCCTGGTGCGAGATCGGCGCGTAAGCGGGCCCAAGCAGAGTCTCGAGCCGGGAGGCTTCGTTCCAGGGGCCACGCGCGTCGAGAGAGACGTCGGCATCGGGCAGGTCTGCGGTTCGCCCCGTGATGATGGCCACTCCGAGCTCTTGGAGGATGGATCGGCAAGCGCGCGTGAAGGCCTCGGGCAATCCCATGAGGATAGTTTCGTTGCGCTCCACCAAGGTAACGCGAACCGAGGGGGAGGGGAGGGCAGACCTGAGGCTCGCGGCGAGTTCCACCCCACTCACGCCGCCGCCAACGACGATCACGCTCCGGGCGGCCCGCAAGCGTCCGCGCAGTTGCAGCCAATCGTTCCACGACGTGAGGGGATCGAGGCTCTTGGATCGTCCGCGCAGGGCTCCGGTGGCGAGGAGAACGTGGGATGCGCGCAGGAGGCGCGAAGCGAACGGAGGCGACTCCACCCTCACCTGCCACGCACCCGAGGCCATGCTCGGCATCGCTTCCAATCGTCCCGTCCCTTCGATGTACTCGACGCTTCGCGGCAAACGCCCCGGAAGGGAAATGGACGCAAGCGTGGGGTCGTCGGACTCAATGGCCTCATAGAGGCCCGGTGTGAAGAATTGCGCGCTATCGGGACCTATGAGCGCCACGCGAAGCGCGACACCACGCAGCGCTGCCTGACGTGTCAGGCTCAAAGCGCCTACGACGCCAGCGAAGCCGTTCCCCACGACGATGGCGTCGTAGGGCTCTGCAATGCAATGGCTTGCGCTCATTCTTTGGCGTCTCCCGGATGCTCGAACATCCGCGTCTCGCCCTCGTTGAAGGCGCGGAAGTCTTCCTCCGTGAGGCCTGCGTCCGTGCGAGCGCTCTCGAGGTGGAGTCGCGGATCGTTGAGTGCCTCGTCGGTGAGTTGGAACGTCCCGAAGTGGATGCCCATGCTGCGGCGCGCGCCGAGATCGGCATGGGCCAACACCGCGTCGCTGGGGTTCATGTGTTGCTCGCGCATGAACCAGCGCGGCTCATAGGCGCCTATGGGCAGGAGGGCGAAATCGGGCGCGCCGAGCTTGCGGCGTACGACCCTGAAATGGGCTGCGTATCCCGTGTCCCCAGCGAAATAGACCTTCCACGGTCCCTTCTCGATGTAAAACGAGCCCCAGAGCGTCGCGTAGCGATCGAACAGGCCGCGGCCTGACCAATGCGCCGCGGGAGCGAAGGTGACACGCGCGTCGAGGGGAGCGGGCAAAGAGACGTTCTCCCACCAATCGAATTCCTCGACCCTTTCGATGCCCCAGTCCTCGAGTCGCGCGCGCTCGCCCTTAGGAACCAGGAAACGCGGACCGTGGCGGCGATGGATCTCCTTGAGCGACTCTTCGTCCATGTGATCGTAGTGGTTGTGAGAAACGAGAACGAGATCCACACGTGGGAGGTCAACGAGCGCGAGTCCGGGCGTGCGCACGCGCCGAGGACCCGCGAAGGAAACCGGGCTCACCCGTTCCGCGAAAACGGGGTCGGTGAGCACGTTGAGCCCTGGGAACTGCAAAAGGACCGTGGCGTGGTTGATGAACGTGACCGCCATTGAGCTTGGGCCAAGGGTCGTCGGGAGCGAGGGGCGCGCGACGTTCTCGACTTGCTCCGGCCACGGGGCGGACTCGCGCGTCCACTGCCACTTGAGCACGTCGAGAAACGACTTGGTGCTCGCCCCACCGGGCGTCGAGTAGACTTTTCCATTGAAAGGGGCCTTGGCGTCCCAGCCTTCCTCGCTCATGGGAAGTTCCCACTCCGCGACGATTGGGGGCGTAGCGCAAGCCGACAGGGGCGCTAGGAGCGCAACGAACGTGAAGAGCTTTGGCCCCGTCACTACGACGTGCAGTTTCATGAATGACCTTCCTTGCGACGAATCCGGCAGCTTGGTACGCTTCGCGCCCAATGACAAGCCCGCCTCCTCCCGCACCAGGAGCACTCATGACAAACGCCTGGCTTTCGGAACTGAGCTCATATCCGCTCTTGCGCAACGAAACTCGAAAGACGCAACTGCGCGCGGCGGGGCGCGAGGTGTTCGATTTCGGATTGGGCGATCCGCTCGAGGAGACGCCTGCCTTCATCCGCGAAGCACTGCTTGCCGCCGTACCCAAGGTGAGTCAGTACCCCTCGAGCCAAGGTTCACCGGCGTTTCGCGAGGCATGCGCCGCGTGGGCCAAGCGTCGCTTCGGCGTGGAGCTCGACCCCGTGGCCGGAGTGCTCTCGTCCAACGGCAGCAAGGAAGCGATTTTCCATGCGCCACAGGTGCTGCTCAACGCCACGTCGAACCGCAGAGTCGTCGTTTCCCCCGATCCAGGCTTCCCCGTGTACCGGAGCTCCACGCTCCTTGCAGGTGGAGTGGGTTACGAAGTGCCGTTGCGCCCCGAGCGTGGTTACGTTTTCGATCCGGCCGACGTGCCCGCTCCTTTGCTGCCTCGTGTGGCCGCTTGCTGGGTGAGTTATCCGCACAACCCCACGGGCGCCCTGTTGCCGCGCGCCGATGCGGAACGCATCTACGCTTGGGCGCTCGCCAACGATGTGGTCCTCTTGTCGGACGAATGCTACGTCGACATGTATTTTCCGGGCACGGAAGCCCCTGTTTCTTTCCTGGAAGTCTCTCGCTCCCAAGGGTACCGCAACGTCCTGGCGTTCTTCTCGCTCTCCAAGCGCAGCGGCATGACCGGCTACCGCAGCGGTTTCGTGGCGGGCGATCCCCGGTTGGTGTCCGCATTCGGCAAAATCCGTCCTCACGTCGGGCTAGGCACGCCGACCTTCGTGCAGGCCGCTGCCATCGCGGCGTGGAATGACGACGAGCACTCCATCCTCCGGAACGAGGTTTTCGCGCGCAAGCGGTCGCTCGTCGACGCCTTCCTCTCGCGTCACGGCTTCACCGTCGTGCCCTCCACGGCCACGTTTTATGTGTGGGTCAAAGCGCCCGCAGGGTGGCCCTCTGGCGAGGCCTACGTGGCTGCGCTCGCGGAGGCAACGGGCATCGTGGCCACGCCCGGCGACGCGTTGGGCGATTCGTGCGCGGAGTTCTTCCGCCTGGCCTTGGTGCCCACGCCCGAGGACATCACGCGGTGCCTCAAGTCTTGGGACACCTGGATAGCCTCACGCCCCCTACCTTCCTCCGCGAATTTCACACCTGCCTTGCCTACGGAGCCCCAAGCATGAGCGACACCCTCGCCTATCCCCGCGCCACGCGCTTCAAGGCGCGCGTCACACCCTACGACGTCGCACTTCATGCCGAACGCATCGAAGCGGCCACGCGCGATGTCTCCCTCCTCGAGAAACCCGAGGTTCAAGAGAGCATCGTGGCCACCTTGCGTGCCCTCGAACTCGGAACATTGCGCGTGTCCACACCTCCGGGCATGGGACCGTTCGTTGCCCCTGGAACCGAACTCGCGCTCACGGGCGACCTTCGTGATTGGGAAATCCATGCGTGGGTCAAGCAGGCTGTTCTCCTCGCCTTGCGCTGGCGTGTGGCTAGACCCATGGGAGACGCCACTGCGGCGGGCGCCGAATCTTCTACAGCCGAAGCCATCGACCAAGGCCGTGTGCATGGCGGCGGACTCGTCTACTTCGACAAACTCGACTGCCGTGCCGACTTAGGCGCGCGCGGCGTGCGTGTTGTGCCTCCCGGAGTGGTGCGCGAGGGCGCGCATGTGGCCGCCGGCTGCATCGTCATGCCGGGATACGTGAACGTGGGAGCGCACGTGGGCAAAGGAACCATGGTGGACACCTGGGCCACCGTGGGAAGTTGTGCGCAAATTGGACGCAACGTGCATTTGGCTGGCGGCGTGGGCATCGGCGGCGTGCTCGAACCCGCCGGCGCGCGTCCGGTGATGGTTGGCGACGAGGCGTTCGTGGGCAGCCGCGCCATCGTGGTGGAAGGCGCCGTGGTCAGCGCCCGCGCGGTGCTCGGAGCCAACGTGTGCATCACGGCGAGCACGCCCATCATCGACGTCACCTCAGCCGAGCGCCGCGAGCACCGCGGTTACGTTCCCCCGGGTGCGGTGGTGGCGCCTGGCACGCGCGCCAAGACGTTCCCTGGGGGAGAGGTGCAACTCCAGTGCGCCTACATCATTTCCTACAGGTCCGAAAAGACCGACGCCAAGGTGTCGCTCAACGATGTGCTGCGGGAAACGGGGATTTCGGTTTAAGGAAACAGATGCGGATGCCGTCCTGCGCCGGACTCACTTGCTAGGACACTGCTTGAGCTCGACGTTCTTCTGGAAGTCGTAGCGCATCACTTTCGGGCTGCCGTTCAAATAGAAAGAGAATTGGGAACCCGATTGATTGCCCGCGGCCACCGTGGCGGTTTGCCCGCCGCCTGCCGTTTTGACGTTCAGATTGAAATCGGTTTCGGCGAGTTGCGAGCCGCAGGCGAGCCGGAACTCGGTCGTGGTCGGCATCGTTTCGCCCCCGAAGCCACCACCGAACTTGATGCAGTACCAGCCCCTGGGGTTCTTCAGATTGAGCTTGAGAACTGCGTTTGGGCCGGCGGGGATGGCCGCCTGGATAACGACGAGCTTGTCCACGGTGGAAATCTCGTCATCGCTGGTGTTTCCTAGCGAGATGCTGCCGAAGCCGGGAATGCCAAGGGCGCCTGACGCTCCCATGGATTTGTAGTTGGCGCGCGTGACCGTCTTGAAGGGGTGCCTCCCCCAGTGGGTGAGGCACTTTCTGATGGCGTCTTGGTCGCCCACGTCGGCGGCGATGTCCACTCCAGCGGCTCCGTTGATCATCTGCGTCGGCGCCGGCTTGTTCACTGTCCCAGGTTTCGTCACGCCACCGGGTAGGGGTGCGGGCTGGTTCGCTACGGCACCAGGTTTGGCAGGGTCGAAGGCACCAGGTTCACCGGCGGGTGAGCCATCGGGCGACCCATCGGGAGAGCCATCGGGTGAGCCATTTGGATCGGGCGTTTCCCCGGTCCCGTCGGCAGCCACGGTCGGGCGGTTGAGGGGCGAGGGGTCGACGGTCGGGGTGGGTTCAGCCAGCGCCTTCTTGTCGCTGCCTTGGAACTTGTCGCCGCGGCATCCCATCGCGCCCAGGGCGAAGGCAAGGCCAAGGCCAAACCCCATGAAGTTCGCGACGAAGTTCGCCCGAGCGGACGAAGGGGAAGAAGCGCGAGCGTTGCGAGTGGTGACCATGGTGTGACCTCCGAGACGGTACGTTTGAGACCGTATCGGAGGGCGTCGTGGGAATCTTAAGCGCGTCGGAACGAAGAGTGCGCATTCCCCAGTGTTTTGGGGTGTTACGTCAGGTGGGGAAGGAGCAGGGATCTCACATCGGTCACACCTCCCACGCGCTCGAGGAGCATTTGCGTCCCCACGATGCGGCGGTTGAGGAACACGATGCCAGGCGGGGGAGGGCGCACGCCTGTTTCCTTGACGAACGTGAACCCCACATCGCGCATGCGGGAGACGAGCCCAGCACGGCCGAAGTCGTACTCCTCACGGAGGAAAGGCTCCGTTGCGATGGCGAGCATGCGTGCGAACGCGTCGCGCGCGGCCGCGGAATCGCGCGGCAAGAGGAATCCCATACGGTCGGACACGCGGAGCACGTCGGCTTTGGTGCCGTAAAGGCAGGCGCGCGAGAGATCCCGATAGCCTTCAAGAAGGTTCGGTTCCACGACCTGAGTGGCTCCAAAATCCAGTAGGGCGAGGCGGCCCTCGGGCGTCACGAGGAAGTTGGCCGGATTGGGATCGCTCTGCACGCGGCCAAGCGCAAAGATTTCTTGGAAGAGCACGCGCAGGATATTGGCGGTGAGAGCGCCCCGAGCGCGCTTGCCCTCCGCGGTGTTCGCATCGGCGGCGGGAGTGGAGAGCCACGCGTCGACGTTCACTCCTTCCACCCATTCGGTGACGAGGATGAGGCGCGTCGAGAGATCCCGCACGACACGCGGCACCACGACCGTGGGTTCAGCCGCGAAGTGTCCGCCGAAGCGTTCGTACTCGTCGGCCTCGTGGGCGAAGTCGATCTCCTGAAGGAAGATGGCCTCGATTTGCGCGAAGACCTCATCGAAATCCCCATCGGAAGGAAGCGCATTGGCGAAGCGGAGCATGCGTCCAAGGGCCTTGATGTCGGACTTCACCCATCGCTCGAGGTCGGGGTAACGAATCTTCACGGCTACGGGTGTTCCATCGTTCAGGACACCGCGGTGGACTTGGCCGATACTCGCCGCGTGCACCGCCTCGGGCTCCAGCGAAGCGAGTCGGGCTTGGTAGTGAGGCACCTCGGCGCGCAAGATGGGCTCGACCTCGGAGAAGGGCCGGGCGGTGGCTTCCGACTGGAGACGCGCGAGGGCCTGCTTCCAGCCAGGAGGCAGGAGCGCATCGTCGACCAGCGAGAGCATCTGCCCGAACTTCATGGCCGCGCCCTTGAGTTCGTCGAGCCCGCGCACGAGCCTCTCAGCTGCCAAAGAGCCCAGCATGTTGGCGGCGTCGGAACCCAGCTCGCCTATCCCCCGCCCTTCGCGCGTCGCGCGCCCTTCCGCGAGACGTTTCTTAACGGCATCGGCTCCCGCGCGAACCGCAGTTCCACCGAGCGTGCGCAGAAGCGATAGTGTCCTGTTCTTTTGGGTCATGGCGGTCCTCCGCGCCTGGGCGCGTCAGCATCCTAGCACGTCAGCGTGCCCCGTCAGGGTGCCGACCGGGGTACACTCGTGTCGGAATCGCTAAGCTTACATTTCCCGGAGGACGCGCCCATGACCCTCAGCAAGCACGCTTGGCCCGCCCGCATTCCGTCTGTTTTGATCGGCGTGGTTTTCTGCTTTGGTCTGGCTACCGGGTGTGCAGGCTCCGGCGTCCGTTCAACGGGTGCGAGCTTGCCCGTGGACGCCGAGAATTTCGACGACGGCACGCTGCGTGTTTCCCTTTCACACTCGTGCCCTGGAGTGCGCTGCGACTCCGTGAAGGTGTCTTTCGAGAACCTCGGCGAGGACCCGCTCACGGTGAATCCCAAGGGCAGTCGCTTGTTGCGTGCGGGGCAGGGGGCTGTCTTGCAACGCTCGGGAGAAGCCAAGGGGCCACTCGTCATCCCCGCTAAAGCAAGCGTCAGCGAGTCGTTCGTGCCCACTTCGGAGGACGGCAAAACGAGACTCTCCTACACGCGACCTAAGGCTGTCTGGTGTTCGCTCAAGTCCGACGTGGGTTGCATGGACGTGTCCAAGGCCGAAGCCGCGTGCGCGGGCTTCGCGCGATATTATTACGAGACCTACATGTCGACTGGGGGATGGCTTTCGTTCTCATTCGCCTACGAAACGGGTCTCCGCAAAGAAACGCTTGTTTCCCCTAGTCCGCGCGCCCTGGCCATTCCCCCGGCAGTCGTTCTCGAGGAGGATTCGCGGGCGCCATGGTTCGTGTCCAATCCCGACGACGTCGTCTTCTACAAAATCGCCTGCGATGAAAAATGCTCCTGCAAGGAAGTCACGCCCCGGCGCAACTTTTTCCTCGACGACAAGATGCGTGCGGAGTTCGGTGAGTGAGGTTTGAGAGGTCAGTGCAGGGTACCGCAAGCCCCCTGTGTCCTGGTGATTGGCATTCCGGCGAGGCCTACCAACCATTCGTCGTCGCCTTCCTAAAATCGCGCTGCAGCAATTCTTGGGCACGCTCGTTCCTTAAGCTGGATGCCCTTCTAGGGGTGCCCAAATGGGGGAAATGGGCAAGCCCTCTGGCTGGGAACTCGAGTGAGAACCTGACCTCTGCCGCCCGACAGTGAAAGGTAAAGCCATGAAGGTCATCGTGAAGTCGGAAGTCATCAAAGCTGGTCGCAGTGCGGACAGCG
>JBIKVI010000018.1:0-25306 GCA_044356935.1 Silvanigrellaceae bacterium | reverse complement strand
CGAGGGAGTCTTCTCCAACGCCGCCAAGTCCGTGAGGGCGGAGTCTGAGGCCGACCGAGCGCGCTTTACGAGTTCACGGCCGGAGACTGAGGATACGTCCGCACGGGGCGCCCCATCCGACTGCACCAGCGGTTGCGACTGCGGCAGCGACTGCGGTTGCGACTGCGGCGACGAATGCGGCAGCGAACCCGAATTCGATCCTCCGCCCGAGGGAGGCCTTAGGCCCGAGCCAATCGAGGGCTCCTGAACCGGCGGCGATTTCCAGCACCCCCCGCCGAGGACGGCAAGAGCCGTCAGCGTCGGCACGACGTAGAGCAGCATCCCTCGTCCCTCCCCACGATGCGTTTGCATCCAGGTCATCGTAACAGATCGGTGCTCGCCGCGCCGCCGCCCTCGAGCATCAGGTTGATGAGGGCCACGCACTCCCAGCCCATGGAACGCCCCTGCGCGCCTGAATCCTGGCTGCGCTCGAAGGCCCATTCGGCGCGATGCGCCGGCGCGCGCTCGGGGCAAGCACGCGAGACGGCCGTCGCCACGCGCGCGCTGTTCCCTTCACGGAGCCAAAGGAAAAAAGGGTTGTCCGGTTGTCTCTGCGCCAACACTCCGGTTGCCAACAACGTGAATTCCGATTCTCGTCCCATCGCGCGCCGCAGGAGAACGTTGACCGCGGTGAGGTGCAGGGGGAAACCCGCGGGAGCCACGCGAGCCTGAAGGGGCAATACGAAAGCGTTGTCCACGCGATCTGCGCGCATGGACGGGGTGGTGGGCAGGCCCACGTGTTCCCACACCACACCAAAGAGGTTCCAGAATCCGGGCGTGAAATTGCAGCGGTTGTCCGTCGCCTCACGGCAGGTGCGCTTCCCGTTGGCCTCAATCCACCCGATCCAGCGTTGCGCGAAGCCCGTGTCGCGGGTGGCCACGACGTACGCGAGCGCACCGAGCGCCATGTCGCGCGAAAACGAATTGCGCGTTTCGTACCCCACGCGATGGGCGGCGCGCCAAACGCGTCCATCGGGACCCTGTGCTTGCGCCACCGCATCGCACGAGTCCGCTTCTCCCGAGAGGCACAGGATTCCGTCGAAGAGCACGGAATCCCCGACGTCGCATCCATCTTTGGTCACTGATGGTCCGCAGCGGCGGGCCCATCCGCGGATGGCGTCACGACGCTCGGCGAGCGCGTCCCTCTCCGACGGAGTGAGTTTCGCCCCGACGGAAAGCGCGCGCCCCTGTTCCGCCGTGGGCAACGCGGTGTCGTCGCGCGGAAGACACCCCGAAAAAGCCGCGGCCACCCCCGACAAAAAAGCCGGAATGATCCAAAGGAAACGGCGCGGTCGGCAAAACATACGAAAAGACCCCCAAACCCATTGAGGATCATCGGCTTGTTGCGACCTTTTCTGAAGAATGCTAACGAAACAGAGTCTAGCTCACGAAACCCCCGACACTGCTCAAGAGGCACGCTTTTATGAAAACCAACATTTCCCTGGCATTGCTGGTCCCTTGCGGCGCCCTCTTGATCGCGGCAGCAGCCACCGCCTGTTCCGACGACGGCGGCGACAAAAAGGTCATTCCCCGTGGATCCGTCGTTCCCGAGGACGAGGATGCCACCGGCGCCACACCGCGCCCCACCGCCACTCTGGGAGCCACCGCCGTTCCCACGCTCCCCATTCCTGGAGCATCGCCCTCGGTGGTTGGTACCGTTGCCGGCAATCCTAATCCCCCACCACCCATCACGGCGGAAGCGCTCTCGGCCACCTACGCTGCCCAATGCGCTGGCTGCCATGGGGACGCCGCAGGGGGGGGATTCGGTCCGGCCTTGGGGAACACATCGCTCACGAAGGACGCATGGTTTACCATCGTGGCCGAGGGCAAAGGCCGCATGCCGGCGTTCGCTACCTCCGGAGCCTGGGACAGCGGCGTGAATCCAAGCGAACTCGAAGCCGACTACGCGCTCTTCGCGGGGGCAGGTCCTGTGAGCCCATCGCCCGTACCCACGACCTCCCCGACGACCATTCCCACGACCATTCCTACGGTCGCAACGACCCCAACCCTTGCGCCGTCTGCGACTCCCACGTCCATGCCCACGGTCATCGCGACTCCCACGCCCCCACCCTTGCCCACGGTCATTGCAACGCCCAGTGCGACTCCTACGCTCCCACCCTTGCCCACGGTCACGCCCGCACCCACCGCAACCCCAGGCTCCACACCAGGGCGGCCACCTGCCCCAACAGCCCTTTCGGCCAAGTTCGCAACGGCCTGCGCGGGATGCCATGGCAGCGAGGGGGCCGACGGGTTCGCACCCAAGCTCGCTGGCACGGGGCTCTCCTACGAGGCGTTCATCACCATTGTGCGTGAAGGGAGCTCTCCCATGCCTGCCATCGCACCCGCCCGTTACCCTGATTCCGACGCGCAGGCGGACTGGGCTTTCCTGCGCAACCAGCGCTGAAGCCTTGCTCGTTCTTCAGAGCTGACCCTCTCCGAGAGCTGACCCATATCGAGGGCAGCAAGGAGCAGGGTCGGAAGCGGTTGCCGCCGCAGGCCCACCTGCGGTACGACCTTCGGCGCGCGTCAAGCGCGCACGAAAGGAAGACGCATGCACAGCGAAGACGTTAAGAAGCGCATCGAAGAGGGTTTGCCGGGGGCCCTCGTTTACGTCAACGAGTTCTCGGGCGGCACCGATCACTACGCGGTGGTCGTCGTCTCCGACGCCTTCGCGGGAGTCGCGCTTCTCAAGCGGCACCGCATGGTCCTTGATCTGTTCCAGGCGGAAATCGGAACGGGTGAAGTCCATGCCCTGTCCATTAAGCCTTACACGGCTGAGCAGTGGAAGGTCGAAAGCACGCGCACTAGTTTCTTCTGAATTCGACGCGGGGCTGAGCCCCGAGGCCATCGACGCCTCCGACACCTCCCCTCCCTTGGAGCCCAACATGACTGAACAGTGGAAAACGGCCATCGAAGAAGCAACGAAGAACAACAAGATTATGGTCTATATGCGCGGCACGCCCGAAGCCCCGCGTTGTGGCTTCTCGGCCCGCGTCGTGAAGGTCCTCAACGACACCGGCATCCCTTACGCAACTGCGGACATGGATAGCGATCCGGCGTTGTGGCAAGCCCTGACGGCCCTCAACGATTGGCCAACTTCGCCCCAAATTTACATCAATGGCGAGTTCGTGGGCGGCTGCGATATCCTCATGGAAATGAACCGCAATGGTGAGCTCAAGCAGATGCTAGGCCTCGCCTAAAGTGAGCCTTCCTCCCGTGTGATTCTCGATGCGTCAGCAAGGGGCCGGGCTCGACATTCTCGTGTCCGCCTCTTGCGCGCCGACCACCGGTATGGTGAATTATTCGCACAAGGGCTCGTAGCTCAGCTGGGAGAGCGCTACGTTCGCATCGTAGAGGTCGACGGTTCGATCCCGTTCGAGTCCACCATTTTTTGAGTCCGGGTAAATGCGAGGCGCTCTTCGTGAATCCGAAGAAAACGCTCCATCAAGATTACGCGGAGCGCGCCGGCTACCGTTTCGAAGCCCTTGAGCTACTCTTCCGCCGCGGCGCTTATGCCGACGTCGTGCGCGAAGCCCAGGAGATCGTCGAACTGCTGCTTAAGGGGCTCCTCCGAAAGTATCGTTTCGATCCCCCGAAGTGGCACGACGTCAGCAAGATTCTTTTGGCTGAAGAAGGTGCGTGGCCGGAAGAGATTCGGCAGGAGCTTCCCCGCATCTGCGCTCTGTCGCAAAAACTTCGGCGAGAGCGCGAGACGTCGTTTTACGGCGACGAGGACTTCCTCCCGTCCGAAGGGTACGGACTCGAAGAGGCCAATGGTGTGCTCGAGGAGACGCGCTGGCTGCTTCACCTCCTCGCACCTCATTTGTCTCAACTGCTGGACGATTGACGTGGGTTTCAATGAAACGTTTCAGAGCCTCTTGGGCGCCTGTGTGGTGACTCTCCAGAGTCTGCACGGCGACGACCTGATGTTCGTGGTCCATTTCGGGTCCACGGCGCGAGGCCACCTAAAAGCCGACACCGACGTCGACCTTTTTGTCTGCCTTCGGAGGCCGCTGCCTGAAATCACGCAGCGCCAACAGCTGTCTACCAAGTTGGAATCGGCGGTTGAACCCTGGGTGCAATGCCTTGCGGAACAGGGTCATAGCCTCCGCATCTCGACCGTGTACCGCAGCCTGGAGGGCATCAAGTCGTTCTCGCCCCTGCATCTCGACCTCGCGACCGACGGCATTGTGCTCTTCGACCCAGAGGAACAGGGAAAGTCGTTCATCGAAGGGGTGAAAGTCCGAATGAGCGAGCGCGGAACGGTGCGCAAGCGGGTCGGCATGCGGTGGTACTGGGCGAACGTTTGAGGCGGGCTTCCAGCTGAAACACGGGTGTTGCTTCCCGAAACGCTTCCGTTCGGACTCATGACAAAGCGAGACTGGAGCCTGTCTGCGTGTCGACTCGTGTTCCCTTGCGCTTGTATCCGTTTGAGTATGTCGCCCACACGGCCTCGCCTCCTCGAGGCGAGGTGAACGTCAAGAAGGAAAACACCTTATCCACGCAAGCCCGAATGGCATCTTGGATGCGTTCTGTGCCGCGGGGGGACAGACGGGACTCGTGGACACGCAGCCAGCAAAGGTCACCGCAACCGGCAGGAGCGCGACGAGGTGTGAGGTGGAGCGTTTCACAACAGACATCTGTCTTTCCCCCGAGGAGGCCACTTCTGGTTACCTCTGTTGATTCATCAGCACGTCCCGCGCCATCACACAAACTTTTCAGTTCAATTGGTTGCGTCAGTTCGGGCGAGTGGATGCCGATCACTCGGCAAGCCAATGCCCAATCCGTATTCACAGGTGAGCGAGCCTCCGCAAGTCCAATTTCACGATCTCGAGTACCTTCCAGTCCGAGTCTCTCTTCCCGAGAGGGAACGGCTACTTACGAAGTGACTTCCCCACCCGTGTTAAGTCGTTGAGAAGAGAACGCACAGACCGGGCACCCTGAGTCTCCTCACGTCCGTCCGGGACCCGCCGTTTTCTTAAGGAGTGCATAGCAATGCGTCCCGGAATCGCCTCGCGCCGCGCCCTCGCCGCTTTCCCCGCCCTGGCTCCACTTGGGGCCCTCGTTGTCGCCTGCGGCGCGCCCGACCCGCGCATGGCCAGCTCCATGCTCCTCAACTACGACCAGCTCCAGAAGAACCCGGTCGATGCGGGCTGGATACCGGCCCGTTTGCTGCGCGCCGACGGCCAGTTTGACGACACGCCCTGCGAGGCGGTCGCGGACACGGCCCAGCGAACCACCCACGGCGAAGCCGTCAGGTTCCTGCCCGACGGCTCTCCCTGGCGCTCGGCCGACTGGACCGCTCTCAATCCTCTCCTCGACCCGATAGCCCCTGCGTCGGCCCTCAAAGTCACGGTCATCAACATCGTGCGCGTGGACGGCAAGCCACACTATCGTTACCTCAGCAACGGAACCCAGAACGAAGCCGTGCAGACGTGGAGTTCCTCGAAGCCCCTGGCCTTCGCGGCCATGGCGAGCCAGCTGCGCGCCGAGAGCGGAGGCGAGGTGGGCATCGACGGTTGGACGAACAACACCAACGGCGAAGGTGGCTCCGTGCCCGTGGGCGACCTCATGTCCATTGCCACGGTTTACCGCGAACGCGTGAAGCCATACAACTCCAACAACCTCGGCACGTGGGCGCAGAACGTGTCGGGCCGGCCTCACTCGACCAGGCTCGTTACGAAATGGCTAGGGCGCACCGGAGAGTCTCTCGGCGGCGGATACGGCGACGACGGAAGCGGGCTCGGCGGCTCGTTCCGTTCCCCGACCGGCGTCGAGTACACAACGAGGCTCAGTTCGGCGAATGCGGGGGCCAACATGCTCTCCACCCTCACTTTCGCCGACTTCTACCGCCGCATCGTGCTCCATCGGGAACTCCAGGATCAAGACAAGGCGGCTGGCCGTTCCCTTTGCGACACGTCGGGCATGGGAAGCCTCAGCCTCCCGTGCGCCACCTGGGGCGACATGAAGACCATCCTCTTTGGCGCCGAGCCCAAGGACACCCGTTACCTCAAGGACCGCAAGGTGGGTGGCATGATGGGCGGCATGTCGACGCTCCTGCATCGTGCAGCCTCGAACGACGATCCGCGGCGCCTCGACGCGCTCTTCGGCGGCCGGTGGAAGATCTTCACGAAGGTGGGTTGGGGAACGTCGGCGGGCCTGCCCGACACGCGTTGGCACGGATACGGTTGTTTCCCCAAGTTCGACGCGTCAGGAGCGAGCACGAAAGAGGGAAAGGAGTTCATGATTTCCGTCGCGCTCTTGCCCATGCCCGGCCTCACGACCGCTAAGGCCGACCTCATCCTCCAACAGGCCACGCGCGCGGTGGTCACCGGCCTGCTCGACGGTTCGCTCAAGTAGCCCTCGCGGGTGCGCGCGAGGCGCGCGTCCGAGAGACCGAAAGCTTCGGTCGGCTTCAGTCGTCGAGTGCGGCATCACCTCACTACTTCAGCTCGTAACAGCGCTTACAGCCGTCGTCGCTGCAGTTCCTGTAGGCTCTAGGAATGCTTTCGCACTGCGCCATGTTCCATCGAAGGCGACCCTAGAGTCGGAAGGGAAGGATGACTTGTCCAGAGGCACGCCTTCGCCCAGACGCCGCGGGCAGAGCTGCAACGAGGAAAGCGCAGGAAGCAACGCGATACGTCCCGTGGTGAGGACGTAATCGCCAGAGTCGCCAAAGCCGCGGCGCGTCACGGCGATGAACGACCAACAAAACGGGTTGGAAGGGAGGGGATCGCTCACGAGGTCGAGCACGCGCGCCGATTGGACCGCGAGGCGGTCGCGGACCGCCGCTCGTGCGAAAGCGCCCGTCAGGAAGAATGTTCCCACGATCGCCGACGCGAGCCCCAGGCCATACGCCGCGTGCGCACGGGGCCGCGGGCGCGCGCTCGCCGTGCCGAAGAGCCGTGCGCCAGCTATGACAAGAATCGCCACGAGCGCCTGGAGAGCCAAAGCGGGCCAGGGAAGGAGATTCTCCTTCAGGCCGAAAGCGACGATTCCTGCCACCAAGACGACCGGCAACCATCGAGCCGCGGGGGAACGAGCCCTCGTGGCAACGTAACCTCCCAGCGCGATCCACAGCAGCGGTTCGATGATGAATACCGAATCGCCATAGCTCCATGCGCCCGACAGGGGCCAAAAAGCGTGCACGCCGTATGAGTTCATAGCGTCGGCCGCGATGTGGGCCACGCCGCCGAGGACCGCGACCGAGGCGACCACGCGCCAAACGGGCATCGGCAACGCTCGGATGGCGGGGAAGGTGCGCAGGGTCAGGCCTGCCATGACTGCCAGCGCTCCCAAAGGGAGAGCGGCGAGGAGCACATGCGTGTGCCCGCGATGATGGAGAAGGTAACCCAGCGCGCCAGGGGTGAGCGATATCAACAAGAGGTCGGCGTCGGGCAAGTTGTTGGCCAGCACGGAGACGAAATAGATGAGAACCCGCGCCGCCGCGCGCCCACGCGCGTCGAGTGAGCTGAGTGCTCGTACGGCGCCGGGTGCGCAAACGGCCTCTGCGATGGCCGCACCTAGGAAGACGTGCGTTACGTTATCCATTCTACTTCTTGCGCGCCGATTCCCACGCCGCAGCGCAGTACTGCCCGAACCTGACGTCGAAGCCAGCGTCGAGGAGGTAAGAGGCCGTGCCTTGCGCCACCTCGCGTGCCCCGTCCTTGACGAGCGCTTTTCCCGAAAGGTAGGGGCGAACGCTGTTCATGAGCGAAGGATAAAGTTCGATCCATAGCGTCTTGCCCACGAAATCCAACAGTCCTCCCACCTCGCGGCGTTCGTCGGAACTCACGAAACGACCCTTGGCGTCGAGGAATCCCTGGAGGAGGACTTCGCGCGCGATGGGCATTTCCAACACGAGCCGACCCGTTGAGGGATCATGCGATGCGCGCAAGCGCGCCTTGGCAAGGTTCGCTTCCACGCCGCACGCGGCGCGTCGTTTCTTCGCGCCTAGGACGTCGAGGCAGGCGGCCGCTACTTCGCCCTTGCCGAAGTCCAGCGTAACGATGCCGTCCTTGCCGTCGGGGCGCCGCACGTTCACGGTAAAGTTACGGAACGTGGCTTGCGAAACTCCGGGCTTGAACACCGCGCGGAACTTGTCGGCCGTCGAACGATCGAGCCGGCAAAGCCACGATCCGTCTCCTTCTCGGCACGCCTGACGATTGACGGGACCACACATGCCACCCTCATCATCGTTGAGCTTGGAGAGGAGGGCATCCCGCTCTGCTGTAACCTTTTCCACGCGGCGATCGGGCTCAACGAACACGTCGGGAAGCGCGGAGACGTCACTGGGCTTAGCGCACGCAGAGAGGTCCTTGCTCACGAGGCGGGTGGCGTTGAAGAAGGCGTCGTTGGGAGCGCGAAGAACCTTGTCACACCCACCGAGCTCCTTCATGAAGGCCTCGACTTTGCGCCCGGTGGCCACCAGGCTCTCGCGCACTGCCTCCGGAACATCGATTTCCGAGCCGGCCGAAGTGACTACGCGGGGCGCATGGCAAATGTCAGACGCGTTCGCCGCACAGAAGTCGAGCCGCGCTTGCTGTGAGCCATGGAAGAACTCCACCGTCACGGGCGGAGTGGCCAAATCGAGCGACTTGTTGCGCAGGGGCGGGGGTACGGGTTTCTCGACCCCGGCGTCGAGCCTCACCATGCCCAACGCGATGGGGGCGTCGCCCACAAGCACCGCGCAACGCAGGGGGCTTAGCGCCATGTTGAGAACGTTGTTACGCAACGTGGCGAAAGAGCAATCCGCCTCGATTCCGATACTCTGCCCCGGATTGGCGACGAGGGCGCGCGCGGCATCGCCCGAGAGCGTCTCGGACAGCCGTGCGCGCGTGGCGGCGGCGAGCTTGCCGTAGAACGACGTGCGAGCAACGCCTTCGCGCCAGATGCACGCGTAATAGTTGCGGCCCGCGGGAGCGTCAGCGCAAACGGCGCCATCGAACAACCCGAGTTCCGCGTAGACACCTTCGCAAAGAGCGTTGGGCGACGGTCTACGAACGAAGGCCTCCCGGGCCAACACGTCGTTGAACGCGTAGCTCCAGACTTGGGCCTCGCAGTACTTGGTGAAAAGGGCGCCCGCGTGGGCTCCGACCGCAGAGCGCGCACCTTCATCGAGGGCCGTGGCTGAGGAAAGGGTACCTGCGAGTGCTGCGTCGAACCAACCGCTGGCCTTTTCCACTTGCTGCGCGTCGAGGGACACGTCGCCCGAGCCTCGCAACTGGCGAATCGTGGCATCGAGCTTGGCGATGGTCGCCTTGCGCGGCTCGAGGACCCCCCTCGCATAGGTGTCGAAGGCTCCCTCGGCGGCCACAGATGTTTCGTTATAGCGGCGCGTGGCGGTGAGGAGCGCGGCGAGATCCTCCGCCTTCAACGCGTCGTCCCACATCACGAGGGCACCCGTGTAAGTGGACGTTCCGCCTTCACCGCCCACGAGATCCAGGGAGCGCGGCGCGGCTTTGGGTGCGACGAGAGCGGGGCCTTCGCCCGCGTTCACCGAGGGCTGCCCGCAACCCACGGCCAAGGTCAAGACGGCCGAAGCTGTGATCAGCTTGGTCAGCTTGGTCAGCTTGGTCATCATGGCGGACTTCGGGTTTGAGTTTTCAAGGATCATGGAAGCCTCCTCCTTCAGAAGAACACACCGGCGTCGAACTGCAGGAGGTGCGACACGGGCATGTTCCTACTGGCGAGCTGGTGCTTGTAGTTGAACTTCGCCTCGAAAGGCACGGGTATCTGCCCACGCCGGTACGCAGGTACGCCCGTGTACCCGAGTTCGACTTCGAGTTGGTGGGCTTGTTCCATCGTGTCGCGTTGCAGCTTCTGCTTGGAGGCCGCAGGGGCGTCGTACACATCGGCGAGCTTGTGATAAAAGTTATAGCCCGCTCCCGAGGTCAGCCCGAAGTCGGCTCCGTACTGCAGGCTCGTTCCCGCATCGATTTTGTCGCCGAGCTTGAACGTGGTCCGCCGCTTCTCCACTTCAATGGCCTCGTCTTCGGTGGCGAGTCGAATGTCGCGCTGTCCTGGAAGCTGCCAGGTGTAGCGCCCGTATTGGTTGAGAGAAAGCCCCGTTGCCCCCAGGGGTTGATCGAACGCGGTGCCGGCGAGGAGGTCCCACTGGCCGTCGCCGAATCCCTTGTCGATAAGGTTATCGGGATCGTCCACGCGCCCGGTGGGCGCCACCGCGCCGAGTGTCGCGGCGTTGGAAACCAAACCGGCGTCGAAGGTTCGGACCTTGGCGATGACCTGGAGGTCGCCCGGACCCGTTTCCTGCCAATTCTCGAGCGTGCGGTAGCCGTTTCTGTCGAGCTTATCGTTGAGGCGGCGCACGGCGTCGTTGATTTTCGCGGTCGCCTCCGAAGCCGAAGCGCGCTGGTTGTTCCAGCCGTCCGCGAGACCGTCGACGAACGCCTGGCCGGTCGCGTTTGGGCGAAAGCCCGCATCGATGCTCGTGGCCATGTTGTAAATGGGCATGGCCACGGCGAGGGTGACCCGATCGGTAAGGCCGTAAGTGGCGATGGGGGCGAAAACAGTGACGCGTGACTCCACGTCTGCGTCGAATGCCCCAACGCCCTGGGTATCGCCGTACCCGGCGTATCCGAGGTAACCCTTGGTGAGGGCCCTCTTCGTCGGATTAGCCTCGTTTTTGGCGATGTCCTTGAAGGTGAGGTCTTTGGAGAGGGGTCGGCCCAGGGAGCGCCTTTCGCCATCGGGCGAGGTTTTCTCGTCGATGCTGGTATTCACCAACCGGAGGCTGACGCGACGAACCCCCTTGGGCATGACGCGGGCATCCTCAAACGCATGCGCCTCGAAGGGGCGGACAAGGGACGGTAAGGTGACAAAAGTGGCGGCAACAAGGAGCGCCGTTGGAATGCGTGGCCGGAGGCGGAGGGAACGCATAGTGACTCCGAAATTGACGTCGAATTGCGCAACGCTCCGCACCCACCCTGACGCGCAGGAGCGGGAGCGGAGCGTTGCACGCACTGGAAGCGAGTCGAAGACCAAGCCAAAGCCTCAGAGGCTGGCGAGGTAGTCTTCGATTTCCTTCTTATTGAGCATCGACTCAGGCTCGCGATCAGGCGACACGTCGCCAGCTTCGATACGATCGAGCGCGTCTTGGGCGATGGCGCGGGCAGCGGCCTTGCCATCGCGCTTGGCTGCAATCTGGGCTGCGTAAAGGTACGCCGCGAAGTGGTAATTACCCGAATCGGTGTCTGGGTTCTTGGAACCCGACCACGCGGGGCTCGCGATAGCCTTCTGGGAGTAATCCCACGCCTTGTCCACATCGCCGCCGAAAAGGGGTGGCAGGTTGAAGTAAACAGCGGAACCGAGACGGACGAAGCCGCCGCCTTCGTAAGACTCGTCGATGGCGCGACCCTTTTCTACGAGGTCGATGATTTCGCCGGCCTTCTCGAGGCTCTTGAGCACACCGTTGGCGCGCGCCCAGCTCGCAAGGCACAGACCGCGCCAGTAGTTGTACATGGGTTTGGTGGTGGCTGTGGACTTGATTTCCTCTACGGAGTCCATGCAACGCTTGAACGCCTTCTTGCGTCCTTCCGCGTCGGACTCGGGCGTCTTGTTGCCTTCGTAGTAGTCGAGGCGCGCGAGCTGCTCCACGGCGTAGATTTTCTCATCGCCGGAAATGGACGCGAGCGCGTCGTTATAGAGCTTGCGCGCTTCGGTGGCCTTCGCGGTTTTCGAGCGCTCCGCGAAAGCGGCATCGGCGGCCGAGAAGTCGAAGCCGTAAGCATGCGTGGCCGAAGCCGCTGCGACGATGGCGGCGAAGCGGGAAACCTGGACGAGAGTCGATGTCTTCATGGAATCTCCTTTGAGTTACGCGCCGACGCCGACCCAGCGCAACCGGTAGGCCGCGTTGAAAGTGACGACAACGTCGCGTCCGCCAGACATACGATGATTCTCGATGAGGCGCAACCTAGGTGGCCCTCTTGAAGTGGACAACGCGATCCCATAGCCTCGCGCCTCCCCTCCTGCCGCGCTCTAGGGGCATACGCAACGCGCGAACGAATTCGGAAGGCGATCGATGATCGAGTCCATCACAGCATTTTTCGTTTCCAATCCTTGGGCGCCTTACGCGGCGTTCTGCACGTTCATCATTTTCCTGCTCGTCCTCGACCTCGGGGTGTTCAATCGGGACGCTCACGTCATCTCCGCCAAGGAGGCCCTCAGCTGGAGCGTCGTGTGGATATCCATCGGCCTGCTCTTCGGCGGGGGCGTTTGGTATTTCGAAGGCGCGCAGAAGGGGCAAGAATACCTCACGGGCTTCATCCTCGAGAAGAGCCTGGCGGTCGACAACATTTTCGTTTTCGTCATGATATTCTCGTTCTTCAAAATCGAGCCAAAGTACCAGCACCGCATCCTATTCTATGGCATCCTCGGGGCCATCATCATGCGCGGCGTGGCCATCGCCCTAGGCGCGGCCCTGCTCACGCGATTCCATTGGCTCATGTACGTCTTCGGCGCTTTCCTGCTCTTCACGGGCGCGAAGATGTTCCTCTCCAAGAACGACTCCCACGAGGGAGAGAACAAGTTCCTCGTGGCGCTCTCGCGGCGACTTCCCATCACTCCCGATCACCATGGCGGGCAGTTCTTCGTTCGCGAGAATGGTCGTCTCTTCGTGACGCCACTCTTCGTGGCGCTCATCGCCGTGGAGCTTTCCGACGTCGTGTTCGCCGTCGACTCGATTCCCGCGGTGTTCGCGGTGACGCGCGATCCGTTCATCGTCTTCACGTCGAACATTTTCGCCATCCTAGGCCTGCGCTCGCTCTATTTCCTGAGCGCAGACCTCATACGCCGGTTCAGGTACCTCAACCGTGGCGTTGCTGTTGTGCTCCTCTACGTCGGCGTCAAGATGCTGCTCATAGACCTCTACAAAATCCCATCGGGACTCTCCTTGGGCATCATCGCGTTCATTTTGGGCGTGGCTGTTTGGGCGAGCCTAGCGGCCTCCCGACGCGAGGAACGTGAAGCACGCGACGCGCGCTGATGGCGATCGGGATGTCCGCGATGGCGTCGCAACCGTCTTCCGCGTCGCACTCCCGCTGCCTCGCTGAGTCGGGCTTCCCTTGGAGACTTGCTGGAGTATCCTTCCCGACGGGGGGGATTTTATGACAAGGAAACACAACTCGTCCGCTTGGGAATTGCTCAGTGCTGAAGCTCTGCCCGCTAAGTTGGCCTCTGTGATGATGGCGTGCGGAGCCTTGCAGGGATGCGGCGAAGACTACGCCTCATGGGCCGAACGCATGGCGCCTCCACCCGCATCATCGGGAACGCGTTCCTTGAGCTCGCTCGGCGCTCCACAAGAGTCGACGACCAGTACCCTGCGCACCATCGCCCCTCCGACTGACCAAACGCGGGAAACCCGCCTCGATGAAAAACCGACCCCGGCGTTTGCGAGGCCCGAAATACGCCGGCTCGTGCCGCGAAGCGACGAAGGACTTCTCCACGAAGACGATGCGGGAAACACGCTTGTGGCGGGCTCCTTCCCCAATGGCGGAGAGATCGGCCTCGAAATCCTCGCTGGAGCCCGCCTGCAGCCACGAGAGCGGGGACTTCCCCTCGACAAGCTCGACTTCCGCCTCCACCTGTCTCCGGGAGCGCCCGGACCGCTGATGGGGCGCATCTGGCTCTGGCGACAGGTCGATCACGAAAGCTCGTGGCCACGTCCAAATTGGGAATGGAAGTCCGTGCCATCGCAACACGGTAGCCTCATACGGGGGGAAGCCTATCCCGTAGGGGAAATCGTCGTGGCATCGAGGCGACCCGAGGGCCCCTGGGAAACGGCGCTTCCTGCCATCGCGCGTTCCGGACTCGCTTCCCACGAGGGGGCCACGCTGTTGTTCGAGGATCCGCGGCGGGTGGAGAGCGACCCACTTCGTTACCTTACCATGTGGGACATCGTCGATAGGTCGGAGGCCTTCGTGGAGGATGTTTTTCGTGAAGAGGAGGCACACTTCTCCGCCCAGCGCCTCGTACTCGCCGGCAGCGGCGAAAGGATCCTCGTTCCCCGCGCGCTCGCCGTTCTCCCGGAGGGCTCGGCCCGGCGCGTTGTTGAAGGGTACGTCCCTTCAACAACTTTGCCGCGAAAGGTCGCTTGGAGATTCGTGGCCACTGAAGGACAACATGGACGGGTCGTCATCACATCGCGCGCGTCCACCTCCGTCCCGTTTCGCGCTTTCCTTGTCGAGACGCGGCCTAAAACCGGCGAAGCGCGCCCCCTCGCATCCGGCATGCTGACACCCGGACGGCCCTTCGAAGTTCCCATTCCCTCGGACGGCGTATTCGCAAGGACGCATGTTGTGGTGGCTCTTTCCGACGATCTTCCCGCGTCGATCTTCGCATTCGCACGGGCGGACGGCCGGAGAGCCGAAGTCTCCAATCCTTCACCCTGAAGAGTTTCGTGGCATTGCGTGGAGTGGCGTCGGACTCAGGGCAGACGCAGCATCGTAGACGGACTCACGCCATCGTAATTCCCATGGCGCATGCCCGTTTCATCGTCGGCGTAAATCCATCGCTTGTCGCCCTTGCGGCGCAGACGCGCTGTAACGTAACGACCTGACTTTAGGCTGCGCGCGTCGGCCTCCCAAACTTCAAGGTTCGCGGGCTCGTCGAATCCTGCGTACGACGACGGAGCGTATGTCCACCCGCGCGAATACAGGACAGGGTTCGTGGCCTTCGCCGAGTGGCCTATCTGCACCTCGTACTCACCGGGACCAACGCCTCTTGGCAGCAGGGCCCGCACGCGCACGCGGCCGTTCCGCACGCCATCGACGCCAGCCCAAAGCGGAGGACTCTTTTGGAAAGTGGAAACCCACCGCTCCGCCCCCTGCGCGGTCAGGAACGAGAGGCGAGCGGTGTTCCCCATGAATTTCAGCCGCGCGAATCCGATTTCGTCGACGAAGTGGAGGACCTCGCGTTCGGAGCGGGTGCGCCCTGGACGGATCTCACGGCCGTTGCCGACCACCGCCGACGGCATCCACTTCCAAGGAAGGAAGGCTTCAGCGTGATGCTCGTGCCCGCCGAAATAGAAATCGACCGGACACCGCTCGAACAATGGCAGGAGCCACGCCTGGAGCACGCGATTGTCACCGCGAGGCCCCGACGACCAAAGGGGGTAATGGGTCGTAACAATCTTCCAGTCGTCGCTGGGTTCGCAGACCTCGCGTTCCAGGAACTCCCGCGTTGCGGTCGATTGAACGATGCGCCCTTGTGAGTCACCAGCATCGGCGATGATCCACTTCACGTTCCCGCGCCGAACCACGTAATTGGGTGAGGGCAGGACCCAGCCCCCCACTCCACGAGCGAGTGCGTTGACTTGGCGCGAATAGGCGAGCTGATCTTCGAGTCTGTTTTGCTCGCGATCGTGATTGCCCACGGCTTGGAAGAAAGGGACACCGGCCGCGATGAGGGGCGCGTAGGGAATCTCGAAGATGCGACGGTACGTATCGGGTGCGGTGTCCACGTACTGGTTGTCGCCAGTGGAAACCGCGAAGTCGAATGGGTCGCTCCGATGGGCCTTCCACATGCCCTCGCCCACCGCGCGCTGGAAGGAGTCGCCGTTGCCGGCATCGCCATAAACCAGAACGTTGACCACGCCGTCGCGATCGGAGGCGAAGCCTCGACGTTCTTTCGATTCGGGGGCGAAGCTCTTGGCACGCGCGCCAGCTTCAGCGGGGGCCCCCACAGCCAAGCGGGGGGAAACCACGACACCAAAAAGAAGGGAGGAAACGAACGCGAGGACTACTGATTTCATTGGGGGAGTTCTCCGTACGCGTCTTTGGAAACGTATTCGCGACATTCCCAGAAGAGTCATCGAGCGTCAATCGAAGCGACACACTTGCCTGAACCGGACGCTCCACTTCCAGTGAAGTGGCGTGGTCGGGGGGGAAAACCATGCCTGGCGGCAAGGGGCCGCGCCCGCCGATCCCCCCCCCCAATCCCCGATCCACAGGAGAAGTCGCCCATGGAGCTCGAGTCCGCCTCCAAGCCTACCCGTGTCGAATGTCGTCGCATCCGATCGCGCACCCCTTTATTGCTGGGAGCTTGCGCCGCCTTCGCCATCGCGGCAGGGCTTGCCGCTCACGCCACTTCAGCTCTGATTCGGACCCCAACAAATTTCGTCGGGGAGATGCCTGGACGCACAGTCACGAGAAGGGCGTCGAGGGCGACCTCGAGGCGTGGTACCGCGACAATGACTACGTCGTGGTCGAGACCAATACCGTTCCCCTCGACATGGGTCGCTTCACGGAATGGGATTGGCAAGCCCCCCTCGCTCCGGATTCCGATAGGCCTATGAGGCCGGCGAGCTCGCCTTCGACATCTTCCTTTACCCCGAAGGAACAGACCCCAAGGCCCCGAAGAGCGACGCCAAGGCCGTCGAAACGCGGTCGGCAGTCAAGCCCGTCGCTCGCCTCGAAGCTTTCTCGAAACCCTTCGTGGCGTCCTTCTGCGAGAGGGATTTACAGTTCGCGCACACGGCTCACTAAACCCGATGGTCAGAGGGACGGGTGCAGGACGCCGCGCGCGTAGGCACCGATGAGGAGCTCGATGGCAGTGGGCATGGAGACCTTGGTGAGCGCCTTGCCCTCGCGCCACTCCTTTTCGGTGTCGAGATCGAGCTGCGCGAGGAGGATGGCCGATGCGTCGCCCGACTCTTTGGCTTTGGCGAGCGCCACCTCTTTACGTGCGATGCGCTCGTCGTAGCCCTTAAGTGAAACCTCAGAAGCCGCAAGGTAATCGTTGAGATAGGCGCGCTCGAGCGATCCAGCGCGCGCGAAATCACCGACCGCGGCGTGGATGCGCGCGAGCTTGTGGGCGTTGATGGTCTTTTCCTTAAAAACGGCCTTATCGGAGAAGCCATCGCCATAGGCTTTGACGCCTTTGGCGTTGGCGAGCCCGGCACGCGCTGAAAGCAGGATGCACGTGGACACCCGATCGGTCGTCGCCTTGAGGAATGCCTTGGCGAGCGCCTCGTTGTCTTCGCGCAGCGAACGCGCCTCCTCAGCGGTCGCTCCACGCGGAAGGACGCCGGGCACGGGAGCATAGCGGTCTTCGAGGTCGAGCACGTATTCTCCGCATGCCTTGGCGGCCGCTGGCAAACCCTGCGTCCTGAGGACGTGCGTGAGCGGCGAGGTGAACAACAAACCGGTGAGAGTCGATTGACCACCGAAATCAGCGCGGGCTGCCGTCAGTTCCGCTTTCCGAACGCGAGCGAGTTCGTCTCGCGTCATTTTCCCAGCCGAGACGAGCGCGCGTGTGAAGTCGAGTTGCGCCGACGAGGCGAAATCAGAGATCTCATCGGCGCTCACGGCGAGGGCCTGCAGGGCCAAGCTGTTCTCCTTGACCCATGACACCAGCCGCTCGAGTTGTTTCTCGCCCGAGGCACGATCGAGCTCCAAGGCGAAAGCCAAAGGCAAGCTGTAAAGGGGATCGAGGGCCTTCTTGTCTTTGAATTGGAGCGCCCGGTCGAGGCTCGCGAATCCAGAGGCGATGGCTGAACGATCGGCGGCGAACGCGCCGAGTCGTTCGCGCAATTGGACTTCATCGCTCTCGACAAGCAGGAGGCTCCAGGTGTTCGACGCCGGGTGAAACACCACGAGCGACGGGTAGAACTGCACCTGGAACGGAAGGAACGACGAGAGGTTGGCGTCGAGCAAGTGCTGTTCTTCAATTTCGACGATTTCGTAGGCGTCGAGGATAGCCTTGGTTTCCGGGCTGCCGCTCGATTGCTCGATGAGCTTGGAAAGCAGCTGGCAAGGTGGACACCACGCTCCGCTCACTTTGAAGAGCGCCACCTTGCCGCTCTCGCGAACGCGCGCGAGCGTTGCAGCCACCAAGCGGGACTCGGGAGTACTTGAGGCTTCGAGAGCAGCGCTCACTGAGGCCGAGTCGAGCTCCACCTGGGCGCTTGGGCGCACCACAAGAGCTTCCAATGCAGCGAGCGCCGCATCGCGAGGACTCGCTGAATCTCGACTTGGGGCTGGGCCTTGGGGCTTGCGGGGCGCCGTGGGGGGAGGAGTCGTGCCCGTTCCTTCGGGATTGGGCTCGGAATCGTTTCCGCCGCCCGACGATCCACATCCACCGATTGCGATGACCATGGAAAGCGAGAGAGCAAGCTTGGAAAGGGAGGCGGATGCAGCACGGGCATTCTTTATCATTGTGGGCGTTCCTTCTTTCGGCTGGGTGGGATGACGACGCGAGAGGCCGGAAGACTATCGGTCGCGGGTCACGCGGCGGACGAGGCGGACGAATCGAGTGGAACCGGTCAACGACAGATGCCGCGCGAGCCGAGATAGGAACCATCGGTCGCCAGGGTCACCGTAAGCACGCAGTTGGTGGACGAGGTCCATTCGACACTTGCAAGGATTTCCGGACCGCCGGCCACCGATCGCACCAAACTGGCGCGTCCTTGAGCGAAGGGCATATCCTCAGCAGCGAAGCCGAACTCGCCCAGACCGCGCGTCCATGCATCGCGAACTCGCTGGGGACGCTCGCTGGCGGAGTCAGCCGCACGCTCGAGGCGCAGCCATTGCTCGACGCTCACGCGCCGCACTCCGGCAGGCAGGCTGCCGGCAACAGGAGTGGTTATGGCGCCTGGCGTGGGCGTCGATGGGGCGCGACCGGGGGCTCCCGAGCCGGCGCCGGTGCCTACTCCTGAATCTCGCGAGGCATCTCCTGAGGAAGGAGGCAGCGCCGAACCAGAGGCAAAAGACGCCAGAAGCGGTCGCAGTTCGTTCTCGTAGGAAAGGCTCGATTGAAGGAGACGCACGACACGGCCGCCTTCGTCTACCAATACGAACAGGGGAAGAGCACGCCCCTGCGGCGGATTGAGGGCGTCGAACGCCTCCCAGCCGGAGTCGAACCGAACGGGGTAACGCGGGGCCATGCCCCGGGGCGACAGGAATGAGCGCAGCGCATCCTTCGTGGGGCGCGCGCCTTTCGTTTCACCCTCGACGAGCACGCCCACAACCTCGAGCGAGGAACCGAAGGAGTCACGCGCCTTGTTGAGATCCTCGATTTCCTTCCGGCAAGGCTTGCACCATCCGGCGCCGAACACCACAACCCCACGCCGTCCTTCCGCGAGTGCAAGCGAGGGAGGCAACGCAGCGCGCGAAGAAGAGTCGTCCTCTAAACGACCGAGGCATCCGGATGCGAGCACGAGCATCCCCGCGGCGATGACAAGGAGGGCCACGGTGGTCGAAAGCGCCCCTCGAAACCCGGAAAACGCCACCACGGGGGTAGGCCTCATTTTCGCACCGAGGCCGACAACGCCCCCTGTTTCACGATGCGCTTGCACCATGTGTTGTCGTTGGAGCACAAGAAGTACTTCACCTTGTAGTTTGCCGCGGATCCCGCCAGCGGTTGGGACGTCACCGGCAAGGCGAAGCGGCTCGCGCCTTTGTCGAAGTCCACCTTACCGAGAGTCAGTTTACGCCCTTGGGTGAAGGGAATATCACCCTCGACCGCGAGCTCCCACGGCCCATCGAAATTGAGCTTCGTGCCTGCAGGCGGCTTGATGTCGACGTGGAACGCGCTCGCGTCTTTGGCAAAGGACGTCTCGATGACGGCCTCGACGTTCTGGGGCGCGGCGCTCGCGAGTGCCGCGGATGCGATGAGGAAGAACATGGTTCACTCCTATGGTGCGGAGACTGGCATGGTGCGGAGACTGGCGAAGGCGCGCTACTCCCTTAAAGGGCGCGCGCGAATCCCGCGACCTTTACATACGCCGCGGTGGTCTGTAAACCTGGCGTCCATCTCCTGTCCGAGGCACACGTGAAACACGCGTTTCCATTTCGCGCGCGGGGAGTCCACGCCCTGCTGCGCTGCGCGGTCCTGAGCCGGCTCACTCAGTCGTCGCTCTCTTCCCTAATCGCATTGACAACACTTGCAGCGATCGCTCCCCTGCGAGCGATCGCCGCATCGGTGCAGGGCCTGCGCGACACCCCGCTCATCGCGGCGGATGGCGGACTCACGACCTTGAACGCCCTCCGCGTGGAGGGCCGCCCGATGCTGGTGGCTTTCTGGGCGAACTGGTGCGTGCCGTGCAAGGAAGAACTCGCTCTCCTCTCGGCGCGCCGCGCCGACCTCGCCGCGTACGAATTGGTTGCCGTCAACGTCGACGAATCCTCCGACTGGCCCGCGGCAGCCAGTCAAATGAATGCGCTCGCCTGGCAAGGGGCCTCCTTGCGCGATCCGGGGGGCGCCTATTTCTATGCCATGAACGAAGCTGGCGACCTCCCCTACGCTATCGTCTACCGCGCCGATGGCGAGGCCGATCGTGTCCTCAAAAAGCTTGACGCGTCGGTGGTCGACGCCCTCGCGCGCGAGGGCGACGCGCTATCGGGGAATGCGGAGGGTCAAGCGACGACGGGGCAGGAGAATGGCGCACGCGCCGGGCTCAGCGCCAGTCGCGGACTCTCGGTGCTTGAGGACGCGCGCGTTCTTTTCGGCCGCGGCGACTTCCGCGGACGCGCGGTGGCGGCAAACTCCCTCTCGTTACGTTACGCGCGCGGCCCCTGGGACGTCGCTCTGACGCATGATGCCCTTGTGCAGAAGCGCCCGCAGACCGAGGGCGATGGACGGCCCGGAAGCGCGCGCTGGAATCGCATCGAGGATGACCTCGGCAAGTCGCACGTCGCTCGCATGCTCCGAGCGGGCGACGAGGCGAGTCTCTCGCTGCGGGTGGGCGACGACCACGTCGACTGGATGGGCGGGCAGCTCTTCTCCGTACGACCATCGCCGCTCGTTCCCGAACTCGACGTCGTCCAGGGCGGCCATGCGTCTTACACCGGGCCGCGAGTTTCTTTGCAGGCCATGGGTGGCCGCGTGCGGCGGCTGCTCGCACCCAGCGTTCTCCAGCTCGATCGCGATCTCTCGCGCGACTTCCCGGACAATCGCGTAGGCGGAGCGCTCGCCCGCGCCTCGCTCCCGTTGGGGCCGGACGCGAGCATCTACGGCGGAGGAGGCTTCGTGCGCGCTGTGCGCCTTCGCGACGTATCGGCCGGCCAAGACTCCACCGAGGGTCAAAACCACGTGGGCGCCTTCGCCGGAGCCAGGGCCAGCGGCATCAACGCGGAGGCCCGCGCCTCTCGTTACCTTCGAGACGACGGCAACGAACCTGGCCACGCCGGGCAGGTCGATGCCGGAACGCCCTTCGTGCCCGCTTGGGGTGTTTCGTTGCAGGGCTCGGCTAGCGAAACACGGCGGCTTCCGGAGCTCGCGCTCGTACCGGCTTTGGTCGACGTCCTAGGGATTCCCCTCGACGCGCCCGACGCGCGCTCCGTGCGCGGCCAACTGCGTTGGGACGGCCAAGCAGGGACGACGCCCGCCGTTGGCTCCGTCTACGTAACGCAGGAGCGCTCACGCCACGCCCCTAATCTCGACGTGAAAGCGCATACCGGAGCGTCCCTCGCACTTCCCGCCGCATCCGCGAAGCTTGCGTTGTACTGGGCCGAAGGACGCCTCCGGAGCGTGGACGCGCGCACGCGCGACCGCGCCGCCCAGCTCACAGGCCCCCTCTTTGGCCCCCTGTCGGCCCAGTATCTTTACCGCGACGTGCGCGACCCTCTCTCGGGTCACCAGCACCGTGCAAACCTCGACCTGAATCTCTCGCGAGTGTTTGGTCTCGAAGAGAAAGGGCGCCTCCGAGTCGAAGCTGCCCACGTGTGGCAGACGGGCCAAATGCGACGCACTTCGGGCCTCGACGAAGCACGGGCCGCAGCTGGATTTGTGTCCTGGAAATCCGAGCAGCTCACGGTGCGCGCGGGCGGCGGCAGCGAACCGGGGGGCGTGGTGTGCGCCGATGGCGTGTGCGCGCAGCGCCCTCCCCTCGATGGTTTCCTCGGCGAAGCGCGGTTCGAACTCCAACTTTGATTCGGCAACTCTTCTCGGGGAAGCAAATTGGGGCCAGTTCCCAAGATGATTGGCCTGCGGGAAAAGAACTAGTCTAAGGCGAAAGGAACGACTACCTCGGAGGAATTCCCGAGAAGGCGTGACAGGTTCGCGAGCAAGCAACCGGGTACAAGGAACATAAACTGTCAACCGCATTGCCTTGGGCTCACTGCGTGAGGCGCAGGCGCAAGGCCGCAGGCCGATTTACCCGTTTAACGAGAATGTCGGACTGAGCCCATTCGCCTTTCGGCTGAGCTTGAGGCTCGAGGAAGCTGCCCGACTCATTCTCCGTCACGAGTGGTCGCTCACCGACATCGCAACCATCGTGGGCTTCTCGGATCTGAGTGCATTTTCCAGAGCGTTTCGCAAGAAGTTTGGGGTCCCGCCTGGCAAGTACGGAGCATAGGCCCTGCTGTCAAGCCAGTGAGATTCTAGGACACGGCCTTTAGCGCGCTCAGGCGTTAAACCCGACCTAGGCGAGCAAGTCCGCTCGTCTTCCGTCCCATTCACAGGAGCCCGTCATGAATTTCTCGCGAAACACCAAACTTCTTGCCGTCGCAGTGGCAGTGGTCATGGCGCAGCCAGCAATGGCACAAGAGCCTGAGACCTCTGTAATCACTGTCCGCCGCGAAGGCACGAGCCGCGCCCTTTCCATAAGTTCCAATGCGCGCGCGTTGAAGGCCGACGATCCCTCTTTCCGAATCCAATTGGATCAGGAGTCTATTGCCGACTTCGTAGATTCCTTGAGGCAGCCTGTTAAACTCTCTACGTCGGGATCTCGCGAGTTCTATTTTGAATGGCGCGGCTTCGAAGCTCCTGAGCTCCTTGCAACCGTGCAGTATGCAAACGGTGTGCAAGCGGATACCGTGCAGCTTCCCGCTGGAGAAACACCGAGCCCAGAGGCAGTTGTCTTTAGCGCCAAAGGTTTCATTGAGAGCGTGAGCTTCAAGTTCTCGGGCAGCACGGACACGTGCAAGTGCTTCGACCCGGAAACGTGCGTCTTCGTTTCGACGGCGCGTCAGAGTATTGTGGTTTCAACCCGAGACCTATCCCCCATAGAAAAATACAAGACGATAGCAACCACGGCCGGTGACGCCGTGACTATCAAGACCCGCATCGCCGACGCGGCACCCACCGAGTTCCTTGTCACTCTCAATGACAGAAGCGCCGCGTCGTCACTTGGCGTGCGTCATTCTTTCATTGCACGCGGCCAGGCAGCTATTAACGGTGCAGCGTTCGTCGGTGCAAGCGCTGTGGAAAGCACCTTTGGCACGGGGAGCCCTCTCACGACAGTTCACGTGTTTCCTTCAGAAGGCGGCCTCAAGGTGAAAGCGGACACGGCGGCACACTTCTTCTGCAACTTTTCGAAGACGGTTTCGTACCCCGAAGCCCGAAGCCTTGCCATGCCCCTGGGCCAATCGTGTTACATCCAACCCGATTCCGACGTCCGATGGATTTACAATTCCGCTTCCCCAGGCAGCAACGTACCGACCTCGAAAGAAAGGACTTTTTCAGGACTTAACGTGAACCCTTAAAGGTCCACTCGGCGCACTTCCGTGGCGCGGAAACGTGGAGACGCTTCCGGTCGCTTTGCGAGAACCGGGGTGAAGCGTTCCGGAGGTTCCTTCCCATAGGCCAAGAAGGAAGCCCCTCGACCAGAATTGACCTCGAAGGATCAGGAACCGAAGGAAGGCGAGCGCCGAGCGATCCGCCCTCACGCCAGTGAGGCGAAGGATGGCTGTCTTTCTGCGTACGATACCTTCGAACACCGCGATCCCCTCGGGCGTGGTCGGGTCGACGGGGGACCGAAAAAGGCGCAGGCTCTTCGACCTAAAAAACGTATTCGTCAAAGGCGGTCTGGAGACGACGACCAGTCCGGGGATTCCGCACATCTGCAGGTTTGTAGCGCACGTCGCCCTGAACCGCTTTGGGTTGGAGCCGAAAGGGAGAGAGAGGGAGGGAGGTAGGAACCTCCGAAAGAAAGTGAGCCTGAAAGGAAGGATTTTCCATCCAGCTTCCTTCTCTTATCGGCAGTGCTTGTAATAACTTTTATTTTAAAAATAAAACCAATCAATAACAGCAGTTTGGTTAAAATCAAGCAGTGCAATAGTCACCTATTCTTACCAATTCTTCGTAACGAAACAATCATCGTTACGAACAGTGGCTAGCTATAAGCATCAATACACCTCAAGTTTATCTTTTGAAATACCGATCACAAACATATTGATAATGTTGATTGCAAAGCAGATTAGTTGGGGGGCTTTATGCGAAAAAAAGTGAGACCTTTCGAGGGATCTCTGGGTACATTCTCGAGGCCTTCTCTGTTCTCTTTTCTCGCGGCGTCAGTAGCGATTTTCATTAGCACTGGGTGCGGTCGCAACGATCACCCTGCAGCAAAAGTGGTGGGACGACCTGGTGACGTGCCAGGCGAAATCAACAAGCCAGGTCCGTTGCCCGGGAAGCCCACGCGTCCACCGGGGGACGCTGATGTGCGCCCTGTGCAGCCTCCGCCCGTTGTCCCCGTGCATCCTGCCCCAGCCCCTGGGCCTCAACCCCCCTCTGAGTTCCCTCCGGCGGTTGCCAGGGGCATCCAACTTTATGCGCAACATTGCCAGCTGTGCCATCGCGACGTCGAAAACTCAACGAAACGCAAACGAAGCGCTGCGGAGATCCGCACGGCAATCAACACCCAGCCGACCATGGCGAACCTTCGCAGTTTGCCAAGCGAAGATATCGATAAGATTGCTGCAGCCCTCGATTTCAATTTCGCGTCGGTCATTCCGCTTGTTCCTGTGCGTGACCCCGGTCCCCTTTTCTCAACACGTGTCGCTCTCGCTTCTACCCTCGAAAGCCTTTTCTGGGACGGCAGCCCTGCCACTCGCAACCGATTCGTCAGCATGGGAGTCACCCCTTTCGACAGGCCGGCTGTTTTTGGGTTTCCTTGCCTTGCCCACGACTTGGAAACCGGAAACTGTTCCAGCCCTGGTTCCAGCCCGCTCGCCCCCATGACGCCCGCGGCAAATCCCATGCGCCCAGCCGTCATTCGCACGGCCTGCGAGAATCTCGCGTCTGAGCCCGGCTCCGTTAACAACCTCCTTGGTTTGGCATTTGGTTTTGGTGAAGGTTCGGCCGCTGCACTCCCTGAGGAGCCTGCCAAGATTGGCACCCTGATGGGGTTGTTTCTTCCTGGTTACCAACTTCGTCCCATTGAACTTCAGGCCCTGACGGGTTTGGCTTCGAGGCTCAAATCGCAAGGCCGGCCGACGGCAGACCGCTGGGCTGCGGTGGCATCGGCCGCGTGTCAGCACCCCCAGTTCGAATTGCGCTCGCATGTGAACTCGACAAAGGAACTGAGCCCACT
>JBIKVI010000141.1:0-10957 GCA_044356935.1 Silvanigrellaceae bacterium | reverse complement strand
CGCAGACGCGCCCAAATCCGCGCTCCGAGAATTGGAAGTTAGTCGCGTCCGGTATGAAGAAACCATTGGATGCGTGTTTACAGACGTTTGCCAAAGGACGCCTAGCAATCCGTACTCCGGGCTCTTTGGATCTCGTTCTCGATCCTGCGGGCGCTGATGAAGGACGAGCTGTCTTGCGAACATTCCATGCCCTGCACGCTTCGTGGCTCGCCATCAAAGATTTTCCTGTTCTCGATGTTTTTGGTCGCGAGAGGAGAACACGCGCGATTTTCGACCCCACGAATCCGGCATCTTATTTCACTCGGGCTCTCCTTTCGCCCACGGCTAACCTGACGAGCGTGGTCCAAGGAAACGATTACTTGACGCCTCTGCGGACGGTTCGTGAACCGGCGGAGGGTGCAGGCTTTAATCACACACTCCCCTCCTTTGTGCATCCAACAGGGCCCCGCTGGACTTCTCCTGAAATGCGCTTTGCCGACCGCGGTGCGCTCGAAGGCTTGAAAATCGAACCCACCAACAAAACCTGGTCGTTTACTTGGACGCAAGCAAGCAACCCTCCCCCGAACCAGCCCCCGCTTTCGGCGCCAACCACCGGCACCTTGCGACCCTATGTTTCCCTTGGCGGAGGCATCCTAGGTAACGGAACCTATATCCAGATGAACGCTCAGATTTCTCGAACCATGAAAAAAGACGGAGCCGTTAACGTTCCGCGCAAGTGGTCGCGCTCGGTTGTGCAAGATCTGTTGTGCCGCTCCCTTCCCGTACTGAGGCCGGCAGACGTATCGATGTTCGTCAATGCACAAAGCCCCACGACATTCCGATCGACTGAGGTGTGCACGAGCTGCCACGCCACCATGGACCCCCTGGCTGGGCTCGTGCGCGCCGCAGAAATACCTTTCAAAAACCTCCTCGACCATCCTCCCGAAACGCTCATATTCACTGCCGCAACGGAACCAGCTCACCCCGCCGTATGGACGGACAGAGAAGATCCCCTTTACGCACAACGCCCTGCCACTGGTCGGTTTATTTACCGCGACCGTTCTGACCGGGTTGTGAACTCGCCCGTAGCTAACATGGACGCTCTGGGAGCCGCGCTGCTGACACAAGACGATTTCTACTCATGTTTTGCAGCCAGATATTACGAGTACTTCATTGGCGTGAGTGTGGAACGCGTCCTGTCTGGCTCGTCTCGTCACTCTCCCCACGTCCGCGCGCTTGCCGACCAGCTAAAAGCCGACAAGAACCTCGCGAAGCTTGTGGAAAGAATTTTGAGCTTGCCTCACTACGGATTCAGCGATTTCGAACCAAATTGAAGGGAAAGGAAAGTAAACATGAAGGACCTAAATGGCTGGACGCGACGCGAGTGGATTGCCCTCATGGGAGGTTCGGCTGTCGCAGCGACGCCCCTTGGCACATTTTTGTCCGCGTTGCAGGGGCGATACACGCGCTTGTCTGGGGAAGCTCTCGCTCAGCAACAGACACGCGTACGACTCGTCAGCCTCTACACTTACATGGCTCCGCCGCGCTGGACATTTGACCTGTTTCTCAACCCCAGAGGGCAAAACCCAGGGCGGGTGGGCAATCCTCAAGTGGCCAACGGTTTCCTCACCGCTCCGGGGGCCAACACTTACACAATACCCACCTGGGTCCCCGTCCCTATGGAAGGAATCTTCGTACCGCGCCTGTGGAGCGTCCCCGTTGCGAAGCCAGGTGGCGGAACCCGTCCCCTCAATCCCCTGTTACAAAACATGCTCAGTATTCGAGGTCTCGATACGGGCAATCCCGATCACAACATAGCTTGGCAGTATCATCAGCTGCCCTTGAGCGCGCGTTATGGTGTTGCGGCAATGTCAGCCATAGGGACTTCAAAGCCATTTGCGGCGGTAAACATTAACCCTATTGGGGTTCCTTTGCCGCTGGGCTCTGCAGCCGACGCAGTGCCTCTATCGACAGTGAACGTTCCCGCGGCAGCATCAACGAACATCATAGCGCCCTTCTTGGCACCTTATACTTTGCCCGAATCGAATGCTCCCGTGAAAGAAACCGCCGTGCGCGAGGCTGTTCACGAGACGCTCGCCGCCTTCCATACAGCTTCCAAAGGTAACTACGCTAAGCACGGAATTTTGGAATCGACTTGGAATCAGGCAGGGAAAATGGTTGAGCGCGATATCACAGCTCTCACCGAAAGGTGGCCAGCCCTGTTCGCGAAGTACAAGTCTCTCACAGACGCGGCTTTAAGCCAGAGTCTCGTCCTGCCCGGCGTCGATGACAAACCCGTCCTCGTGGGCGGCCCAGGTCAAATGAGTCCCAACGGGCAAGGATTCGTTCTTCCCACAGGCGACGCGCGCACACTGTTCTCGCCTGCCAGCGGATTTCGCCCTCAAATGGACCGCGCTGCCGCCACTTTCGCCATGACCGAGTTCCTACTCTCCGAAAATCTCTCGGACTCCGTGACGGCAAACATTCCTCCAATAGAGGGCCTGAACGTAGGTGGAGTCGCCTTCGTTCAAAATTTTGACGAGCACCAATGCGGCACTGCTGCGAGCGTACTGATTAACTCCCGATTCCACCTTGCCGTGGCGAGCTGCCTGCTCGAACTCGTGGAAACTTGCAAAACCGCAGGAACCTGGAACGACACTGTCATCCAGCTTGCCAGCGAGTTTGGACGCACGCCTCGTGCCACAGGTTTAGGTTCCGACCACGGATTTCACGGGGCCAACGTTTCCATTTTTTCGGGGCAGGTAAAAGGCCCTCTGGTGATAGGCGACATTCGCAGAACGAATCCCACAACGCCAACCTACCCTGGTACCTGGGGAGAAGGTGCGCCCGTCAAGCTTCCGGAATCCGCTGTGCCCGTTCATCTGAACATTGCCATGGTGGCAGCATCTCTTTCCACACTGCTGCGTGTTGAATCGCCAGTTTCCGCTGCTCCTAGTTTGCTCTCCAGAGACACCCAAGGGAACATCGTCTCGAAACTTCCCATGGGCTCTCTGGTTTGAGCCTGACTTCAGCGTCCAACCCCCTCGCCGGTCTTACTTGAGTGTGTATTCCGCTGAATATGGGGACCTGATCCGGCCTTAGACGCTTTCGGAACGAATCGTGCAAGCTTTCCAGGAAGGATCCGACCAGCGTGTCCTCGAGCATGCCGTAGTACGCCTGGATTGAAGTGGTCAACGATCATTTGCAGCGGTAGAGCCTCGACCTTGGCGGCGAGGCCCGAGCGATCTATGCTCATTGTGATTTGGTTCCGGTTGCATTTGTTCCTTCGGTTGGTAGTAACAACGAAGAAACAATAGGTGCGCCCAGCGGTCACCCCCCCTCCTGCTCCTAGTAGTCAGGGCTTGGATTGGAGCTATATGCGACGAGTCTTTTTTGGGCTTCATTTTGCATCGGCCGGTTTGTCTGCCAAAGCTGGCGTCTCGCACCGAACACAGATGTTTCAGTTCAAACTTTCCCGGATGCAGGACACTCCATGCAGTATCCGGGAGTAGACGGAGCTCCAGGGCGGGGCTACCCGCCCACGTTCTGGAGTTCGACTGTCGATTGGTTACGGCCACGCTCGCGTCAATGAACCCCGATTCCTCGACGACTCGAAACGCAAGAACGCTTTCCGACGGCAACTCTGGGGCCAAGATCTCCTTGATTCCCGTGCCTTCAGTAAGCCGTTGGACATTGGGGAAGCCGCCGATTCAGGAAGGGGCGAGTCCGGCGGGACGGTAGTCTTCAACGGCCTGACCTCGACCTTGGCGTTGAGGCCGGACCGATCTATTCTCATTGTGGTTCAACCCTAGCTGCAATTGTTCCTTCAGCGCTTGGTAACAGAGAAGAAACACCAAGCGCCTCGAGCGGACGAATTCTCCCTTCGAGCCCCGCGAACCGACCAGCCTCGACCATTTTCACTATCCGATTACGCGACAGCGACAAGTTAAGGATTTTCCCGTTCATCTGCGCGGCGACTTGGAGGAAACGGCGGAACGGATCGATTTTGCGGATGAGCTGCTCGCTGACGATATTTTCTTTCAGATAAGTGGATGCGTAGGCGCGGAGTTCGTCATCGCGCGCGTCGTTCGATTGCGTGACGATGCGAGAGAGGGTCCCCCAGCGCAGCGTGGAATCCAGATCGTAGTCCTCTTTGAGCTCCGCTTCTGAAATAGGGAACAGTTTGCGAACCACTGCGCGTCCCGCGAGGAGATTGGCACCGCCACGATTCAATTTTCCTGCGCTGGAACCCGTTACAACAAAAAGAAACGCGCGCGCGTTCCTCGGTGAGCTTGTGTCCGAAGTCCAGGAGTGCTGTGACCTTTCGGACTTCATCGATGATCAGATGTGTTACTCGGGGCGGTAGCGCTTGTACGACGCGGGCGAGTTCCTAAGGAGAAAGCGCGAGGCGCTGTTCCAATTCAGAGCGCCTCCTGGGTTGACATAAGAGAAGCCATGGCCGGCCTGTGTCATGTGGCCGGCCTCAAGATACAGGTCTAAATCCAGTTCGCCGAGCAACATCAGAATTACGGGTAACGTAGGGTCATCGTTGCATCTCGGATCGACGGCACGAGGTCGGCTCAAGACGCTTGGGCCACCGAGCCTTCTTCCACACTCGCCTTGTCCTTGCGGCGCGACCACTTCCCGTAGTCCCACGACCACATCCACGGCGTGCCGCGGATGGTGTCTTCGAGCCACACGGCGTACGCGGCGAGCGTGCGTTCGACATCGGAGGCACTTACGGCCTCACCGTCGACTTCGTTGCGAAGAAGGTGCTCGTTAGGACCTTCGCTGAAGACGAGCTCGAAGCGTCCAAGGCCCACGCGCCGGTGCGTCACGTACACCACGGCCATCCCCTGCTCTATGCCCAGGGTCACCCCCTTTTCAGGGAAAGCGGCTTCGGTCCCAAAGAAAGGAACGAACACGCCCCCTTTTCGCGGCTTCTGATCGGCCAGGAGCGCGAGCCCGAATCCCGAGGCGGCGGTCTGGCGCAATTCGTCCTTGAACCGGGGGCCTCCGGTGCTCATCACCAGGAAACCGCGCCCCTGGCGCATCCGTGCGAAGACGCCTTCGAGCAGGGCCGACTTCGAAGGCTTCGCGAGCACGTAGAAGGGCTTGAGACCCGCGTCCGCGTATGCCCACTTCAAGGCCATGCCCAGGGCCTCGATGTTCCCGAAGTGCGCGCCGAGACACATGACCCCGCGGTTCCCGGGCAATGAGTGCCGTTCCTTCACGCCACGCAGGAACACTCCCAGTTCGGCCTCACCAAAGTTCTCGAGCAGGCCCAGGGGCCACAGAACCACAATCTCGGTGAAGTAACAGGCATACTGGAAGTAGACCCGTGCGAGCAAGACGCGCGCGCTCAGGGGCCCAGCGCCGAGCCGGGAGCGCAGGTTCCTCACGCCCACGCGCGTTGGTGTGACGGGAGCGAAGGCCAGCGCCCCGCAAATCGCGCCGGCCGCGAAACCGAACGGGAAGACGAAGGCCAGGACGCACCCTCGCAGAATACGCGTCATGGTGATCACGTGTTGTTACCTCGACGTGGGAGAACGACGGCCACTCCTCGACGTTGCCCGAGAAGACGACTTCGCGCCACGCCCCCACGCAACATCATGGCAACTTCATGGCGACGAATGGTGCGGGCGTCGCGTGTCCGTTAACGCGCATCAGTCCTCGCGAAGAGGACGATTCCTCGTGAGTCCCCGCACGCGCGCGGGGCGACATCTCCCGCGCGCCGAACGCATACCGTGACAGGATCGCCCTGCTGTCCCTCTTCCAATCGAGGCATTGTAGGCGAAATCGATGCCGGTGGGGTCCTAGCGCGACGGTTAGAAATGAAAACCGACATTAAACCCACGTTACGTTGATTTAAAGTAAATCTGTTACTGGTTTTTCCAAAAAACTCTCGGAGACAGGCGCCGGAAAAGCGCGAGGTGAAACCAACGAGACCAGTTCTTTCCTTATGTCTTTCTCAATGGATGGCTAGGGCCAGTGGACGACGCAACCGGGAATAGGGCGCAGCGGATTCTCGCGGAGCCCGTCGCGGAATCGGTCGAGGTAGGTCTCTCGGGGCTTCGGCGGACAGCGTCCCGTTGGACAGGCTTTCGAGTCCGTTGTGCTGTGCGGTTTCCGCCTCGTGTCCAAATTCGTGAAGAACCCGGAACACCCCTTGTCGGACGTTGTGGTCGACGAGGATCTTCATACCGCCTTCCGCGCGACCAAGTCGGCGGCGAACGTGATCGCCTCTTTCACGGCGTCCAGAGGAAGATCGAAGTCCGTCGCCACCTCGTCCGCCGTCAGTCCCTCGGCGAGCGAGTCCAGGATGAACCGGACCGAAACCCTCTTTCCGAAAAGCGCGGGCTGACCGCCAAGGTAGCCGTCCGCGACGTCCGTCGGCGCTGAAGTGTTTTGATTTCATGTGCTTTACCCCCAGCCCCTGACCTAACACGGACGCCGCGATCTGTCGCCGTTGATGTCTCGCCCAGCGCGCGATCATCCTTCACCACGAGGGGACCTGAGCGACGTGCAAGGTTCATGACAAACGACCTAGTGGAGTCCACATAAACTCCACAATATCGAAAGGATACCCATGAAATCCAAGGTTTCCCCAGGGGGGATGCGCGCCCACAACCCATCCACTCGCTCGTCCAGTCCATCACCGAACTCGCCCAGCCACCGCAAGGGACGTCGGCGCCCTCTCTTGGCGGAAGTGGAACTCGCTGAAGGGGGCGACGGGAAGGAACCGACGAGCAGTCCGAGGAGGCTGAGCGGAGAGGCGAAGAAACACGACCGAGCCTGGGTGAAGTCGAAGCCCTTTCGGGTCTTCTTGAGAGAGTGGGTCGCGGGATTCCGTTGGGTCGAGCACCTGAGAACAGAGGGGTTGCGTCTTCCCGATGCGCCAGACGCCCTTCTCTGGGAAACCTACACGTCCATCCAACGACGCCTTCAAAAGTCGACCTTGAGTGCGGTCCAGATGACCCCAGAAGAACGAGACGTCATGCGGATGATGCTGGAACTTCAATCCAAGGTTTCAGGTCTTCGACACGCCTTCGGAGACAGAAAGGTTTTCCCGGGCTCTCTGGTTCAGCCCTACGTCAAACTGGTTCTTGGAACCCGTTGGCCCGACTTTATCCTCGTTGGTGTCCAAGTTGCTGGGTTACGCGTTCCTGGGCGAACGAAGGACTGTTGCGGTCTGATCATCGAGATCGACGGACACAGCCACTTAAACCCGGGAAAAGAGAAGAAGGACGTCGAACTCGAAGCAAAGGCGGCGGAACTTGGGATCGCGGTCGTTCGGTTCACCAACGACACGGTCGTCAACCGCCCTGGAGTCGTCCGGAGTTTCCTTCAAAAGTTGCGACCCGCGCCCCCGGCGGAGTCAGCCAGGGTCATGGCGAACATCGTCGCGTCCACCCTCGCCGTCCAACTGTCCGTTTCCGAGTTGGAGCAAGTCCTTCGAGAACGCGGCGTCCTGGTCGACTTGGAGAAAGCCTTTTGGCGCCTTCGATCCAAGGCGAATTTGAAGTCCCCGGAGTTCACCAAGGCGATCACCGCAGCCAACGCGCTCGCAGAAGTCGAAGCAACTGAGGAAGCAGAGACGCGGTTACGCGCAAAGGAGAGGCGTCGCCCCCGCGCAAGATCCTTTCAACCTGAGATTGTTATACGACGCGCATCGCAACGCGAGCGTCCCGCATCCTGAAAACAGCGATTGTATTGAATTTGAGTCATTTGCGGAGCGGGCCCCGGTTAGCGAAACACGTCCGCCGATAGGTATGCCTCGAAGTGCGATGGCGGAAACGGATTCGCGCCACGCCGCATGTGAACTTGCCTCGCGACACGGCCCATGCGTTTGGAAAGGGCAAGCACCCCGGGCTGGGCAGTGCCGCCAAAGATGCCTCGAACACCCTGCTTCGCAAGGACTTCAAGTTGCAAGGCGTAGAGCGCGGTGGACAGCCCTTTGCCCTGGAGCGGTTCCTAGAGCACCGTGTTCATGCCGGCCTGTAGCCCCACAGACGGCGACGCGTTGAACTGCGAACCGATGGCACCTCTTATCTCGCCAGGTGAGTCCTGTAAAGGAGGTTGAAGACCTGCTCGCGAAGGCTCCTGTGGCGGGTCGATGGTATCCCGACAGCGATCAAAACATCAGAAGAACGTCACGTCGCTTGTGTCAACGGCTGCCGAACTGAACGACGTCAGGTGCGCAAAGTAAAGTTCGAATGCCTTTCGCTCTTGCTCGGTCACGAGCTTGGCGGACACCGTCGCCAGGACTTTTTCGCGAGCTCCCAAGAACTCTTCTGGGCCGTTCAGACTCTGGCGCCACAGATCTGTTTCTTTGGCACGCTTTTCGATAACCTGACGAACGGCGTCGAAGCCTTGGATCTCGACGATGAGGTTCATGACTGCGGCATCGACCACATCGCATTCCTTCATGAGTTCGGGTTCCAGAGTTTCCCACGACTCTGCGGCGAAGGGATCCCCAACGAAAAAGGCATCCGTCAACCGCCCCCCGAGATCCTGAATGTAGTTGCCCGCGTTGACGAGCGAGAGCGCCTTTTTGAGCGCATCTCCCACAGAGAGCGGCACGATGGCGGCAAAGACTTCGGAGCCGAATGCGTCGGCTTTGGAAGTGAAGGCATGCATGGAGTCGACAATCGATTTCAGTTCCGAAAGGACGCTCGTTGTTTCTGGCAGTGCCGCGATTCCTCGGGCCTCAGCCTGATAGCGAAGTAGGACCATTCCCATACGCTCACTCACATCTGTCAGGGCATCGATAAGCTCCTGATGCTTTGCGGCGATCTCTTCAAGCAAGGCTTCTCGCTGAGGCAAAACAAGGGGCTCAGCGCCCGGAAGCGTTTGGATGGCCGCGGCCGCCGACTCGAGACGTACCATGAGCTCTTGAACAGAGGTGAGAGCACCGACAGCCATGCTCTCGACCTGAACCTTCGACAGGTCAACCACGCATTTGACGAAGGCCGAGAGCAGAAACCAGAAGTGCGGCTCGCTGTCCGGGTTGTCTCGGATGTCTTGGTGGACCCTCAAATTTACGGAGTCCAGTTCGTCCTTGAGCAGAATCTCGAATGCTCCAAGGGCGCGCAAGGAGGATGTCTCGCTATTGAAAGTCCGATTTTGGATTCGCTCCACAAGGTCGGAAACGCTGCTCCAACGGCGGACCGTTTTTGACTCGTTGATGGAATACAGGGCCACTTCGACCGACAATATGCGGACGCGACGAAACTCCTTCCGCCAGCAACTCAGAGGCATCAGCACGTTCCAGGTTACGTCTGTCAGGCGCGTGTCCGTGTTTGCACCGAGCCCTTGAAGGAAGGACAAGAAGCGTTCGAGTCCCACCCAGCTCACCAGAGAGACTTCGCGCAACGAGATCTCGTGGCAGCCCACAAAGAGATCATGGTAACGCGTAAAGTCGATGTTTCCTAAGATGGGACCCTTGAGGACACATCCCGACCCCGACCCTGACCCCGATCTTGCTACGGTAAAACGTTGACCCGCGAGACGGACGAGGTGATGCGTCATGTTTCAACAACCATCGCGCCCAAAGTCACTTTCTGGCTCGCGACGAGCACGTTGGTAGGGTAGACGATCCGAATCTTCGCCATGCCTCATTCCCCGTTGAGGGTGATTTTAAATCGGCTGCCCCAAGGTTGTCGCCTGGACAGGCTCAAGTACCCGCCAAGCTGTTCGACGATCTGGCGGACCACGTCGAGTCCGACGCCCCGCCCACTGACTTCTGTGGCGGTGTCCCGAGTCGAAAAGCCGGGCTTGAGTAGCAGTGCAAGTGTGGCCTCTTCGGTCAGGTCGCAAACCACGTCTCTTGTGATCAAGCCCTGGACAACGGCCTTGGCAAGGATCCGATCACGATCGAATCCCTTTCCGTCATCTTCGACGAGAACTTCCACGCCACCATTGTCGCGCCTATGTATCTCGAGCCGAACCGTTGTTTCTTTAGGTTTGCCCTGTTTGACGCGCTCTTCGAGAGTCGCCTCTGCGCCGTGGTCGACGGCATTGTTCAAGATGTGCAGCAGTGCCTCGCGCAAAAGTCGCCACCTGGCATCGCTCAAAGAGAAGGAGTCGCACTGGAACTCGAATCGAACGGATTTGCCGACCTGCAAGGCCGTCTTTTGAACCGTCTGCGAAAAGACCTGCTCCCAGGCTGCTACCTTGCGCCCTTCGACCCGCGGAGCGTCCGCGGCTCGAGAGTTCTCCGCAGTCACAATTGCGTCGACGCCGACGTTGACCTTCTGGTATTGCGCGAAGATTTCGGAGAGTTCCAGGAGTTTTGGCAAGAGACGATCCCAGTCGACTTCACCGGCGGACGTGCGGCCCGTCAGGAAGTCGGATTCGACTGCGTGAGCTACGCTCTTGAGAGTCTCCAGCCCGGCTATACGCGCTGTTCCCTTCACGCTGTGGATGGCCCGAAACAGGTTCAGAACTTCACGGGCTCGGCTCGTGCGTGCCATGTCGGCGACGAATCCTTGGATGTCAGAAATCACCGTCTCGCGTACGCTAGAATCAAGAGCCCGGAGTTCACAAAAACACTCGCCCAGGAAAGCATCCTTGGAGCGCCGCTTGGCTTTCTCGGCATTGAGTTTCTCGAGCTCGGTGCGGTCGTCAAGAATAACCAGGAGACCGTCCAGTCTGCCGGCATGGACGATGGGCTCATAGCGAACACCGAGGACGCGTTGATGCTCCGGAAGTCCGCCTTCAGCGGGTAAACGCACGCGCGACAAGAGATCGTCTTTGGCGAGATCGAATTGAATCTCCGAGAAGCCGAGGCAATTGAGCACGTTCATCGCCTTCTCGCGCTCCTCGATCGCCATACCTTCCCATGCGGGCTTGAACAACACGTCGAACAGCTTCGCACCAGCGAGGGTTGCGCGCCCAAGCAGGACTTCGGCGAATTTGCTGTAGGGAGAAAGGACGTTTCCTTCGGCATCGCTTTGCAAGACTCCCAGGGGGATAG